>NZ_WNXF01000008.1:0-162352 GCF_010993675.1 Modicisalibacter sp. 'Wilcox'
AGTGAAACCGCTTAGCGCCGATGGTAGTGTGGAGCTTCTCCATGCGAGAGTAGGTCATCGTCAGGCATCTATCCCGCGAAACCCCGGCCCAACGGCCGGGGTTTTTGCGTTGGGGGCCGGGGAAATGGACCCACACCGGGCCTTTTGCCTGCTCCTGCAGCACGGGCAAGGGCCCGCGCTGCCTCGTCGTTTATACCAGCCCACCGATTCCTCGGCCCTACCACCCACTCCTGAACTCCCCAACCTGCTCACCTCGCAGCCACTCCACCAGCCAGCTTGAACTATCCTTGTCCTGCAAGCCCTCCATAATTCTCCGATGATGGAGCGCACATGATACGGTGCAGCGTGGAGCTAATCGGTCTGGATCCGAGCTGGCTGAATTGCCCCGTGCCAAGCGGGGCTTCTTGTTTTCATGCCTGCCGGAAGAGGGAATCAGCCGATCTGCACGGAGCCGCGGGCGTAGCGCAGTCCCTTGTCGCGCTGCGTGGACATGAGATAGCCCAGCGACAGAGGGCCGACACGCCCCAGCAGCATGGTCACGATGAGCGTCAGCTGGCCTCCCGCGCTCAGGTCGGCGGTTACGCCTCGTGACAGGCCGACGGTGCCGAAGGCCGAGACACTCTCGAAAGCCAGGTCGAGGAAGGGCTTGCCGGACTCGGTCACGGTCAGCAGAAACAGGCAGGTAAATATCAGCAGCATGCCTGCCAGAGCCACCGCCACGGCCTTGATGACGGTTTCCTGGGGAATGGCCCGGCTGAAGGCCACGGGTTGCGCATTGCCGCGGATGAAGGCGCGCGCCACCAGCAGCAGCACCACGAAGGTGGTGACCTTGATGCCGCTGGCGGTGGACCCCGACCCCGCGCCGATGAACATCAGCAGCATGGTCAGCAGCGCCGTGGGGTCGGTCAGCGCGCCGGTATCCAGGGTATTGAAGCCGGCGGTGCGCGGTGTGACGGCCTGGAACCAGGCCGCCTGCAGCTTGGCGCCGAGGGTGTCGAGCCCTCCCAGGGTGGCGGGATTGCGCCATTCCAGCGCAAGCACCGCCAGCATTCCGCCCAGGGACAGCCAGAGCGTGGCATGGAGGACGATGCGCGCATGCAAAGTCAGCCGCCGTGTTCGGCGCCACTCGAGCAGCTCGGCGATGACCACGAAACCCAGCCCGCCGACGATGAACAGGCCCGTGATCACCAGATTGTCCAGCGGACTGGCGACGAAATCGCTCAGGCTGTCCGGCCAGAGCGAGAATCCGGCGTTGTTGAAGGCCGATACGGCATGAAACAGGCTGACCCACAGACCGTGGGACCAGCCGAATCGCGGCACCCAGTTCAGCGCCAGCAGCAGCGTGCCGATCGCCTCGGCGACCAGGGCGAAGACCATCACCAGGCGTACCAGCGTCATCAACTCGTTGAACGAGGTGTGATTGAGGCTCTCCTTGATCAGGTTTCGCTGGTAGAGAGGCAGCCGCATGCCCATGAGGATCAGTGTCAGGGCGGCGAAGGTCATGAAGCCCAGCCCGCCGACCTGGATCAGGCACAGCACCACCCACTGGCCGAACAGCGTCAGATCGGCTGTCTTAATGACCGACAGGCCGGTCACGGTGACCGCGGAGGTGGCCGTGAACAGCGCCTCGTGCCAGTTCAGCGGGGTCGTGGCCGAGATCGGCAACCACAGCAGCAGGGTGCCGAAGCCGCTGAGCAGGGCGAAACCGAACAGCAGGATCTCCGGTGGCGAGAGCTGGATCACGCGGCCGTGCGGTAGATGACGCAGCGGACGCACGATGCGATGGCGGTAGCTCATGGCTCGAGTCTCACAGCTGCTTGCCCAGCTCGCGAAGGGCGTCGAGATCCCCGATCAGCACCAGGTGGTCGTTACCGCGCAGCGAGGTGTCGCCGGCCGGATCCCGCACGACCTCGCTGCCGCGCTTGATGGCGATGAGCGAGAGATCGGTTTCATCGATGGGCAGGTCGGCCACGGTCGGGCAGCGTTCGCTGAGATTGTCGGTCGCCTGGAGCTCGACGATGAACTGCCGATCGCCGAGCTGGATGAAGTCGACCATGGCGCGATAGTGCAGGCTCTCCGCCACGCGCAGGCCGGTATCATACTCGGGATAGACGATATGATCGGCGCCGATGTGCTTGAGCAGGCGATAGTGGGTGTCGGAATGCGCCTTGACCCAGATTTCCTGGACCCCCTGTTCCTTGACCAGCAGCGTACAGATCATGCTGGCCTCGATGTTGTCGTCGACATCGATCACCACGGCGTCGTAGTCGCCCAGCGAAAGCTCGGCCAGGGCCTTTTCGTTGGTGATGTCGGCGACCACCGCATGGGTCAGCAGGTCCGCCAGCGCGTTGACGCGATCCTCGCTGTGATCGACGCCCAGGACATCATTGTGCTGGCGACGCAACTCCTGGGCGACGGTCACGCCGAAATAGCCCAGGCCGAGGATCGCGAACTGGTGAGCCATGAAACCTCCTTGCGGAAATGCGGGAGCTAGTCGCGTGTCGCCTCGAGGGCGAGCCCGGCCTCGAGCTTGTCCAGGAGCCGGAAGAGGTCACGATACTCTGCCGTGCTCAGGGTCGCCACCAACGACTGCTCCCAGGCCAGCGCCCGGGGAATCGCCGAGTCGAGCAGATCGAGTCCCGCCTCGCTGAGCGTCAGCCACAGGGTGCGCTGGTCGCCGTCATCGCGCTGCCGACAGATGAGCTCGCGTGAGAGCAGTTGCGAAACCGCCCGCGATACCCGGGCCTTGTCCATGGCCGTCAGTTCGCAGATGCGCTTGGCGGTCAGTGGCTGGGCCTGCTGCAGCCAGGCCAGGATGCGCCACTGGGCGATGGTCAGGTCATACTGCTCGGCATAGATCGTGGACAGCGCCTGACTGATGCGCTCCGCCAGGTTCGCCAGGCGATAGGGCAGAAATACCTTGAGGTCGAGTTCGGCACGGGGGGCGGCAGTGGTCGAGTGCAAGCGACGACTCCTGATGGACCAGAGGTGAACGATCCCCCGAGTATAATTCCGCCCCGAAAGTCGTGGCAGGGGAATGTGCCGTACGGAAAAGTTGACAGCTTTGTGGATCGGCTACGACTAAGGGCGGGAGTCGGGCTCTTGAGCGACCGGGGGAAGTGCGCATATCGTTTCAAATGAAACTTTATGCCGGGTCGGCGATGCTCGGTCCACTTCAAATGACGGCTGAAGGAGATCGCGATGGCTGAATCGCCTCCTGTTCTTTATGGCTACTGGCGCTCCAGCGCCGCCTATCGTGTGCGGATTGCCCTCAATCTCAAGCAGGTCGAGGTCGAGCATCGCAGCGTGCACCTGGTACGCGACGGGGGCGAGCAGCACGCTCCGGCGTATCGACGACGCAACCCGGAGGGGCTGGTGCCGCTGTTCATCGACAGCGACGGCACCTGCCTGTCCCAGTCGCTGGCGATCATCGAGTACCTGGACGAGACGCGCCCCGGCCCACGACTGCTGCCCGAGGATCCAGTGGCTCGTGCCCGGAGCCGCTCCCTGGCCCAGGTCATCGCCTGCGAGATCCATCCGCTCGACAACCTGCGGGTCCTGCAGTATCTGAAGCGCGAGCTGGGCGTCGAGGAGCCGGACAAGTTGCGTTGGTACCGCCACTGGGTCGCACAGGGACTGGCAGCGCTCGAATCCCGGGTGGCCGAGTGGTCGACGCCCTTCTCGCTCGGCGAGCGGCCGGGTCTGGTCGAGTTGTGTCTGGTGCCGCAGCTCTACAACGCGCGGCGTTTCGACTGCCCGCTCGATGACTATCCGGCGCTGGCCGCGCTGGATACCCGGGCCCGCGAGCTCGAGGCATTCGCTCGGGCCGCGCCCGAGGTGCAGGCCGATGCCGTCCCGGCATGAACGGTTTGGATAATCGCAGTGCTTTTCGCTGCAAAATGCTCAAGGTACGGCAGAATCGGGTGCGATGTTGGTGCAAGCTCGTTGCTTGGCGCTACAATCGCTGCCCTGTTTGCCAAACCCTGTGGGCGGCCTTTGGCACAACAATAAAACCTTCAAGGTGTGTGTTATGACGACAAGAGAAAAACCGCAGAACCTGTGGATGGGTCGCTGGGGCTTCGTGCTGGCCGCGACCGGCTCCGCGGTGGGGTTGGGCAATATCTGGAAGTTCCCCTACATGACCGGGGAATACGGCGGCGGGGCCTTCGTGCTGGTCTATCTGCTGTGCATCGCGGCCATCGGCATCCCCATCATGATGGTCGAGATCGGCTATGGTCGCCGCGGTCGGGGCAGTCCGATCGACGCCATTCGCCGCGTGGCCCGGGAATCCGGCCAGGGGGCCGGGTGGTCGCTGATCGGCTGGATGGCGATGCTCTGCGGCTTCATGATTCTTTCCTTCTACGTGGTGGTGGCCGGCTGGTCGGTCTCCTACCTGTGGAAGACGGTGACCGGCGGCCTCAGCGCCGACACGGTGGACGGCATGGCGGCGATCTTCGGCGCCAACAACGCCAACCCGTGGAACCTCGGCTTCTGGAGCACGCTGGTGACGGTGGTCACCATGGTGATCGTCGGCAAGGGCGTCCAGGAAGGCATCGAGAAGAGCGTGCGCTGGATGATGCCGGGCATGGTGATCATGCTGGGCATCATGATCGTCTACGCCATGTTCTCCGGCGGCTTCGGTCAGGCGCTGGACTTCCTGTTCGGCTTCGAGATCGGCAAGCTTTCCAGCGCCGGCCTGCTGGCCGCCATGGGGCATGCCTTCTTCACCCTGTCCCTGGCGTCCGGGGCGATCCTCACCTACGGCTCCTACCTGCCCGACGGCAAGTCCATCGCCCGTACCACCTTCACCGTGGCGATCTGCGACACTCTGGTAGCCCTGATGGCCGGTCTGGCGATCTTCCCGGTGATCTTCGCCAACGGCCTGGATCCGGCCAGCGGCCCGGGGCTGATCTTCATGAGCCTGCCGCTGGCCTTCGAGCAGATGCCGCTGGGCACCCTGCTGGAAGCCATCTTCTTCATCATGCTGACCATGGCCGCGCTGACCTCGGCGATCTCGATGATCGAGGCCACCGTGGCCTGGCTCAACGAAAGCAAGGGCATTTCCCGGGTCAAGGCGGCCTGGGGGACCGGCATCGTGCTGTGGATCGTCAGCACGCTGGCCATGCTGTCGTTCAATGTCGGTGCGGACTGGACGCTGGTCGGCAAGAACGTCTTCGGCTGGCTGGACTACCTGACCTCGCGCTGGATGATGCCGCTGGGCGGCCTGGGCATGGCCATTCTCGCCGGCTTCGTGCTGCGCGACGACATCTTCCGCTCCGAGCTGGGCCTGAGCCGCACTCAGCACGCCCTGTGGCTGTTCATGATCCGCTACGTCAGCCCGCTGGGCATCGTGGTGATCTTCATCGACGCGCTGGGCGTGATGACGCTCGACATGGGCCGTCAGTGGCCCTGGCTGCTGGCGGCGCTGGTCGTGCTGACCGTCATCGGTGAACTGTTCAGCCCGCGCCTGCGCAAGCAACTGGCCGGCTGATCCCGCCCTCCGGGACAGCCTGACCCGACGCCTCCGACGAAATCCCGTCGGGGGCGTCTTGCGTTCCAACGATCGAGTTATATGCTGGCAACCAGACGTTACTGGTACCGGGCGCCCCAGTTCATTATTTTTACGTATAAGATTTATCGACTTTCTATGTTTTCGTTATAACAGGGTGCCCCATGTTGTCGACCGACGATGCCGTCTCGAATCCCGCGCGTCTCGCGGCGCTGCGCGACTTCCCGCGTGGGCAGGTCTGTCTGGTCGGGGCCGGCCCCGGCGATCCCGAGCTGCTGACGCTCAAGGCGCTCAAGCGGTTGCAGACGGCCGATGTGGTGCTGCACGACCGCCTGGTGAGCGACGAGATTCTGGCGTTGATCCCCCCGCACACGCAGCGGCTCTACGTCGGCAAGGCGCGCTCCCGACACAGCGTGCCCCAGTCGGGCATCAATCAGGCGCTGGTCGACTGGGCTCGCCGCGGCAGGCGGGTGGTACGTCTCAAGGGCGGGGACCCTTTCATCTTTGGCCGCGGCGGCGAGGAGCTGGAAAGCCTGGCCCAGGCGGGGATCGACTTCGAGGTGGTGCCCGGCATCACCGCGGCGTCCGGCTGCGCGGCCTACGCCGGCATCCCCCTGACACACCGGGATCACGCCCAGTCGGTGCGTTTCGTCACCGGGCATCTCAAGAACGGCAGCTGTGACCTGGACTGGCCGGCGCTGGCGCGCGAGGGGCAGACGCTGGTCTTCTACATGGGGCTGGGCAGCCTCGAGGTCATTCGGCGGGAACTGCAGGCTCACGGTCTCGCCGCTGAGACACCGCTGGCGCTGATCGAACAGGGCACCACGGCGCGTCAGCATGTGCACGTGGGCACGCTGTCGGCGTGGCCGGCCGGCTTCGATCATGAGCGGATCAGGCCGCCGACGCTGATCGTGGTGGGCAGCGTGGTGGCGCTTCACGAGCAGCTCGCCTGGTTCGATGGCCGCCGCTCGTCGAGCAGGGGGTGGGAGGATGGCAAGCACCCCACGCCGTCGAGCAACGCCGACACCGCCTGAGTTGCCCGGCGTTGACGCCGCCAGAGACGCTTCCGAGAATGGAGGCATCCGGGAAGTGGAGTGCGCGGCATGAACGTCGAACAACTGGACATTCGGGATCACCTGGCGCGCTATGCGCCGTTCGATAGCCTTCCCGACGCCTTGCTGGACCGCATCGCCGAGGGCGTGGAAGTGCGTTACTTCCAGGCCGGCACCGATCTGCTGGTCAAGGATCAGCCGATCGAGGAGCTCTGGTACATCCGCAGCGGTGCCGTGGAAATGTTTCAGCGCAGCGGACGACTGTTCAACCGGCTGGGGGAGGGCGACGTCTTCGGCTATTCGGACCTGCTGCGCAACCGTCGCGTCCGTTACCCGGTGCGGGCGCTCGAGGACACCCTGATCTACTTCATTCCCGCTCTCCTGTTCGAGGAGGTCTGTGATCAGGACGACGACTTCGCCGAGTTCTTCGATACCGGCGGCCAGCGTCTCAAGGCCACGGTGGAGCAGCATCGCAGCGACAGCGAGATGATGACCACCCGGGTGCGCAAGTTGATCGACCGTCCCCCGGAGATGGTCGAGGTGGCGACACCGCTGCAGGCGGCCGCGCAGCGCATGCGCGAGGCCAACACCACCTGCCTGCTGATCCTTGACGCGGCGGACGAGGAATCGGCGCGTACCTTCATCGATCGAGATGGCCGGAGCCGCCGGCTGGCGGGGATTCTCACCGATCGCGATTTCTGCACCCGGGTGGCGGCCGACGGTGTTGCGCCCGAGGCTCCGGTCGGCGAGGTGATGTCGGAGCGAGTGATCGTCGTGCAGTCCGACGAGACGGTCCATGAAGCGATGCTGTGCATGCTGCGCAATCAGGTCCATCATCTGCCGGTCCTGCATCGACGCCAGCCCATCGGCGTGCTGCATCTCTCCGACATCGTCCGTTACGAGAGCCACAGCAGCCTGTTTCTGGTCAACAACATCTTTCTCCAGAACGAGGTGGACCAGCTCGCCCACCTCTCCGAGGAGGTGCGCACCGCCTTTGCCCGGATGGTGGCCGACGGCGCCAACTCGGAGATGGTGGGGCGGGCACTGGCGACCGTGGGGCGCAGCTTCGCGCATCGCCTGATCGAGCTCGCCGAGGCGGAGCTGGGCCCACCACCGGTGCCGTACTGCTTCATGGTGCTGGGCTCGATGGCCCGTGACGAGCCGACCATCACCGCCGATCAGGACAACGCCCTGGTCCTCGACGACCGTTTCGATCCCGAACGACACGACGACTATTTCGCGGCACTCGCCAAGTTCGTCAGCGATGGGCTGGCGGCCTGCCGCTACCCGTACTGCAAGGGCGACATCATGGCCACCAACCCGCGCTGGCGTCAGCCCCTGCAGGTCTGGAAACGCTACTTCACCGAGTGGATGGACGCCCCCAATCCCGAGCGCCTGCTGCACAGTTCGATCTTCTTCGATCTGGCCGCCGTCCATGGTGAGGAGCCGCTGGTCGAGGCGCTGCAGGACCTGATTGCCGAGCGTGCCCCCCAGCGACCGTACTTCCTGGCAGCGATGGCGCGCAACGCCCTGGGCCGAACGCCACCACTGGGCTTCTTCCGTACCTTCGTCATGGAACAGGACGGCAAGCACCGCAAATCCATCAATCTCAAGCGGCGCGGCACCGCGCCACTGGCCGATCTGGTGCGCGTGCATGCCCTGGCCTGTGGCTCGAAGGCCCAGAACACCTTCGCTCGGCTGGACGACATCGCCAAGACGCGACTGCTGGCCGACGGCGTCAACGAGCGGCTGCGCTACGCCTTCGAGTTCCTCTCGATGGTGCGCATTCGGCATCAGGCCCACGATATCGAGCAGGGCGAGGAGCCCGACAACAATATCGAGCCGGAAAACATCGACAGTCGCGAGCGACACCATCTCAAGGATGCCTTCGAAGTGATCAGTCACGCCCAGAAGTTCCTGGGATTCCGCTATCCCATGCCCTCGAAACGGTCCCGCGGATGAGGGCCGGCGGACTCTTCAGGCGCCGCGAGACGCGGCCGGACTGGGATGTCTACCTGGCCTCGCGGGCCCGGGAAGCCCGGGATTCGCGTCTGGTGAACTTCTTCTCGGCCGGCGTGGAGGCGCTGTCTCCCGACACGCCGATCGGCCGGGTGCCGCTGGCGGCCCTGGATCTGGAAACCACCGGCCTGGACGCCGGTCGGCACGACATCGTCAGCATCGGGGTCATGCCCTTCACCCTGGAGCGGATACGGGTCCGCGAGGGGCGCTACTGGGTGCTGTCGCCCCGGCGCAACCTGAGCGAGGAGTCCGTCGCCTTTCACCATATCACGCACTCGGAGGTGGCCGGCGCTCCCGATCTCAGCGCGATTCTCGATGAGCTGCTGGCGTGCCTGTCGGGACGCCTGGTGGTGGTCCACTACCGGCGCATCGAGCGCAGCTTCCTGGACGCGGCGATTCGCGAGCGCCTCGGCGAGAGCCTGCTGTTTCCGGTGATCGACACCATGTCGCTGGAAGCCCGCATCTATCGTCAATCCTGGTGGGCCCGGTTGCGTCGCTGGCTGGGCCAGCCGGCCGCCTCGATTCGCCTGCACGAAAGTCGGTTGCGCTACCATCTCCCGGCCTATACGGGGCACCACGCGCTGGTGGATGCCCTCGCCACCGCCGAGCTGCTGCAGGCGCAGATCGCCCGTCACTACAGCTGGGAGACGCCAATTGGGGCGCTCTGGCGCTGACTAGTCTCGTGAGAAACGCTACGACAGGACAAAAAAAGAGCGGCCCCGAGGGGGCCGCTCCCGCTTGATACGCCTGACTGGCGAGCGTCAGCCTTTCGGTTCGGAGCGCAGCCCCTGGATGATGGCATAGCAAGCTGCCAGCAGCACCAGGGTAAAGGGCAGGCCGGTCGAGATCACCGCTGCCTGCAGGGCCGTCAGGCCGCCGCCGAGCAGCAGCGCGATGGCGATGGCGCCCTCGATCAACGCCCAGAATACACGCTGGGGAGTCGGCGCATCGACCTTGCCGCCGGCGGTGATCGAGTCGATCACCAGCGAGCCGGAGTCCGACGAGGTGATGAAGAACACCATCACCAGCACGATACCGACGAAAGAGGTGATGGCGGTCAGCGGCAATTGGCCGAGCATGGTGAACAATTGCAGCGGCAGTTCCGCGTTCTTGACGCCCTCGAAGCCGTCACTGACCAGCTGATGGATCGCCGTATCGCCGAAGGTTGTCATCCAGAGGACCGAGACGATGGTCGGTACCAGCAGTACCGCGATCAGGAACTCGCGCACCGTACGGCCGCGGCTGACGCGGGCGATGAACATGCCCACGAACGGCGACCAGGAGATCCACCACGCCCAGTAGAAGGCGGTCCACCCGTGCATGAAGTTGACGTCATCACGGCCGAACGGGTTGGAGAGTGCCGGCAGGTTCTTGAGATAGGAGCCCATGTTCGTGAAGAAGTCGGTGGCGATCAGCAGGGTCGGTCCGACGATGATCACGAACAGCAGCAGCAGAAACGCAAGCGCCATGTTGATCTGCGACAGCCGTTGTACCCCCTTGTCGACCCCCAACATGACCGAGGTCAGCGCCACCAGCGTGATGCCGATGATCAACAGCACCATGGTGACGTTGGTGTTGGGTATGCCGAAGAGATAGTTCAGACCCGCAGAGGCCTGAGACGCCCCGAGACCCAGCGAAGTCGCCAGGCCGAACAGGGTGGCAAATACCGCCAGGATATCGATGAAGTGGCCCGGCCAGCCCCAGACGCGCTCACCCAGGATGGGGTAGAAGATCGAGCGCATGGTCAGCGGCAGCCCCTTGTTGTAGGAGAACAGGGCCAGTGCCAAAGCCACTACGGCATAGATCCCCCAAGGGTGCAGCCCCCAGTGAAAGATGGTGGCCGCCATGGCCAGCGATTGTGCAGCGGCCGCGTCGCCCTCGGCGCCACCCAGCGGTGCCCAGGAGTCACCGGAAACGGACGTGCCAAAATGCGTAATCGGTTCGGAAACCCCGTAAAACATCAGCCCGATGCCCATGCCGGCGGCGAACAGCATAGCGAACCAGCCGGCATAGCTGAAGTCTGGCTTGGCATGCAGACCGCCGATGCGCACCTTGCCCAGTGGCGTGAAGATCAGTACCACCGAGACGATGACGAAGATGTTGGCGGACAGCAGGAAGAGCCAGCTCAGGTGACTGGTCAGCCACTGGCGGGTACCGTTGAAGATCGGCCCCATCTGGTCGGGCAGCGCGAGGGTGATGATCACGAAGAACAGGATCAACAGCGACGAGATCGTGAAGACCTTGCCGTGCAGGTCGACATCGAAGCCAAACTTGTTGGTGGTGATGTTGTCCTGTCCGATCACGTAATCGGTATCGATGAGATTGGCCGGGCCTTCAGGGGCTGGCACGCCTTCCTGTGGCGGCTCCGGCTGGCTGTTGGTGTCTTGAGCCACGGGTTGTCTCCGTTTTTCAGTCCGAGATGCAATGTCGGGGATGATACCGCTCTCGACATTCCCCTTGCGTTCCCCATGCGTCGTTCGAGCGTGTTTCGCCGTCAGGTGCGGCGACGCGACAGGAACGCGCAAGCGTCAGGAATTATCCTGAATCAATAAATCCCTGCCTACCACCTTCCCGACGAAATTGCGGCAAAAAGACGGTAAAACCGACCGTTCGGCGATGCGTCGAGGCAACATCGCGATGCTCCGCCCGGCGAAGGTCGAGATGACGGCGCCGGCCGATCTGCGCTACATTCAAGCGACCGTTTGAATCTGCTGGAGTCCCGTTCATGGCCTACTATCAGGCACCCCTGCGTGACATGCGCTTCGTGCTCAACGAGGTTTTCCAGGCCGGTGACGAGTGGGCCGCCATGCCCGCCACCCGCGAGCTGACGCCCGATCTGGCCGATGCCATCCTCGAGGAAGCGGCCCGCCTGACCCGCGCCGAGCTGTTCCCGCTCAACCAATCCGCCGACGCCCAGGGGTGTCGTTTCGAGGCCGGGCGGGTCGCGACCCCGGACGGCTTCAAGGAAGCCCGGCGCACACTGGCCGAGGGCGGCTGGTTCGGCCTGGGCGGCAACCCCGAGCATGGCGGCCAGGGCATGCCCAAGCTGTTGACCGTCGCCTTCGAGGAGATGCTCTACGCCACCAATACCGGTTTCGCCCTGTATCCGGCGCTCAACACCGGCGCGACCCTGCTGCTGGATCATCACGCCCCGGAGCCGGTCAAGCGTGTCTACCTGCCGCGCATGTACGCCGGCGAGTGGCTGGGTACCATGTGCCTGACCGAACCGCACTGCGGTACCGATCTCGGGCTGATTCGCACGCGTGCCGAGCCCCTGCCGGGGGAGGACACCACCGGACAAGCGCGCTATGCACTGACCGGCAGCAAGATCTGGATCACCGGCGGCGAGCACGACATGGTCGACAACATCGTGCATCTGGTGCTCGCCAGGCTGCCCGATGCCCCGGCCGGTACCCGGGGGATCTCGCTGTTTCTGGTGCCCAGGCGCAAGCTGGACGCGGCGGGCGAGCCTGGCGAGACCAACGGGGTCAGCTGTGGCGGCCTCGAGCACAAGATGGGCATCAAGGGCAGCGCGACCTGCGTGATGCACTTCGACGCCGCCGAGGGCGTGCTGATCGGCGAGCCGCATCAGGGCCTGGCGGCGATGTTCACGATGATGAACTACGAGCGGCTGTCGATCGGGCTGCAGGGGCTGGGGCTAGGCGAGGTCGCCGGCCAGAGCGCCATGGACTTCGCCCGTCAGCGGCGCCAGGGGCGGGCGCCGCAGGGCGCGGCGGAGCCCGACCAGCCGGCCGATCCGATCCTGGTGCACCCCGACGTGCGCCGCATGGCGCTGGACATCCGCGCCTGGAACGAGGGCGGGCGCGCCTTCGCGGGCTTCGTCGCCGGCCAGCTCGACCGGGCGCGCCTGCATCCCGACGCCGCCGTGCGCGAAGACGCCGAGGCCCTGGTGGCTCTGCTCACGCCGGTGGCCAAGGCCTTTCTCACCGATCGGGGCTTCGACGTCACCGTCGAGGCCCAGCAACTCTATGGCGGCAATGGCTACTGTGTGGAGTGGGGCGCCGAGCAGTACGTGCGTGATGCGCGTATCGCGATGATCTATGAAGGCACCAACGGCATTCAGGCGATGGATCTGGTCGGACGCAAGCTGTTCCGCAATCAGGGCGCTCTGGTCGCGCGACTCGTCGAGCGCGTCCGCAGTGAGCTCGATGCGCAGCGCGACCCGGAACTGGCCGATGAACGCCGGCGCGTCAGCGAGGCCGTGACCGGACTGGAGCGCGCCACGTCGGCCTTGCTGGCGCGGGCCCGGGGGGATGCCGCCGAGCTTGGGGCGGCGGCGGCCGGTTATCTCTCTCTGCTGGGCCATGTCGTCTATGCCTGGCTGTGGTGGCGCATGATGACCACGGCCCGGCAGGGCCTGCAGCAGCAGGGGCCCTCCGGCGACGCCTTCTATCGCGCCAAGCTGGCGGTGGGGCGCTATTTCTTGACGCGCCTGCTGCCCCGGGTGGAGTCGCTGGAGCAGGAGATCGGGGCGGGCGCCGAGACGCTGATGGCGCTGCCCGAGGAGGCCTTCTACCCGAGGGATTGAGTATTGAAGAAGCCCCCCTGCGGCAAGGACCCCGACCTTGCCACAGGGCGGCCCCCCGGGGCTCACCGTTCAGGGGGTCACATCGCGGAAGCGGGCGTTGACGAAGCAATAGATCGCATAGGCCATCAGGCCGAGCGCGACCACGCCGAGCAGCCAGGGGCCGAAGGGCTGGCGGGCCAGCACGTTCAGGGCGCCGCCCAGCCCCTGGGCCTGGCTAGGGTTGGTCTGGACGGCGGCGACGACCAGAAAGCCGCCGATGATCAGGAAGACCACTCCCCGTGCGGAAAGCCCCCAGCGCGTGGCTGCCTCGGCCAGGTGTTGCTGGGCGTCGCTCATCTCGATCATGTGCCAGTTCTTGAGATACGAGCGCTTGACCGCCCGCCAGATCTGACGAATGCCCACGCCGGCAAAGCCGATGCCGATCGCCAGTACCAGCAGCACGCCGCCGGGATGGCTCATCAGTTCCGCCGTGCGGTCGGTGGTCGAGGTGTTGCCGGTCGCGGCGTTGCGCAGCAGGTTGGCACAGTACAGTGCCAGACCGGCGTAGATGCCGCCGCTGATCAGAAATCCGGCTCGGGTGACGAGCCCGCGTATCCCGTGGCCGAGGTGCTCGGTATCCAGCAGCACCTGGATGAGCCGCCACAGGGCATAGGCCAGCAGGCCGAGGCCCAGCAGGGCGAGCATCACGCCGCCGAAGGGCTGGGTGGCCAGCTGGGTGATGGCTTCCTTGGTGCCGGCGTTGCGGCCGCCCAGGTCGGCGGCGGCCAGGCTGGCCAGGCCGCCGACAATCAGGTAGACGATGCCCTTGGCGACATAGCCGCAGCGGGCAATGATCTTGATCGTCAGAATCAAGGCGTGGGAATGAAAGTTCACAAGCGCTCCTTGCTTGTTCGTGGTGGATGTCACGAGCCGGCATGCCCTTGCGGCTCATTCTCGTTGCGGGGCGAGCGCCTGCCGCTTGTGCCAGGCCAGGGGCTTGAGCAGCTCCAGAATCTCCAGGTATTCCGCCAGGCTGTCACCCACCATGATATAGAAATGTGCCTGCGGATCAGGGGTGGCCAGAATCAGGTAGCGAATGCCTTCCACACCTTCCCGGTAGGCACTGCCGACCTCGATGTCGGGGCTGGCCACGTGGATCGTGTAGGCGCCCGCGACCTGCTCGAGCGGCGTGAAACCGGCGCGATCGAGAAAGGTCGCATCATCGCTCGGGGTGGTCTCCCCGGTGTGGATGAGTTCATGGAGCGTGTTGCAGCGCTTGACCAGCTTGCCGTCGCTGAGCCGGTAGACGCCCTGGCCCGTCAGGTCTTCTCTCGGCATGGCTTTTCCTCCGGGTGTATTGCCAGTGGTCCTCCCAGTGTCGTCCAACTCGCGCGGAATGTCGTCAGGTTCGCCGGCGTGGGAACACGCCTCCGCCAAGGAAAAAGGCGCAGTGTCGCCGACAGGTGACATTTCAACTGCCTGTTTTCAAAGGATTATTCGGGTGAGTCCGGTAGTCTGGTCGCGACACGGCCCGCCAGTCGGCGTTTGGCAACACTCCATGGCCCGGCAGGGCCGTGCCGACCCGTCGCCGGGTTGTGGGTTTGTTTTCAAGTTTTTGATTTTATTGATTTAAGATATTTTCTGGCACACCTTTGGCAATGTATTGGGTGAACGGGAAGGCGAGGCAGCAAGCGCTCTCGCGCGTTTCACTCCCTTCCTTGCCGTTCACTGCGATGTGTGACTCAGGTTGCGATGAGATGGCACCGCCTTCGGGCATGGAAAGGTGCTTCGGGAAAGGACTCCCCGGCAAGGATGCCACCCGAATTGCGGCGTCCCGCCCACGGCGGGGCTGCAATGAACGACGCCCGAGACCGGCGTCGTTGCGGGGCTTTGCCCCTTCGACATTCCGCCAGTCCCGGAATGTTCGTGACCCTTCAGTTCCCTGCGTACCTGGACCGCCCACGTTGGCGGTCCTTTTTTTATGCCTCTCCTTGGTCACTGTTGGTCGGATCCGCGCTCTCGTCCGGCCGGGAGCGGGCTAGCGCGCGGGTTCAGTCGCGGTGCTCGGTATCCTCCCGGCCGGGCTTCTCGCGTACCGTGCCATGCGGGCCGTGAATCACCAGGTCGACGGCATCGCGTTCGGCCATGGCCCGTCCGTGGGCGATTGCCTCGGCCGGGCTCGAGAACTGCTCCTCGCCGTGCTCGGTGTCGCCCTGGCGGACTCCCCATTCGTCGTCGTGGGCTATCACCTGGACTTCCGCTGTCATCGCTCGCCTCCTCCGCTGAGTTCGAGATTGCCACCCGGCGTGTCGGTCGGGGCACCGCCGCCGGCCGGTCACGCCATCATCAGCGTGGTTGGCGTGTTCGGCCGCGTCTGTAGCAAATCGTCAGCATCGGGTTGAAATGCGTAAGCCGGCGAAGTGCGTTCCTTACTCGACGCGACCCAGCAGCAGGAACTCGAGCAGGGCCTTCTGGGCGTGAAGCCGGTTGCCGGCCTCCTGCCAGACCACGGCGCGCGGATCGTCGAGCAGCGTCTCGCTGATTTCCTCGCCGCGGTGCGCGGGCAGGCAGTGCAGGAACAGGGCATCCCCGGCGGCCCGGTCGAGCAGGGCTTCGGTGACCTGGAAGCCGCGGAAGGCCTGCTCGCGCCGGGCCTGTTCCTCTTCCTGACCCATCGAGGCCCAGACATCGGTGGTCACCAGATCGGCGCCGTCCACCGCCTGTTGCGGGTCGCGCAGCACGCTGACGCGCTCGCCGGCGGCGGCGAGGATCGCCGGGTCCGGATCGTAGCCTTCGGGGCAGCAGATGCGCAGCTGGAAGTCGAACTGGCGGGCGGCATTGATCCACGAGTGGCACATGTTGTTGCCGTCACCGATCCACACGGCGGTCTTGCCGCGTACCGAGCCCCGGCATTCGGTCCAGGTCATCACGTCGGCCAGCAGCTGGCAGGGATGGTAGTCGTCGGTCAGGGCATTGATCACCGGCACCGTGCTGGCGGCGGCGAAGGTTTCCAGGCCGGCGTGGGAGAAGGTGCGAATCATTACCGCATCGACCATCTCGGACAGCACGCGGGCGGTGTCGGCAATGGGCTCGCCGCGGCCCAGCTGGGTGTCACGCGGGGACAGGAACAGGGCATGGCCACCGAACTGGGCCATCGCCGTCTCGAACGACACCCGGGTGCGGGTCGATGATTTCTCGAAGATCATCGCCAGGGTGCGGTTGGAGAACGGCGTGTAGGTCGGGCCGTGAGTCTTCAGGCCGTTCTTGATGGTGATCGCCCGGCGGATCAGGTGGGACAGTTCGTCCGGGGTCAGGTCCAGCAGGGTCAGGAAGTGACGTGTGGCCATGGCAAGCTCCTGTCATCGGCAAGCCGCTAACGAAAAGGGCGCCGAGGGGCTGGCCTGCCAGCCCTCGGCGCCCCGGCCGGAGTCGAGAGCCGGCCGCGCGAAAAACGATCATCCTAGCCACAGCCGCGACGGCGCGCAATGCACCCTGTCGCGCAGCACTGTGGCCAAGACGTCACGGGGCTGTTTTCGGGCGGCGGCGCGCGTAGAATAATGGGTCACGCAATCATTCACCGGCAACGCGGCACCCGTGACATGACGGTGCCCCGGCAAGGAAGACGCGATGAGTACCACGCTCGAGAACATCCAGCAGCAGATCCGTGAAAACCCGATCCTGCTCTACATGAAGGGCACGCCCCAGTTGCCGCAGTGCGGCTTCTCCGCCCAGACCGTGCAGGCGCTGATGGCCTGTGGCGAGCGCTTCGCCTTCGTCAATATCCTCGACAACCCGGATATCCGCGCCGAGCTGCCCAAGTACGCCAACTGGCCGACCTTTCCGCAGCTGTGGGTCGAGGGCGAGCTGGTCGGCGGCTGTGACATCGTCGTCGAGATGTACCAGAGTGGCGAGCTGGAAACCCTGATCAAGGAAACGGCCGCCAAGGCCGGTGCCGAGCAGAACGACGCCTGAGCGATCTTTCGCTCTTCCCGGTATCGGCCGAGCGCGTAACGCCCCGTCCTCATGGCGGGGCGTTCGTGTTTCGGGGCGGGGCCGGTGTCAGTCTTCCATGCCCTGTTCGCGCTGGGCCAGGTCCCAGCCGCCCAGATCCTTGAAGCGATTGACGATGGCGCAGAACAGCTCGGCGGTGCGCTCCGTGTCGTAGCGCGCCGAGTGGGCGGCGGCGTTGTCGAAGTCGATGCCCGCGGCCCGGCAGGCGCGAGCCAGCACGGTCTGGCCGTACACCAGGCCGGCCAGGCTGGCGGTGTCGAAGCTCGAGAAGGGGTGGAAGGGGTTGCGCTTGATGCCGCAGCGATTGACGGCGGCGTTGAGAAAGCCGTGATCGAAGGCCGCATTGTGGCCCACCAGCACGGCCCGCGTGCAGCCTTCCGACTTGATGGCCTTGCGCACGGGCCGGAAGATCTCGCCCAGGGCGTCGGCTTCGGCCTTGGCCACACGCCGACGCAGGGGGTTGTCGAGGTCGATGCCGGTGAAGTCCAGTGCCGCCTGGTCGATGTTGGCTCCCTCGAAGGGCTCGACATGAAAGGCGTAGGTGGCGTCCGGCATCAGGTTGCCCTGGGCGTCCATGGTCAGCGTGACCGCGGCGATCTCCAGAATGGCATCACGCTCGGCGTTGAAACCGCCGGTTTCCAGGTCCACCACCACCGGCAGGAAACTTCGAAAACGCTGGGACAACAGCCCTTGGGCGTTCGCCTCGGTCATGCCTCTCTCCCGTCCTGAGTCGATTCCCCGCGGTCGTCCCGCGTTGCATAGCGCGAGAGTCTAGCATTTTGCACGGTTGGCGTCCCCAACGGCGGTGTTCGCCACTCGGCCGGGGCGCTATAATCGCGGAATCGTCGTGCGTCGGCGCGTCACCGTCGACGTCCCATGTTGCCAAGCGCAAGAATCAGAAGGAGCCCCCGATGTCCGATGTGAAAAAGGTAGTCCTCGCCTATTCCGGCGGCCTGGACACCTCCGTGATCGTCAAGTGGTTGCAGGAAACCTACGATTGCGAAGTGGTGACCTTCACCGCGGACATCGGTCAGGGCGAGGAGGTCGAGCCGGCGCGGGCCAAGGCCCAGGCGCTGGGAGTCAAGGAGATCTACATCGAGGACCTGCGCGAGGAGTTCGTCCGCGATTACGTCTATCCGATGTTCCGCGCCAACACCATCTACGAGGGCGAATACCTGCTGGGGACCTCGATCGCCCGGCCGCTGATCGCCAGGCGGCTGATCGAGATCGCCAACGAGACCGGCGCCGATGCCATCTCCCACGGGGCCACCGGCAAGGGCAACGATCAGGTGCGCTTCGAGCTCGGCGCCTATGCGCTCAAGCCGGGGGTCAAGGTGATCGCGCCGTGGCGCGAATGGGACCTGACCTCCCGCGAGAAGCTCATGGCCTACTGCGAACAGCACGAGATTCCGGTCGACTTCTCCAAGAGCAAGAAGAAGTCGCCGTACTCCATGGACGCCAACCTGCTGCACATCTCCTACGAGGGCGGCATCCTCGAGGATCCGTGGGCCGAGGCCGAGGAGGACATGTGGCGCTGGAGCGTCTCGCCCGAGGCGGCCCCGGATCAGCCGACCTACATCGAGCTGACCTTCGAGCAGGGCGACATCGTCGCCATCGACGGCGAGCGCCTGGCGCCGCACGAGGTGCTGTCGCGCCTCAACCAGCTGGGCGGCGACAACGGCATCGGCCGCCTCGACATCGTCGAGAACCGCTACGTGGGCATGAAGTCGCGCGGCTGCTACGAGACCCCGGGGGGCACCATCATGCTACGTGCCCACCGCGCCATCGAGTCGATCACCCTCGACCGCGAGGCCGCGCACCTCAAGGACGAGCTGATGCCCAAGTACGCCGAAGTGATCTACAACGGCTACTGGTGGAGCCCGGAACGCCGGATGCTGCAGGCGGCGATCGACGAGACCCAGACCCACGTCAACGGCGTGGTGCGCATGAAGCTCTACAAGGGCAGTGCCACCGTGGTGGGTCGCAAGTCCGACGAATCGCTGTTCGACGAGTCGATCGCCACCTTCGAGGATGATGCCGGCGCCTATAATCAGAAGGATGCCGAAGGCTTCATCAAGCTCAACGCGCTGCGCCTGCGGATTGCCGCCGGCAAGGGTCGCAGCGCCAACTGAGAGCGTCCTTCCGGGATGTCCGGCGCCCGGAAGGCTCCGTGAGGAGGCGACATGCTCAAGAAGCTGATCGACGGATTGTTCCGCAGTGGCAACGTCAATGACGAGGAGATTCCTGCCACCGAGTATCGCGGCTATCTGATCACGCCCGACCCGCAGGATGCGGGCGGGCAGTATCGGGTCAGCGGCTGGATCCGCAAGCCGGTCGAGGGGGGCGAGACGCTCGAGCATCGTTTCGAGCGCTCCGACACCGTCGGCTCCCGGGAGGCCTGCGTCGAGTTGACCCTGGAAAAGGCCCAGCGGTTCATCGATGACCTGGGGGACGAGATCTTCGCCTCGCACCACTGATCATCACGGCTTGCCGTATTGACGACCCCGTCTGCCTCCTCGCAGACGGGGTCGCCGCGTTTTCGGCCGGTGGTATCCGCTCGAGTGGCAATGCGCTAGGGTCAAGAACCGTCATGTCGATCTCGCGAGGCCCTGTCATGCTCGAAGTGCACCATCTGGAAAATTCCCGCTCGCAGCGGGTGCTCTGGCTGCTCGAGGAGCTCGCGCTCGACTACACGGTGGTTCCCTACACCCGGGACCCCGAGACACTGCTGGCGCCGGCGTCGCTCAAGCAGGTGCACCCGCTGGGCAAGTCGCCGGTGATCGTCGACGGCGAGGTGACGCTGGCCGAGTCCGGCGCGATCATCGACTACCTGATAGACGCCCATGACCCGGACGGCCGGCTGATGCCGCCGCCGGGGACCCCGGCGCACCGCGCGTACCGCTACTGGCTGCATTATGCCGAGGGCTCCGCCATGCCGCTGCTGGTGATGTCGCTGGTCTTCACCCGGCTCGGCAAGCCCCCGGTGCCGGCGCTGGTGCGACCGTTCGGCCGGTTGCTGGGCCGTGGCGTCGCCTCGCGGTATCTGGAGCCCCAGATCAGGACCCATCTGGACTACTGGGAACAGACCCTGACGGCATCGGACTGGCTGGCCGGCGAGGCCTTCAGTGCGGCCGACATCCAGATGAGCTTCCCGGCGCTGGCCCGGGACGCCCGCGGCGGCCTGGGCGAGCGCCCGGCGCTGCGCGACTGGCTGGGCCGCCTCAAGGCACGCCCCGCCTATCGGCGAGCCGTGGAGCGCGGCGGCGAGTTTACCCTGTAATCCGGCCGGGCTGACCGGCGGCTTTGCAAGCGGCGGCGGGCTCGGGTAGCTTGCCGGTCATTTGCCGAGGACTCGCCCGTGAAGGCCCTGCTGCTCTCCGCCTATGCCGCCGCCAGCCACCGTTTCTGGGCCGACGGTCTGGAACAGGCATTCCCGGAAATCGACTGGCAGCGCCTGGAACTGCCGCCGCGCCACTTCCAGTGGCGGGTGCGAGGCAACCCGCTGATGTGGCGGCTTGCCAATCACGCGGTGCTGGAGCAGTCGTTCGACCTCGTGGTCGCCACCTCGATGGTCGACCTGGCCACCCTGGTCGGCCTTTGTCCGTCGCTGGCGCAGGCCCGCAAGGTGGTCTACTTCCACGAGAACCAGTTCGCCTTCCCGCGCTCCTCGCGCCAGGTTCTGCGCCCCGAGCCGATGATGGTCAACCTCTATGCGGCATTGGCGGCGGACGTGGTGGTGTTCAACAGTGCCTACAACCGCGACAGCCTGGTGGCCGGTGCCCGCGACTTCCTTTCTCGCATGCCGGACCGGCTGCCGCTCGAGCCGTGGCTGTCGCGGCTGGCCGCGCATGCCCATGTGCTCCCCGTGCCGCTGCCCGATCAGGCGGTTCGGCCGGCGGGCCGGGGGCGTCGCATCGTCTGGAACCATCGCTGGGAATATGACAAGAATCCCGAAGCGTTCTTCGCCGCGCTCGAGCGGCTCGTCGCCGAGGGCATCGACTTCGAGGTGGCGGTGATGGGGCAGCAGTTCCGGGATCGGCCGGCGGTCTTCGACATGGCGCGGGCCTGGCTGGGCGAGCGCATCGTGTGCTGGGGCGAGCAGCCCGCGGCGGACTATGCGGCCATGCTCGATGCCGCCGATATCGTGGTGTCCACCACCGACCACGAGTTCCAGGGGCTGGCGATCATGGAGGCGGTCAACCGCGGCTGCCTGCCGCTGGTGCCCGACCGGCTGTGCTTTCCCGACTACTATCCCGACGCCTGCCGCTACCCGGGGGATGTCGAGAGCCTGGTCGCGCGGCTGCGTGGCTGGCTGACCGATCCCGCCAGCCGGCCGCCGCTGCCGGATGCCCGCCAGTGGCAATGGCCTGCCTGGCGCTCGGCCTATGGCGAGGTCCTGGGGCTGCGGCCGCGACCGGACACGGCTTGATCCGCGTCAAGGCGTCTCTCGGCAAGTCGCGCCATGCTGCCTGTCGGGGAGGGCCTTCCGGTCGTCCCGAGGGCAGAGGGCGGCCATGGAATTCAAGGACTACTATCACGTTCTCGGCGTGGAGAAGGACGCCTCCCAGGAGGCGATCAAGCGGGCCTACCGCAAGCTGGCGCGCAAGTATCACCCCGATGTCAGCAAGGAGCCGGATGCCGAGGTCCGGTTCAAGGAACTGGGCGAGGCCTACGAGGTGCTCAAGGATCCGGAAAAGCGGGCCGCCTACGATCAGCTGGGGCGCCAGTGGCAGCCGGGCGAGGAGTTCCGCCCGCCGCCGGACTGGGATGCCGGTTTCGCATTCTCCGGCGGCGGCTTCACCGAACAGGATGCCGCCGGGTTCAGCGACTTCTTCGAGACCCTGTTCGGCCACGGCTTTGCCCCGGGCGGCCGGCGTGGCGGTTTCCATGCTCATGGCGAGGATCGCCACGCCCGGCTCGAGATCGACCTGGAGGACAGCTATCACGGCGCCACCCATGTGATCACCCTGCGCCTGCCCGAGCACGACGCTCACGGGCGGGTCAGCTGGCACGAGCGCAAGCTCAGCGTCACCGTACCCCGGGGCATCGCCCCCGGGCAGCACATCCGCCTGGCGGGGCAGGGCGAGCCGGGGCACGGCCAGGGCAAGGCCGGCGACCTGTACCTGGAAGTGGCATTCCGGCCCCATGTGCTGTATCGCCTGGACGGGCGCGACGTCTATCTCGACCTGCCGGTGGCGCCCTGGGAGGCGGCGCTGGGCGGGCCGGTCACGGTGCCCACGCCCACCGGCAGCGTGGAACTGAAGATTCCCGCCAATGCGCGCAACGGGGCCCGGCTGCGCATTCGTGGGCGTGGTCTGCCCGCGGCGCGCCCGGGCGACTTCCTGGTGGTGCTGAAGATCGTGCAGCCGCCCGTCGACGGCGACGCGGACCGCGACGCCTACCGGGCCCTGGCGGCCCATTTCGCCGATTTCAAGCCGCGTGCCGGGCTGGGAGGATGAGCATGGTCGATCGTTCGCAACCCCTGAGCGGCGTGATTCTCGAGGAGCAGGAGACGCTGACCCTGGCCGATCTCAGCCGCGCCTGCGCGGTGCATGCCGAGGCCATCATCGAGCTGGTCGACGAGGGCATCCTGACGCCCGGCGGGTCCCTGCCGCAGCAGTGGCACTTTTCCGGCCGCCACCTGATCCGGGCGCGTGTGGCGCTGCGCCTGCAGCGGGAACTGGGCGTCAACCTGGCCGGGGCGGCGCTGGCGCTGGAACTGATGGACGAGATCGAGCGGTTGCAAGGGGGCTGAGCGGGGCCCTGTGCCCGTATCCGGCCGCTCAGGCCGGCTCGGTCTTGTCCGGATACTCGCAGAGATCCTCGATCACGCAGCTGCCGCAGCGCGGCTTGCGCGCCACGCAAGTGTAGCGGCCGTGCAGGATCAGCCAGTGGTGGGCGTCCTGGCGGAACTCCGTCGGCACGTGGCGCATCAGTTTCTGCTCGACCTCGACCACGTCCTTGCCACGGGCGAGCCCGGTGCGGTTGGCGACCCGGAAGATATGCGTGTCCACGGCGATGGTCGGCTCGCCGAAGGCGGTGTTGAGAATCACGTTGGCGGTCTTGCGACCGACCCCGGGCAGCGCCTCCAGCGCCGCACGGGTTCGCGGTACCTCGCCGTCGTGCCGGTCGATCAGGAGGCGACAGGTCTTCATCAGGTTCTCGGCCTTGGTGTTGTACAGGCCGATGGTCTTGATGTGCTCCTTCAGGCCGTCGAGGCCCAGGTCGAGAATCGCCTGCGGCGTGTTGGCCACCGGGAACAGCCGGGCACAGGCCTTGTTGACACCCACGTCGGTGGCCTGCGCCGAGAGCAGCACGGCGGTGAGCAGCTCGAACGGCGTCGACCAGTTCAGCTCGGTGGTGGGCTCGGGGTTGTGCTCGCGTAGCCGCGCGAAGATGGCATGGCGTTTCTGGGCGTTCATGCGGTTCCGTTCCTGGCGGTGTCGAGCATGGCCCGGGCCTGTTCGCACTGGGCCCGGGCGCCGGCGATGGCCTCGGCATCGTTCTGGCGTTCGGCGTGGGCGAGCTGGGCGCGGGCGCGACGCAGGGCCTGTTCCGCGGCTCGCACCGCCATGCGCTGACGATGCGGACGAGCATCGGCGGACTGCGGCGCGGAAGCCTGTTCGGCGAGACGGCGATCGAGTGCCGCCAGCTGTTCGCGATGGTCGGCGATGCGCGTTTCCAGTTCGCGGGCCGAGGGCGTGTCGGCCTCGAGCTCGCGGCGTTGGCGCTCCAGGCGCTTGAGTGCCGCGTTCAGGGTCACGCGCTGGGTCTTGAGCCGTCGAGTATCGTCGGCCGTGGTGGTCGCCGGTTCGGCGGGGGTGCTGCGCGCCTGCAATGCGCGGCGTCGGGCCCGGCGGGTCTCGGCCTCGCGGGCCAGGCGTGCCTGGCGGGCCGCATGGCGCTGCCGGCCGAGCGTGGCACGCCGCGCCAGGAAGGCATCCTGCGCGGCCGGCGTGTCGGCGGCCTCCCAGCCCGGGTGGGGCTGGATGTCGATGCAGTCCACCGGGCAGGGCGCCACGCACAGCTCGCAGCCGGTGCACTCGGCCTCGATCACCGTGTGCATGCGCTTGGCCGCGCCGAGGATGGCATCCACCGGGCAGGCCTGAATGCACTTGGTGCAGCCGATGCATTCGTCCTCGCGAATCACCGCCACCTGCGGCGATTCGGCCGGGCGCTCCAGCGGCAATGGCGGCTGCCCGGTGAGTTCGGCCAGCCGCTGCAGGGTCCGCTCGCCGCCGGGCGGGCACTTGTTGATCGCCTCGCCGGCGACGATGGCCTCGGCATAGGGCCGGCAGCCATCATGGCCGCACTTGCCGCACTGGGTCTGCGGCAGGGCGGCGTCGATGACATCGATACGGGCGGCGGTCATGACGGCCTCAGGTGACGCGCAGGCCCGGCTTGGCGCCGCTGTGCGGTTCCAGCAGGTAGATGCCGTCGCCGTCCCCGGCGGCCAGCACCATGCCCTCGGAGACGCCGAAGCGCATCTTGCGCGGCGCCAGGTTGGCGACCATTACCGTCAGGTGGCCTTCCAGGGCCTCGGGCGCGTAGGCCGAGCGGATGCCGGAGAACACGGTGCGGGTCTCGCCGCCCAGATCCAGGGTCAGCTGCAGCAGCTTGTCGGCGCCCTCGACGTACTCCGCCTTGGCGATGCGCGCGATGCGCAGATCGACTTTTGTGAAGTCGTCGAAGGCGATCTCCTCGGCGATCGGGTCATCGGCCAGCGGCCCCTTGGGGGTTTCCTTGAGCTTCTGTTCTTCCACCAGATCCTCCTTGGACGCCTCGATCATGGCGTCGATGCGGTCGCGCTCGACCCGGGTCATCAGCGGCTTGAACTTGGCGATCTCGTGATCGAGCAGCAGTTCCTGCCGGCTGTCCCAGGCCAGGGCGTCGAGCGTCAGGAAGGCGCGGGCGCCTTCGGCCATGGCCGGCAGTACCGGCGCCAGGTAGACCATCAGCTGGCGGAACAGGTTGATGCCCACCGAGCAGATGTCGAGGACCTCCTGCTCGCGGCCTTCCTGCTTGGCCAGCACCCAGGGCTCGGCCTCGGCGATGTAGGTGTTGGCCTCGTCGGCGAGTTCCATCACCTTGCGCATGGCACGGCCGAACTCGCGGGCCTCGAAGTACCCGGCGATCTCGTCGCCGGCGGCCACGAAGCGCTCGACCAGCTCGGGCTCGGTGCAGCGGGCGGAGAGCCGCCCGCCGCCGAGCTTCTTGACGAAGCCGGCGCAGCGGCTGGCGATGTTGACCACCTTGCCGACCAGGTCCGAGTTGACGCGCTGGGCGAAGTCCTCGAGGTTGAGGTCCAGGTCGTCGACGCCGGCGGTGAGCTTGGCGGCGAAGTAGTAGCGCAGGTACTCGGGGTTCAGGTGCTCGGCATAGGTCGCGGCCTTGATGAAGGTGCCGCGGGACTTGGACATCTTGGCGCCGTTGACGGTGACGAAGCCGTGGCAGTTCACCGCGGTCGGCGTGCGCAGTCCGGCACCATGCAGCATGGCCGGCCAGAACAGGGCATGGAAGTAGACGATGTCCTTGCCGATGAAGTGATAGACCTCGGCCTGGGAGTCCGCGCGCCAGTAGGCGTCGAAGTCGAGACCCTCGCGCTCGCAGAGGTTCTTGAAGCTGGCCAGGTAGCCGATCGGCGCGTCGAGCCAGACGTAGAAGTACTTGCCCGGGGCGTCGGGGATCTCGAAGCCGAAGTAGGGCGCGTCGCGGGAGATGTCCCACTCGTTGAAGCCGGACTCGAACCACTCCATCAGCTTGTTGCGGATCTGCGGCTGGACGTGGTCGTCGTTGATCCAGCCCTGCAGGAAGGCCGCGAAGTCGGGCAGCTTGAAGAAGTAGTGGGTCGAGCTTCTCACCTCGGGGGTGGCGCCGGAGATCGCCGATACCGGATCGATCAGCTCGGCCGGGGTGTAGGTGGCGCCGCAGGCCTCGCAGTTGTCGCCGTACTGATCGTCGGCCCGGCACTTGGGGCAGGTGCCCTTGATGAAGCGGTCCGCCAGGAACAGGCCCTTGACCGGGTCGTACATCTGCTCGATGTCGCGGGTGGCGATGTGGCCCTGGTCGCGCAGCCGGGTGTAGATCAGCTCGCTGAAGTAGCGGTTTTCCTCGGAATGCGTCGAGTGGTAGTTGTCGAAGGCCACCCCGAAACGCGCGAAGTCGGCCTGGTGTTCCTGGCTGACGCGATCGATCAGCGCCTGGGAGGTGATGCCCTCCTGCTCGGCGCGCAGCATGATGGCGGTGCCGTGGGCGTCGTCGGCGCAGACATAGTGGCAGTCGTGGCCGCGGCTCTTCTGGAAGCGTACCCAGATATCGGTCTGGATGTACTCCAGCAGGTGGCCCAGATGGATCGACCCGTTGGCATAGGGCAGGGCACTGGTGACCAGGATCTGGCGCTTGGCGTTGGCGGTTGTCGACATGGCGGCTCTAGTGACTGATTCGAAAGGGGATGGCGTCCTTGAACGCGGACAAGGGGGCGATTGTAGCCCGCCTGACGCACGGCTGCATCCGTGGCGGCCGGCTTACTCGGGTCGATAGACGCCGAACCCGGTCAGTCCGCGATCGGCCAGGTGCATGGCCTGCATGCGGCTCATCACGCCCCGGGCGCAATACAGCAGGTAGCGGCGGCCGCCGCGCAGCGCGGGGGCTCGGTCGGCCAGCTCGAAGAAGGGGATCGCCAGCACCTCGCCGTGGGGCAGCACGAGTGGCGCGGCCTCGCGCTCGTCGGGATGACGGATGTCGATCACCGTGGCCTCGGGCAGGGCGGCGAGCGCCTCGCGGGAGTCGACGGTCGGGATGTCGGGCAGGGCGGGCGCGGTGTCGAGCAGGCGGTCCACGGGCGTCAGGGTGGACGCGGCGATGGCGCTGTCGAGCACGGCGTCGTCGAAGGCGGCCTCGGCCTCGGTGATCTGCGCCGGCCGGGGCTTGACGTGCGGGCGCCGGGCGATGGTGCCGCAGTATTCCGGCAGCGCGGCGGCATGCGCCGCCGTGCCGATGTGGCGAGCGTCGCCGATGATCGTCTGCTTGTCGCTGGCGATCAGCGGGCGCAGCACCGGGCGTTCGCTGACGGCATCGATCAGTCCCAGGTTGACCAGGCTCTGGCTGGATACCTGGGCCAGGGCGTCGCCGGTGATCAATGCCGGAATGCGGGCACGGCGGGCGACCCGGTTGGCGGCGCGCAGCATCATGCGCTTGAGCACCACGCCGGCCAGCCCGGCCGGCACCCGGCGCTGGATCTCGTCGACCACACCCTCGAAGGGCACGCTGACGAAGTTGACGCGATGCGAGACGCCGTAGCGCGACCAGACGTGATGCACCACCTCGCGGACCGCGGCTTCATGGGCCGGCCCGCCGAGGCTGAAGAACAGGTAGTGAATCTTGAGGCCGCGGCGCAGCAGGTGCCAGGCGGCCACCGGGGAGTCGTAGCCGCCGGAGATCAGGGCCAGCGCCTGGCCCTGGGTGCCCAGCGGGTAGCCGCCCAGCCCCGGGTGGCGGCGGCTGACCAGGCGCAGGGTGTCGTCGATCAGCTCGAGGCGAACGTCGACCTCGGGGTGCTTCAGGTCCACGCGGGCGTCCTCGGCGGCGGCCAGCAGCTCGCCGCCCAGGTAGCGTTCGAGCGCCTCGGAGGTGAAGGCATGGCGGCCGCGCCGCTTGACGCTGACCCGGAAGCGGCGGCCGGCGATGGCGCTTCGCCAGTACGGCACCACCTGCTCGGCGGCGGCCGCGAAGGTGGTGAAGGCATGCGTCTCCACGGCCTGGACTTCGTGGATGCCGGGAATCCGCGTCAGTCCCTCCTCGAGTTGCGCCAGCGCGGCCGCATCGGCTTCACGACGCGGGCGGACCTCGAGGGCATCCCAGCAGTCGGCGACGCGGACCTCGAGCCTCTGCCGGGCGAAGGCGTTGCGGATGTTGGTGCGCAGGCAGCGGACCATTTCCTGGCGCACCGCGCGGGACTTGATGGTGATTTCCGGAAACAGCTTGATCCGATAGCGCATGGGCGTGGCGGTGATGCGTGAGTGGTCGGTGACGTCGGGGCGGGCAGGGTATCAGGCCTGCCCCGATGGCTCCACTGGCACGGACGGGCGCTCGGTTAGGCCGGCACCGGGCCGGCCGCGATGCGGTTGCGTCCCGCCTTCTTGGCGGTGTAGAGCGCGGCATCGGCCGCGGCCCCCAGGGCTCCGGGGGTCGGGGTATCGAGCCGGGTCGATACGGCCAGGCCGACGCTGATGGTGACCACGTCCCCTTGCGGGGCGGTACCGTGCTCGATGCCCAGCGCCTCGACGGCGGCGCGAACCGTCTCGGCCTGTTCTCGAGCGGCGGCCGGGCCCGTGTCGGGCATCAGGACCGAGAATTCCTCGCCGCCGGTACGGGCCAGCAGGTAGCCGGGAGCGGCCAGGCTGGCCTGCATGGCCTGGGCGACCCGCTTGAGGCAGACATCGCCGGCGGGATGGCCGTAGTGATCGTTGTAGGCCTTGAAGTGGTCGATGTCGATCATCAGCATGGCGACCGGCCGAGCCTCGTGGCGGGCTTCGTCGAGTGCCCGGGCCAGGCGCCGGTCGAACAGCCGTCGGTTGGCCAGCCCGGTCAACGGGTCATGCTGCGAGAGCTGGACCAGCGAGTGCGTGCGGCGACGCTGAAAGGCCAGCAGGTGGTTGAAGGCCTGGGCGAGCCGGCCGATCTCGTCCTGACGACGAGTCAGGGGGGCCGGCACCCGGGTGTCCTCCTCGAAGCGTACCCGGTCGGTGAGTCGCGCCAGCTGGCGCAATGGCCGCAGCACGATCATCTCGAGCAGCAACAGCACCACCAGCACCACGAGCACGACCAGCGCCAGGGTCCAGTAGAGGGCGAAGCGGAAGGTGCCGAGGGATGTCTGGAAGGCGTCCCGGGGCAGGGTGGCCTGCAGCTGGATGGCATGTCCGGCCGGCGAGGCGGCGAGGCGGCGGGTGGCGAGCATGTCATCGTCACTCCGTCGCACCAGCAGCGGCGGGTCGGCATCCGCGGCGTCACTGGCCGGCGTCGCCGTGAAGGCGATCCCCGTGCTGGCTTTCAGGCGAACGAGCCAGGTGGCGTTCATGCCGCGCGCCATGGCCAGCCAGCCTGCCGGCGGCCCGCTGCCGTCGCTCTTCAGCACCGGCCAGGCGCTGACCATGCTCAGCGTGGGCCAGGCATGCAGCCAGGTATGGCGGGTGTGGGCGCGCTCCCGGGCGACATGGCGCTGCATCGAGGCAACCAGCGGCGCGGCCCAGCGGCAGGCGCCGGTGGGTGCCGTGCAGATCGTGTAGTCGCCGGTGTCGGGGTCGATCCCGGCCACGCGGTACGGCCGGTAGGCAGTGTCCAGGAACACGACCAGGCGCAGGTTGGCATCGTCGAAGAGCTGCCCGTTGGTCAGGTTGCTGCTGGGGTAGTCGGGATAGCGCCCGCGCAGGAAGGCGTAGCTGTCGTCCCAGACCGCCCAGTCCTTGTTGAGCAGGCTCAGGTGGCCCAGTTCATTGTCGATGGCCCTTTGTATCCGGTCCAGCTCCTGGCTGGCATAGAGGCGCTCGTCCTTGAGCAGGGCCGGCAGGACCAGCAGCTTCGCGATCAGGGCCAGGGCCGCCAGGGCCATGAGCAGGGTGGTGCCCAGGGCCAGGAAGAAGCGATAGCGCAACGAGGCGAGAAAACGAGGCATGGCATTCTTGATGTTGTGGCGACGGAAAGAGCGTGGGCGAGATCGTGTAGGAGATCGCTTACACGCCTTGGCGAGCTATCGGCCAGGCCCACAGAATATTTAGCACTTTCCTGGCCGGTCGATGATTGCTGACGTTCAGCTGCCCAGTTGCTGCAGGAATCGCCCCCATGCCGTGGGGTCGATGAGCAGGGTGATCACGATGCCGCCCAGGGCGCCGCCCAGGTGAGCCTCGTGGGCCAGGCCGCCCTGCCGGCCTGGCTGGCGCTGGCGCATGGCGTACATCGACAGCGCCACGAAGCCGATCGCGAACAGCAGGGCGGGTATCGGAATGGCGAAGAACAGGTACAGCGGCTGGAACGGCGCGTACAGGCAGAAGGCGAAGACCAGCCCGGTAATCGCGCCGGAGGCGCCCACCGCCATGTAGTGCGGGTTGGCGCGCTGGAGCAGCAGCGTCAGCCCCTGCGCGGCGGCGTCGGCGCCGAGGTAGAGGATCAGATAGCGCAGCGGGCCCAGGTAGCGCTCCAGAACGGGCCCGAAGAAATACAGCGTGAGCATGTTGATCAGCAGGTGCGCCCCGTTGGCGTGCAGGAAGCCGGCCGTGAGCAGGCGGTAGTATTCGTGGTGATGCAGGATGCGCGTCGGGCGCAGGGCCAGGGCGACCAGCCAGGCCGGCCGGCGCTGCAGGACGTAGAGGCTGAAGACCACGTTGATCAGCAGCAGCGACAACGTGACGGGCGTTTGCATCAGATCGGTCATGCCGGGCCTCGAGGCAGGGGCTGGGATATCAGCGTCCGACGATACCGCAACGGCGACGCGCTTGCCGAACCCGGGGCCGGTTGCCGTGCAACCTCTCGCCGGGATGCGGGTCATAAATCACAGACGTGACGACTCATCTGCCACCCGGAGGCCCATCATGCTCGAGGCGATTCAACAGTTCTTCCAGCGTGCCCTGGCCGTGCCCGAGGGGAGCGATTCGCGCCGCCATCGGCTGACGCTGGAGCTGGCCACGGCGGCCCTGCTGTGCGAGATCGTGCGGGCCGACCATCACGACGACGTCAGCGAGCTCGAGGCCCTGCACGGCATGCTCAAGGCACGTTTCGCCCTGACCGACGAGGCGGTCGACGAGCTGATGACGCTGGCCCGTGCCGAGGCCGAGCAGGCCGTGGATCACTTTCAGTTCGTGCATCTGGTCAACGCGCACTACGGCTACGCGGACAAGGTCGAGCTGGTCGAGCTGATGTGGCGGCTGGCCTATGCCGATGCGTCGCTGGACGCGCACGAGGAGCACCGCATCCGCAAGCTCGCCGACCTGCTGTTCGTGCGCCACAGCGACTTCATCCACGCCAAGGTGAGGGTGCAGCGGGAGCAGGGCATCACCGTACTCTAGGCCGACTCAGGGGGACTGGTACCAGTGCCGCCCGGCCCGGGCGCTGCGTTCCAGCTCGGCGATCACCTGGGCGCCCAGCAGCAGGATGATGGCACCGATCTCCAGGCCCAGCAGCACCACGATCAGGGTGGCCAGCGAGCCGTAGACGGCATTGACATAGGAGAGGTTGGCGAAGTAATAGCCCAGCCCCAGGCGCACCAGCTCCCAGAGCAGGGCCGCGACGAAGCCGCCGATCAGTGCGCGCTGCATGGCGATGCGCACCACCGGCATGACCTTGTAGATGGCACTGAACAGGCCGAACATGCCGACGAAGCTCAGCAGGTTCAGCGTCACCTTGGCGAACAGCGCCGCCGGCAGCTCCACGTCCAGCAGCAGCACCAGCAGCTGATTGACGGCATCACCCATGGCGACCAGCAGGGTCAGCGCCAGCAGGCCGGCGCCCAGTACCAGCATGAAGGCGTAGGGCAGCAGCGCCGAGACCCAGAAGCGCCGCTTGCGCGGGTTGTCGGGCTGGTGAAAGATCAGGGCGATCGAGTCCTCGAGCATGCGGAAGGCGAACGAGCTGAAGAACAGCAGCACCAGGGTGCCGACCAGGCCGACCACATCCCGGGAATCCACCAGGGTGCGCACCGAGTCGAGGATCACGTCGGCGTGGGTGGGGGCCAGATGCTGAGCCTGGATGGCGATGATGCCCAGCAGCCGCTGTTCGCTGACCACATGGGTCAGCAGCACGCACAGCAGGGCGAACAGCGGAATCGTCGAGAGCAGCACGTTGTAGCCGACGCCCCCGGCGAGCAGGATGCCGCGATTGGCGAAGAAGGCCTTCAGGACCCGGGTCGAGAAGTGCCAGAGGCGAGGGATGAGGACCAGAGGTGGCATGGCGGCTCCGGCAGGCGGTCGTCGTTAGGGCGTCGGCGTGTCGCGTGCCGACAGTATCCGTCATAGCCTGTACCTTCACCAAGCCCCGTCCCGGCGGCTGCGGCCCCGTCCGGATGCGGTGGTGAGCGTCGCCGGGCTTGCGTAGAGTAGTGGGGTTCACGTTACTGACCGGATTGCGCCATGACCCTGGACGACTTCCTCGACACCCTTCGCCATCGGCCCGAGCGGCTGGCCTTCCGCGATACGCTGGCGGTGATCGACCGCTACTACCAGGTCACGCCGGTGGGGTTCCGCAATGGCGCGGTGCGCAATCGCCCCGGCGAGAATGCCGGCTCCTGCCGGGTGCTGGCCTTCGCGCGACGTCATGGTCTCGATGTCGAGCAGACCCTGCACTGCTTCGGCGAGGTCTACCGCGATGAGGTGCTGGGCGACCCGCAGGGCAGCGGCCATCGCAATATCCGCGAGTTCCGGCGCGTCGGCTGGGCCGGCGTCGTCTTCGAGGGCGAGCCGCTGCTGCCGCGCGACGTGCCGGCCGAGGGCTGACCGGCGCCTTCGCCGGTCTTCTCCCGACATCCATCATCCATGAGGCCTGCAACATGCTGTACATTTCGCGGCAGGTCAGCCTGCCCGACGACGAGATCGATCTGCAGGCGGTCCGCGCCCAGGGGGCGGGCGGCCAGAACGTCAACAAGGTGGCCTCGGCGGTGCATCTGCGCTTCGATATTGCCGCCTCGTCGCTGCCGGACAGTTACAAGGAGCGTCTGCTGGCGCTGCGCGATCGGCGAATCACCCGTGACGGGGTGCTGATCATCAAGGGCCAGCGCTTCCGCACCCAGGAGCAGAACCGCGAGGATGTCCGGCAGCGGCTGCAGGCACTGATTCGCAGCGTCGCCCAGCCTGCCAAGAAGCGCGTTCCCACCAGGCCCACCCGTGCCTCGCGTCGACGCCGGCTCGACGCCAAGGCCCGCAAGGGGCAGCGCAAGGCGCTGCGCGGCAAGGTCGACCACTGAGTTTTTCGGGCTAGACAAAAAGTCGCAAACAATATTCAACTCATTGATTTGAAGTGGTTTTCACTATGAATCCGTGGTCTGGCGGGACGCCGGTGATGGATTTCGTCTTGCTCGGCGGGCGGCATCGGGTCATGGTGGTGGGCCCGTTTCGATCGTCAGGAGACAGCCATGGCAGAACCCTCTTCGAATCAGCCGGACCAGTCGCCCCGCAGCCCGTTCAAGGACGTCCGGGTCCAGGTGATCACCGCCGTCGCGGTCGTCGCGGTGATCATTGCCGTCTACGTCGCCTCCAGTGCCAGTTCCCAGCAGGCAAGCTGGGAAGAAAAGCGCAGCGAGCTGCAGACGCGTATCGATCAGTTGACGCAGGACAAGCAGGCACTGGAGCAGCGCAACGCTGACTTCGAGAAGGCCTACGACAGCGTCGAGCAGGCCCAGCAGGCCCGCGACGATCTGCAGACGCAGAACAATCAGGCGCAGTCGCAGCTCGATGCCCTGCAGTCGCAGATCAATGATGCCAAGCAGCAGCTGAGCGAGCGTCAGGACCAGCTCGACACCCGCAATCAGCAGATCCAGACGCTTCAGGCGCGCATCGAGCAGACCCAGGCCAAGCGCGAGGATCTCGACGGCCAGGTCAAGTCCGCCCAGCAGACCCTCGACCAGGCACACGGCGAACTCAAGCAGGTTCAGGAAAAGACCGCGGAAGTCCAGGGGCAGCACACGACCCTGCAGAAGAAGGTCGAGTCGAGCCAGGAGCGGCTGAAGCAGCTGGACAAGCAGGTCTCCTCGCGTGAATCGGAGCTGGCCGAACTCCAGGGCCAGACGGCCCAGGCCAAGAAAAACCTGGACCAGGCGCGTGAGGCGGTGGCCCAGGCCCGCCAGCGTCACGAGACGCTGACCAAGCAGGTGCAGACTGCCGAGCAGCGCCTGGCGGACGTGACCGATCAGCTGCAGACTCGTACCCAGCGGCTTGCCGCGCTCAAGGCGCACCTGACGCAGGTGCAGCAGGAGCTGTCGGCCATCGCCGGGATGCAGGAGACCCTCAAGAAGCTGGGGGCCAGCGTCGAGACGAACGCCCAGACCGGCAACGGAACGGCTGCTGCCGATGCGTCCAGTGCGTCGGGCGAGCAGCAGGCCGGCAAGGCAGCGAAGGCGGATGACGCCGCTGCCTCTGCGGACCAGTCGGCTCCGGACCAGAGCAGCAAGGCGGACAGGGCCGATGCGTCGGAGAAGACCGACAAGGCGTCGAACAAGGCCGATGAGCCGCAACAGGCCGATGAGCCGAAAAAGGCTGGTGAGCCGAGCAAGGCTTCCGGCGGTAGCGATGCCACCTCGGAGTCGGCCTCTGGCAAGGAGTCGGCCTCCAACACTCGCGAGCCCACCACCACTGCCTGATCGGGCATTAACCGGGGCCGCAGGGCCTCCCTGAAAGGCCGGGGCATGTCCCCGGCCTTCTTGCGTCCGGAGGTGGCCAGCGCGAGGCCCTTTCGAGGTTGGCGAGACAGGCGGCGGGATGACTAGAGTGAAGACGCCAATGCCACTATCGCCGCAATGGGGTCATATCGATGGATCATTCGACGTATCGCCGCCAGCTCGAGCCGCTGGCCGGCAGCGAGTGCGTGTTTCCCGAAACGGAGTTCGAGCATCGCCGGCGCGCCGTCCGCGAGGCGATGCAGGCATCGGCGCTGGAGGCCGTGCTGCTGACCGCGCCGGCGGACATCTTCTACCTGACGGGCTACAGCACCTTCGAGGTCTCCGTGCATGCGGCGCTGCTGGTGACGCCGGAGCGGCTGACGCTGCAGGTGCCGTCGATCGAGGTGGGCCCGGCCGTGACCACGACCCGCGTCGATGACATCTGCAGTTATCGCTGGGAGAACCTCGACGAGGTGATCGAGCCGCTGGTCGAGCGCCTGGCGGGCGTGGCGCGCCTGGGTGTCGATCCCTGGCAGGGTGGCCTGCGCCAGGGCGTGACGACGGAACTGGCAAGACGCTTGCCGGGTATGGCGCTGGTCGATGCCGGCTCGCTGCTGGCCGGGGTGAAGATCGTCAAGTCCGCGCTCGAGCTCGACTGTCTCGCCGCCAGTGCCCGGATCACCGGGGCCGGGATCGCGGCAGCTGCCGATGCAGTGGCGGCCGGGGCGACCGACAGCGACATCGCCGCGGCGGGGGCACAGGCCCTGCACGAGGCCGGCAGCGAGTTCATGAGCATGCAGCCGATCGTGGTCGGCGGAGTGAGCAGCAGCGTCGGCCATCTGAATCATCGCCGCCGTCCCATCGCCGCCGACGAGCCGGTGTTCATGGAGTTCGGCTCGGCGTGGAACCGCTATACCGCCCCCATGATGCGCACCGTGGTCGCCGGGCGGCCCAGCGCGCGCATGCAGGAAGTCTTCGATACCTGTCGACGCCTCCATGACACCCTGCTGTCGGTGATGCGCCCGGGGCGTACCTTCGACAGCGCCGCGCGGGCGGCGGAGCAGGTCCTGGCGCCGCTGAGCGAGGCCGCCTACTTTTCCGGGGTCTTCGGCTACACCGTCGGCGGGCAGTTTCCGCCGTCGTGGGTCGAGGGCTCGGGGTTTATCGCGCGTGGACAGCAGCAGGAATTCGCGCCCGACATGGTCTTCCACCTGCCGCTGTGCCTGCGCCTGCCCGGTCAGTGGGGCATCGGCTGCAGCGACACGGTACGCATCACGGCGGAGGGCGCCGAGCCGTTGACCGCCAATCCCTGGTCGCTGACGGTCGAGTCGCCGGCGTGAATGGTTGAGCACCGTGCTTGGTTATGCCCCGCGGTCGCGGGTTATACTGGCGTCACACGACGCCCCGTGAAGGGCGTCGGGCAAACCAATCAAGGAGTCAACCGTGATCGAGGGAGTCAAGCACATCGTCGCCGTAGCCTCCGGCAAGGGCGGGGTCGGCAAGTCCACGGTGACTGCCAACCTGGCGCTGGCCATGGCGGCCGAAGGCTACCGTGTGGGCCTGCTGGATGCCGATATCTACGGTCCCAGCCAGGCGCAGATGCTGGGGATCGCACCGGGCACACGCCCCGAGGTGGTCGGTGAAAACAGTTTCAGGCCGATCATGGCCCACGGCATTCAGGCCATGTCGATGGCGCTGATGGTGGATATCTCCGAGCCGATGGTCTGGCGCGGTCCCATGGTCGCCGGTGCCTTCCAGCAGCTGCTCAACCAGACCGTATGGGATGATGTCGACTACCTGTTCATCGACATGCCGCCGGGCACCGGCGACATCCAGCTGACACTGGCCCAGAAGGTGCCGGTGGACGGGGCGGTGATCGTCACCACGCCCCAGGACATCGCGCTGCTCGACGCGCGCAAGGGCATCGAGATGTTCCGCAAGGTCAACGTGCCGGTGCTCGGCGTGGTGGAGAACATGAGCCTGCATGTCTGTTCGAACTGCGGTCACAGCGAGCCGATCTTCGGTACCGGCGGCGGCGAGCGCATCGCCGAGCAGTACGAGACCCGGCTGCTCGGGCAGCTGCCGCTGACACTGGGTATCCGCGAACAGGCCGACGGCGGTCGTCCGACCGTGGTGGCCGAGCCCGACAGCGAGGTGACCGCCACCTTCCGCCGGGTGGCGACGGCGGTGGTCGAGGGAATCGCCGGCCAGGCCGAGGAAGGGCCGAGCATTTCCTTCGGCGACTGAGACGCCGTGGCTTTCGCCACATCGACGGGGCCGTTATGATAACGGCCCCGTTTTTTCGCCCGGGCTTCGATGAGTGAGGCCGCGGCGACCGAAAGAGTGCAAGGACTTCCCGATGAGCATCAAATCCGACAACTGGATCCGCCGCATGGCCGAGCAGGAAGGCATGATCGAGCCGTTCGAGTTCGACCAGGTTCGCCATGTCAACGGCCAGCGGGTGATCTCCTACGGGACGTCCAGCTATGGGTACGATGTGCGCTGCGCCGACGAGTTCAAGGTGTTCACCAACATTCATTCGGCGGTGGTGGACCCCAAGGGCTTCGACGAGAAGAGCTTCGTCGACATCAAGGGCGATGTCTGCGTGATTCCGCCCAACTCCTTCGCGCTGGCGCGGACCGTCGAGTACTTTCGCATTCCACGCAGCGTGCTGACCATCTGCCTGGGCAAGTCGACCTACGCGCGTTGCGGGATCATCGTCAACGTCACCCCGCTCGAGCCCGAGTGGGAGGGCCATGTGACGCTCGAGTTCTCCAACACCACCAACCTGCCGGCGCGGATCTACGCCAACGAGGGCGTGGCGCAGATGCTGTTCCTCGAATCCGACGAGGAGTGCGCGATCTCCTACAAGGACCGCGGCGGCAAGTACATGGGGCAGCGGGGCGTGACCCTGCCGCGGACCTGACCCGGCTTCGCCGGGAGCCACAAGCCTGGAGCTGTAAGAAAAAGTGAACCCCATCGCCGCAAGGCCGATGGGGTTCACTTTTGATTATCTGGTTTACCGTTTACCGTTTACCGCTTACCGCTTACCGCTCCTCGTCCAGTTCCTCGGCGGCGTCCGCGTGGGAGAGCCGCATGCCCTGCGGCGGCAGCGGCACGCCGTCGAGCGTCGGCCCGTCGGCACCGAGCTGGAGGCGCCCCTCGAGAAACCAGCGCACGGCGATCGGGTAGATCAGGTGCTCGCGGGCGTGGATGCGCTCGATGATCGTCTCCTCGGTGTCGCCGGGACGAAGCTTCAGCACCGCCTGCATCACCACCGGGCCGCCGTCGAGCTCCTCGGTGACGAAGTGCACGCTGACGCCGTGCTCCTCGACGCCGTCGGCGAGCGCCCGGGCGTGGGTGTTCAGGCCCTGGTAGGCGGGCAGCAGCGAGGGGTGGATATTGAGCAGGCGGCCATGGAAGCGGTGCACGAACATCGGGGTGAGGATGCGCATGAAGCCGGCCAGCACCACCAGGTCGGGCTCGTGGCGCTCGATCACCTTGATCAGCGCGCCGTCGAAGGCCTCGCGGCTGTCGTACTCGCGGTGCGGCAGGGCGACTGCCTCGATGCCGGCGTCATGGGCGCGCTTGAGGCCGTAGGCGTCGGCCTTGTTGGAGATGACCGCGACGATCTCGCCGCCCAGTTCGCCGTAGGACTGGGCGTCGATCAGCGCCTGCAGGTTGCTGCCGTTGCCCGAGATCAGCACCACCACCCGGCGTGGCTCGGCCGTCTCGGCGGTGAAGTCGTTGAGGGTGTCGGTGGTCGACTCGTCGCTCATGCCTCGAGATTCTCCAGTCGTACCTGTTCCTCGTCGCCCTCGCGGGAGACGATCTCGCCGAGGGTGACGACCTGCTCGCCGGCGCCCTCCAGATGGGCGCGGGCCGCCTCGGCCTGGGCCGCCGGCACCACCACGACCATGCCGATGCCGCAGTTGAGCACGCGGTACATCTCGCGCGCGGCGACGTTGCCCTTTTCCTGCAGCCAGTCGAAGACCGCGGGACGCTGCCAGGCGGTGACGTCGACACGCGCGGCGAGGGTCTCGGGCAGGACCCGCGGCAAATTCTCGAGCAGGCCGCCGCCGGTGATGTGCGATAGGGCATGGACGGCGACGCCGCTTTCGCGGATCAGCGACAGCAGCGGCTTGACGTAGATGCGCGTCGGCGCGAGCAGGGCGTCGCCCAGCGGCCGGCCGTCGAGGTCGGCCTGCAGGTCGGCGTCGCTGACCTCGAGGATCTTGCGGATCAGCGAGTAGCCGTTGGAATGTGGCCCGGAAGAGGCCAGGCCAAGCAACACGTCGCCTTCGCCGACCCGGCTGCCGTCGAGGATCTCGGACTTCTCGACCACGCCGACGCAGAAGCCGGCCAGATCGTAGTCGCTGCCCTCGTACATGCCCGGCATCTCGGCGGTCTCGCCGCCCACCAGCGCGCAGCCGGCCTGCAAGCAGCCCTCGCCGATGCCGCTCACCACGTCGGCGGCGATGTCGACATCCAGCTTGCCCGTGGCATAGTAGTCGAGGAACTGCAGCGGCTCGGCGCCGGCCACCACCAGGTCGTTGACGCACATCGCCACCAGATCGATGCCGATGGTGTCGTGACGCCCCAGGTCCATGGCCAGGCGCAGCTTGGTGCCCACGCCGTCGGTGCCGGTGACCAGCACCGGCTGGCGGTAGCCGGCGGGCAGCTCGCACAGGGCGCCGAAGCCGCCCAGGCCGCCCATCACCTCGGGGCGATGGGTGCGCCTGGCGACTCCCTTGATGCGTTCCACCAGGGCGTTGCCGGCATCGATGTCCACGCCGGCGTCCTTGTAGCTCAGGGAGGGGGGCTGTGATGGATCGGCGTCGCTGCGGGTCATGGCGTGTCCTGTCGAAGTGACCTAGAGGTGAAAGCGCGCGCATTGTAGCATCGCGCCTGCCGGGGTGCATCGGCAGGCGCGGTTCCCGTCAACGGCTTGCAAGGACGAGACATGACACGTCAACACATCTGGATACTGCTGGGCCTGGCGGCCGTGCTGTGGCTGCTGGTGCTGCTCGAGCCGATCCTGATGCCGTTCTTCATCAGCATGATTCTTGCCTACCTGGGCGACCCGCTGACCGACTGGCTGGAAGCCCGCGGGCTGTCGCGGCGGCTGGCGGTGAGCGTGGTGTTCCTGGTGCTGTCGCTGGCCCTGGGGCTGGCCGTGCTGGTGATGGTACCGCTGCTCGGCCGGCAGCTCGGTCAGCTGATCGACGCCCTGCCGGCGATCTTCAACTGGGTGCAGGGCACCGTGCTGCCCTGGGTGCGCGAGGTCTCGGGCATCGACCTCAGTACCGACTTCGAGTCCCTGCGCCAGGCGCTGATGGCCAACTGGAAGGAAACCGGCACCTTCGCCGCGGGCCTGCTGGCGCGGGTGTCCCGCTCGGGGCTGGCCCTGGCGCTGTGGGTCGCCAATCTGGCGCTGATTCCGGTGGTGACCTTCTACCTGCTGCTCGACTGGGACCGCATCAAGGCCCAGGTGCGCGATCTGCTGCCGCGGCGGCTGGAGCCGACGGTGACGCGGCTGGCCCTGGAGTGCGACGAGGTACTGTCGGCCTTTCTGCGCGGCCAGCTGCTGGTGATGCTGAGCCTCGGCATCGTCTACGCGGTGGGGCTGACGCTGGCGGGCATCCAGTTCGGCGTGCTGATCGGCCTGCTGGCCGGGCTGGCGAGCATCGTCCCTTATCTGGGAGTGATCGTGGGGCTGGCCGTGGCGGCACTGGTGGCCTTCTTCCAGTACGGGGATCTCGTCCACCTGCTGGGCGTGGGGGCGATCTTCGCGGTAGGCCAGATTCTCGAGGGCGTCGTGCTCCAGCCGCTGCTGCTCGGCGACAAGATCGGCCTGCATCCGGTGGCGGTGATCTTCGCCGTGATGGCGGGGGGGCAGCTGTTCGGTTTCACCGGGGTGCTGCTGGCCCTGCCGGTGGCGGCGGTGATCATGGTAGTATTGCGCCATCTGCACGAACGCTATAAAAACAGTCAGTTATATGACGCCGGTGCACACCTGCCGGATAACGGAGACGACGCATGAGCACGGGGCCGGCGCAGCTGCCACTGGGCGTGGGGCTGCGTGACGATGCAACCTTCGCCAACTTCCTGCCGGGCGACAACGCGGCGCCTGTGGGCCGATTGCGTGCCCAGCTCGATGACGACGGGGAAGCCTTCATCTACCTGTGGGGCGGCGAGGGCTCGGGGCGCAGCCACCTGCTGCAGGCGGCCTGCCACGAGGCCGGCGCCCGTGACAAGCGCGCGCTCTACCTGCCCCTTGACGATCTGGGGCATTTTCCGCCCCACATGCTCGAGGATATCGAGCGCCTCGACCTGCTGGCGATCGATGATCTGGACATCGTCATCGGGCGCCAGCGCTGGGAAGAGGGGCTGTTTCACGCCTTCAACCGCCTGCGTGATGCCGGCAAGCGGCTGGTCATCGGCGCCGCCGCGGCCCCGCGCCAGTTGCCCGTGCAACTTCCCGACCTGGCGTCGCGCCTGACCTGGGGCGTGACCTTTCATCTGCATCGGCTCGACGACACCCAGCGCCTCGAGGCGCTGCAGTTGCGCGCCCGGGGGCGGGGCATGCAGTTGCCCGACGAGGTGGCGCGCTACATCCTGCACCGCGGCCCTCGCCACCTGAACGAGCTGTTCGCCACCCTCGAGCGGCTCGACCGCGCCTCGCTGTCCGCGCAGCGCAAGCTGACCATCCCCTTTGTCAAGCAGGCCCTCGACTGGTAAGACTCACTCGCCGTTGAGTGTCGCCAGTACCCGTCGCGCGCCGCCGTGCTCGCGATGTTCGCCGAGCCAGATTCCCTGCCAGGTGCCCAGTGCCGGCCGGCCGTCGCGAATCGCCAGCGTCAGCTGGGTGCCGAACAGGCTGGCCAGTACGTGGGCGGGCATGTCGTCGTCGCCTTCCAGCGTGTGCCGCAGGCCGGAAAGGTTCGCCGGGGCCAGGCGGTCGGCGAACAGCGCCATGTCATGACGCACGTCCGGATCGGCGCTCTCGTTGAGGGTCAGCGAGGCGGAGGTGTGCAGCAGCTGCAGGTGCAGCAGGCCGACGCGCAGCTCGGCGATCTCGGGCAGGGCCTCGACGAGGGCATCGGTGATGCGGTGAAAGCCGCGCGGGTGGGCGGGCAGGGTCACGGTCTGCTGGTGCCACATGGTGGGGCTCCCTGGGGTAGGGTGTGTGCGTGATGCCGTCGCCCGGCATGAGCGGGCCGGATGGCGACCTGAAGGCCGGGGCATGGCGCCGGGCTATCCTGCCGATTCGGGAGGATGATTGGCGTCCACCCCGTGGATATCGCCACACTGTAGCAAGGATGCCAGGCAATGAATCAGGAGGATGACATGAGCGAGACTCGCATCGAGCGCGACAGCATGGGCGAGCTGGAAGTGCCGGCCAGCGCCCTGTACGGCGCCCAGACCCAGCGCGCCGTGAACAACTTTCCGGTCAGCGGCCAACCGATGCCGGCGGCCTTCATCCGGGCCGTGGCGCGCATCAAGCAGGCCGCCGCCCGCGTCAACCGGGAGCTGGGGCAGCTCGATGACGCGCGCGCCGAGGCCATCGACGCGGCCGCCCAGGCGTTGATCGACGGTGAGCATGCCGACCAGTTTCCGATCGACGTCTTCCAGACCGGCTCCGGCACCTCGTCGAACATGAACGTCAACGAGGTGATCGCCCATCTCGCCTCGCGGGACGATCTCGAGGTCGGCCCCAACGATCACGTCAACATGGGCCAGTCGAGCAACGATGTGGTGCCGACGGCGATTCATCTGGCGGCGGCGCTGATGGTCAAGGAGCACCTGCAGCCGGCCATGACGTATCTGAAGGCGACCATCGAGCGCAAGGCCGACGCGCTCGACGACGTGGTCAAGACCGGTCGCACGCACCTGATGGATGCCATGCCGGTGCGCATGAGTCAGGAACTGGGCGGCTGGGCGAGCCAGGTCGGTCAGGCGATCGAGCGCCTGGAGGACGGCCTCGGGCGCGTCTCGCGTCTAGCCCTGGGCGGCACGGCCGTGGGCACCGGCGTCAACGCTCACCCTGAGTTCGCCGCGAAGGTGGCCGAGCGGCTCGCGACCGAGACCCACCTGCCGCTGCGTCCCAACGACAGCTTCTTCGCCAGCCTGGGCGGGCAGGACGCCGCGGTGGAGCTCTCGGGGCATCTGCGTACCTACGCCTGCGCAGTGATGAAGATCAGCAACGACCTGCGCTGGATGAATTCCGGGCCGCTGGCGGGGCTCGGCGAGATCGAGCTGGAGGCCCTGCAGCCGGGCAGCTCGATCATGCCGGGCAAGGTCAATCCGGTGATTCCCGAATCCGCCGCCCAGGTGGCCGCCCAGGTGATCGGCAACGACGGCGCCATCGCCGTGGCCGGTCAGAGCGGCAACTTCCAGCTCAACGTGATGCTGCCGCTGATCGCCCGCAACCTGCTGGAGTCGATCACCCTGCTCGGCAACGTCAGCCGCCTGCTGGCCGACCGGGCCATCGCCACCTTCAATGTGCGACGCGACAACATCGAGGCGCCGCTGTCCCGCAACCCGATCCTGGTGACGGCGCTCAACTCGGTGATCGGTTATGACGCGGCGGCGCAGGTGGCCAAGAAGGCCTATCAGGCCGGGCGGCCGATCATCGACGTTGCCGAGGAGGAAACCGGCCTGTCCCGCGATGAACTCGAGACGCTGCTCGACCCGGCACGCCTGACCCGGGGCGGCGTGCCCGAGTGAGGGAAAGGGCGGCGGCGAGGTCTGGCCTCAGGCCTCGCCGTCGCCTTCGCGACGGGCCTCGTGGATGGTCTCGTTGGCCTCCTGACGTTCTTCCCGGTCCGCCTCGGGCGTGTCGTTCTCGTCGGCACGCGCGGGGCGATAGCGGAAGGTGGCGATGATCGGGAAGTGGTCCGAGCCGAACCGGGCCAGGCGGCGCATGTCGGCCAGCGTGAAATGCTCGCTGACGAAGATGTGATCGAGCGGCCAGCGCATCAGCGGGTACTTGGCGTGGAAGGTGCTGAACATGCCGCGTCCGCGTCGCGGATCGAGCATGCCGCTGATGCGGCAGAAGCGCCGGGTGGTGCGTGACCAGGCCACGTCGTTGAGATCCCCGAACAGCAGGGTGGGCTGCTCGTGCTGGTGAATGCCCTTGCCCACCAGCAGCAGCTCGCCGTCCCGCCACAGGGAGTCGTCGCTCTCGCCGGGGGCCGGCGGGCGCGGATGCACGGCATGCAGGCGCAGGCGGGTGCCGCAGGGCATCGGCAGCCAGGCATGGATCGAGGGAATGTCGCTCTGGATCAGCCACTTGACCTCGACGTCCTCCAGCGGCCGTCGGCAAAACAGGTGCATGCCGTAGAGGTTGTCCAGCGGGATCTTGACGCTGTGGGGCCAGCCTGCATCCAGTGCGCGGCTCAGCTGCTCGCCCCACCAGGCATCGGATTCCAGGGTCAGCACCAGATCCGGTTGCTCGGCGTGGATCTGACGCATCAGGTCGTCCGCATTGCGGTTGTCGGTCAGGACATTGGCGACCATCAGGGTCAGCTGGGCCTGCTCCGTGTCGTCGGCGGCATCGATGACCTGCTTGCGCCACAGCGGCGTCCAGGGCAGCACGTGGGCGAGCTGCACGAGCATGACCAGCAGGCAGGCGATCACCACGCCGATCTGCCAGGCACCGGTGCCCCAGAGCAGTGCCAGCACGCCCGTCAGCAGCGCCAGTCCGGCCAGCTGCAGGCGGGGAAAGTCGAAGCCGCGCACCCACCAGACACGCAGCGGCAGCAGGGGCATAAGGGTTGACAGCACCAGCAGCGCTGCGGCGACGGCCAGGCCGATATCGATCATGACGAGTTCCCGGGACGGGCCACGCCCTGTCGGCGTGACGTGATTGAGCCCCCATCAATAACATGAACGCCGCATCGGCACGAGCCGTCAGGCGGTCTGTGCCTGCTGGCGCGTGCGTGCGCGCAGATAGGCGCCCAGACGCTCGCGCCGGGCGGCGTCCAGGCGCAGGTAGAGCTTGCTGCGGCGGCGCAGCAGGTCGTCGACATCGACGACCCACTCCTGCTCCACCAGATAGTCCACCTCGCGGGCGGTGAGCCCGGCGCCGAAATGCTCGCCGAGCGCGGCCTCGCTGGTGCAGCCGTCGAGAAAGCGCCGGCACAGCGTGCCGTAGCTGCGGGTGAACCGCCAGGCGCGGGCCTCGCCGAGAAACGGGTAGTCGCGCAGCAGCCGGGCCTGAAAGGCTTGCGGGGTGTCGAAGTCGCCGCCGGGCAGCGGCGCCTCGGCGGTCCAGGGGCGTCCGGCACCGGGCAGGTACGGCGCCAGACTGCTCAGGGCGGCCTCGGCCAGCTTGCGGTAGGTGGTGATCTTGCCGCCGTAGATCGACAGCAGGGGCGCGCCAGCATCGTCCAGGTCGAGAGTGTAGTCCCGGGTCATGGCCGAGGGATCGGCGGACTCGTCATCGCACAGCGGGCGCACGCCCGAAAAGTGGGCCACGACGTCGTCGCGAGCGAGCGTGCGCGAGAAGTGCGCATTGACCACCTCCAGCAGGTAGTCGATCTCCGCCTCGCCGGCCGTCACCGTTGCCGGGTCGCCGCGATAGCGCATGTCGGTGGTGCCGATCAGGCTGAAGTCCTGCTCGTAGGGCAGCACGAAGACGATGCGTCCGTCCCGGTTCTGCAGGATGTAGGCGCGTTCGTCCGTGTTCAGGCGCGGCACGACAAGGTGGCTGCCCTGGATCATGCGGATGCCGTAGCGGGGCTGGTGCTCGGTACGCTGGCGCAGGAAGCTCTCCACCCAGGGGCCGGCGGCGTTGACCAGGGTCCGTGCCCGGCACTCGGTGCGCCGGCCGTCGCGGCTGTCTTCCAGCGTGAGCTGCCAGTGGCCGTCGATCTCGCGGGCCGCCACGCAGCGCGTGCGGACATGAATGTCGGCACCGTTGTCGCGGGCCTGCAGGGCGTTGAGCACCACCAGCCGGGCGTCGTCCACCCAGCAGTCGGAATACTCGAAGCCGCGAGTGATGTGTGGCTGAAGCGGGCTGGTGGCGTCGAAGCGCAGCGAGCGCGAGGCCGGCAGGCTGTCGCGATGTCCGAGATGATCGTAGAGAAACAGCCCGGTGCGCAGCAGCCAGGCGGGCCGCAGGTGAGGGCGGTGAGGCAGGATGAAGCGCAGCGGCCAGATGATGTGCGGTGCCTTGGCGAGCAGGACCTCGCGTTCGCGCAGGGCCTCGCGCACCAGGCGGAACTCGCGGTGCTCGAGGTAGCGCAACCCGCCATGGATGAGCTTGCTGCTGGCCGAGGAGGTCGCCTGGGCCAGATCCCCCTGCTCGCACAGGGCGACCCGCAGGCCGCGTCCGGCGGCGTCGTTGGCAATGCCCGTGCCGTTGATGCCGCCGCCGACGACGAACAGGTCGTAGAGAGGAGGGGATGACGTGCTGCCCATGCGTGGACTCCGCTGCTCGTGTTCGCTGATGAAAGGATGGTGCGTAATCGTTTCGAAAACGAAAATAGACTAATCGAAAACGAACATCAAGGCGCGAACACCGTCGGCTGGCCGTGTAAACCCTCCGGGTTGTTCACGGAAGCCCCGTCCGGCTGACCGGGGTCGGTCATCCGGGCTGGCCGGCCTGCCGGAAGCTCCTTTGGGACGGGATGATCCCCGGCAGTGCGGGCCCTGAAGGGGACTTGTGGGAGAGGATTCATCCTCGACAGCGGTGGCCCGGTGGCTGGTTTATCGTGACTGAAGTCGCTCCCACGGCCAGGTTCCGGATGAACCGCCTACCGAGAGAGCACGGCTGGCATGCCGTGAGAGAAAGGGATCAGGCGTGCAGCGGGGCGGGCGTTTTCGGGCGCGGTGGCGCGTCCGCGTCGGCCAGATACAGGCTGACGTCGTGGGCTTCCATCAGCGTCAGGAGGTTCTCGGGGGGCTGGCGGTCGGTGAACAGGGCATCGATCTGGGCGATGTTGCCCTGGCGGACCACGGCGTTGCGGCGGAACTTGGAGTGATCGGCGATCAGGTAGACCTGGCGGGAGTTGTGGATGATCGCCTGGGCGACACGCACTTCCTGGTAGTCGAATTCCAGCAGCGAACCGTCGTCGTCGATGCCGCTGATGCCGATGATGCCGAAGTCCACCTTGAACTGGTTGATGAAGTCGATGGTCGCCTCGCCGATGATGCCGCCGTCGCGGGAGCGCACCTGACCGCCGGCGACGATCACGTTGAAGTCTTCCTTGTGCTGCAGGATGGCCGCCACGTTGAGGTTGTTGGTGATCACCTCGAGGCCGTGGTGCGCGAGCAGAGCCTCGGCGACGATCTCGTTGCTGGTGCCGATGTTGATGAACAGCGAGGCGTGATCGGGGATGTGACTGGCCAGCAGGTCGGCGATGCGTCGCTTGGCATCCAGGTTGAGCGTCTTGCGGGTCTGGTAGGCGGTATTGACGGTGCTGGACTCGAGTCCGGCGCCGCCGTGGACGCGCCGGATCAGTCCGTCGTCGGCCAGGGCGTTGAGGTCGCGGCGGATGGTCTGGGGCGTGACGCCGAAGTCCCGGGTCAGCTGCTCGATGGAGGCGTATCCCTGGCGCCTGACCAGGGCGATGATGGCGTCGTGGCGTTGCTGCTGGGTCATGGTGATTGCTGTCGGCAGGAGTGGGCGGGAATCGGCGCCGCGCGCCGGCTCGTCAGGCGCTATGGTATCAGGTGCAGGCGTGGCGAGGGCGGTCGCGTGAAATGTTCTCTTGCGAAAGCCCTGTGGGGCGCCGGCTGACTGAAAGCGAACATGAGGCCTTTTCGCCCGACGCGCGAGCGGCTCTTGTCGCGGCTGGCTGGATTGCCGTGAGTCGGGAGCGGCGAGGCGGGTCGGTTCCGGCAGGGGACTCCCAAGCATTTGAGTTGGGCTGCATTTTTTCGTCGAGACGGGCTTGCATTTTCCGGCGTCATCCGTAGAATACGCTTCCGTTGTCGGGGCACACGAACCGGCAACTCGGCAGGACCGTAGCTCAGTTGGTTAGAGCGCCACGTTGACATCGTGGAGGTCAGCGGTTCAAATCCGCTCGGTCCTACCAAGTCGCTTTCGAGTGGCAGCCTCGTGTGAAACAGCTTTTGAAGGACCGTAGCTCAGTTGGTTAGAGCGCCACGTTGACATCGTGGAGGTCAGCGGTTCAAATCCGCTCGGTCCTACCAGATTCCGAACGCCCGATTCCCCCAGAAGGAGTCGGGCGTTTTCGCGTGCGGATGGCTCACGGCAGGTGACTGTCGACGAAGTGCCTGATTTCCTCCAGCGCCTGGCGGGCTGCGGCCAGGCGCGGCGCGAATCCCACGAAGACATGCGGCATGTCGGGCCACAGGCTGAGCTGGACCGGGCTGCCGCTCTGGCGAGCCTGTTCGGCATAGCGGCGGCTGTCGTCGAGGAGGATCTCCGCCTCGCCGCACTGGATCAGCGTCGGCGGCAGCCCGCTCAGGTCGCCCTCGATCGGCGACACGCGCGGGTCATCGAGAGCGGCGGCAGGCGACTGGCCGAGGTAGAGCTGGGCGATCAGGGGCAGCAGCTCGGGATCGAGAATCGGCTCCACGTCGGCCTTGCGGTGCAGCGAATCGCTTTCCCAGTCCAGGTCGGTGGCCGGCGAGAAGGCCAGCGCGGCGTCGGGGCGGCGCTGCCCGGCGCTGCCGAGCGCGTTCAGGCAGGCCAGCACCAGGTTGCCGCCGGCACTGTCCCCGGCGAGCAGCAGGGGCGCATCGCCGTGTTCCTCGGCGAGCCACGCCCAGGCATCGAGGCAGTCCTCGAGGCCGGCCGGAAACGGGTATTCCGGTGCCAGCCGATAGTCGATGCTGATCACCTCGGCGCGACAGGCCTGGGCGAGCCGGGCGGCCAGCGGGCGGTGGCTCGCCGCGCTGCCGGCCATCCAGCTGCCGCCATGCAGGTAGAGCAGGTAGCGGCCGGCGGTGCCCGAGGGATCGTCGGGGCGCAGGCGTTCGGCGGCGATGACCCGGCCGTCGCGCACCGGGATCAGCAGCGGCTCGACGCGGCCGCGGATCGTCAGGATGGCGGGGTCGGCGGCAAAGTAGCTGTCGAGCAGCCGGCGCTTGACGGTCAGGTCGTTGCCGCTGGCCGCGTTCAGGGCCTTGAGGCGCTCGAGGTGGGCAAGCACGGCATCCAGGCCTTCATGGTTGGCGCCCGGCGAGGTGGTGGTCATGGCAGTCCCCCGAAAAGCGGAAAGTGGCGTGTTGATCCGGCATTCAGCATGGCGGGTTCGGCCGCGTCGGGCAATCGGCCTGGCGAGGGGGGTGATGCTGGCGTGGCGTGCTCGGTGAGCTACCGGCGACAGGTCGTCGAGGGAGCGCTGTGAACCCGTCCATGGGTGCTGCCTCGGCCCGTCCCTGGTCGAGGACTCCCTCTTCGATCTGTCCCCGGTGCCGCTCGGGCACAGCGTCGCGCTAGAGCGGCGAGATCAGTCCGCGCGCGTCAGATCGCTGGCCGCCACGAACGTGTCGACCAGCCGTTCGAGGCCGGCCTGGTCGGCGGCGCTGAAGCGGGCCGGGCGCGGGCTGTCGAGATCCAGTACGCCCCACAGCCGGTCGTCGACGATGATGGGCACCACCAGCTCGGAGCGCGAGGCGGCATCGCAGGCGATATGATCGGCCACGGCATGCACGTCGTCGACGCGCTGGGTCGCGAGGCGGCGGGCCGCGGCGCCGCACACGCCCTTGTCGAAGGGGATCGGGTTGCAGGCCGGCTTGCCCTGGAAGGGGCCGAGCACCAGGGTCTGCGGGCGACGATGCAGGTAGAAACCGGCCCAGTTCAGCTCGCCGACCTCCTGCATCAGGAAGGCGCAGGTCTGGGCGGCGTTGGTCAGCCAGTCGCGGGTGTCGAGCAGGGCCGCGAGCTGACGCTCGAGCAGGGCGTAGTCGGTCATGGAAGGCTCCTTGGAAACGCCTCGGGCCGGCAAGGCCGGCCCGAGAAAACGGTGCGTGCGTGACGAGCGGTGGACTTATTTCCAGCCGGGCACCGCGCCGCCCTTGAACAGCTCGTCGGCCTTGTCGATCACCGCCTGGCTGTGATAGGCGTCGACCAGCTCCTGGATCGCCTCGCGGTCCTGGTCGCCTTCGCGGACCACGATCAGGTTGACGTAGGGCGACTCGGGCCCTTCCTTGATCAGGGCGTCGTCCAGGCTCAGGCCGGCGGGCTGGGCGAAGGTGTTGTTGATGAACGCCATGTCGACATCCGGCAGCACGCGGGGCAGCTGGGCGGCCTCGATCTCGCGGAACTCGAAGTCGTGCGGGTTCTCGGCGATGTCGATCGGCGTGGCCTCGAGGTTGCTCGGGTCGTTGAGCGTGATCAGCCCCTTGTTGTGCATCAGGATCAGCGCCCGGCCCTCGTTGGACGGGTCGTTGGGCAGGGCGATGGTGGCGCCGTCGGGCAGCGCGTCGATGCTGTCGTACTTGTCGGAGTAGGCGCCGATCGGGTAGACGAAGGTGCGTCCGGCGATGGCGAACTTGTAGCCGCGATCGCGAACCATCGACTTCATGTACGGCTCGTGCTGATAGGCGTTGGCATCCAGGCTGCCGTCGGCCAGGGCGGCATTGGGCGTGACATAGTCGGTGAACTCGACGATCTCCACGTCGAGGCCGTACTTGTCCTTGGCGATCTGCTTGGCGACCTTCATGACGTCGGTTTCTGGACCGGCCACGGTGCCGACCTTGATGTGGTCGTCGGCGGCCTGGACGCTGCCGATCATGCCCAGGCCCAGCAGGGTGGCGCCGAGTGCCTTGGCGATTGCGTGCTTCATGGTTGCGCTCCTTGTAGCGGTGTGCGCGAGCGTTCCGCGCCTCATGTGTGGATTGTAAGGCATAACTGCGGTTTTTATAATTCTTTTTGGTTATTAATCCAATAGGCTACTTGTGGTCGCTCCGGCGTACCAGGTAGTCGCCGAGCATCTGAAAGCCCTGCACCAGCACCACCAGGATCACCACGGTGATCAGCATGATGGTGGGGTTGAAGCGATTGTAGCCATAGCGGATGCCCAGGTCGCCGAGGCCGCCGCCGCCCACGGCACCGGCCATCGCCGAGTAGCTGATCAGGGTGACCACGGTGATGGTCAGGCCGGTGATGATGCCGCCGCGGGCCTCGGGCAGCAGCACCTTGGTGATGATCTGGTAGGGGGTGGCGCCCATCGACTGGGCGGCCTCGATCAGCCCCGGCGGTACCTCGTTCAGCGCCCCCTCGACCAGCCGGGCGACGAAGGGGATGGCGGCGATGGTCAGCGGCACCGCGGCGGCGTTGGTGCCGATCGAGCTGCCCACCAGGGCGCGCGTGAAGGGGATGATCGCCACCATCAGGATGATGAACGGGATGGAGCGGCCGATGTTGGTGATCATCCCCAGCACCCGGCTGGTCAGGGGCTGAGCGAGGATCTGTCCGGGACGGGTCACGTAGAGCAGCACCCCCAGCGGCACGCCCAGGGCCGTCGCGATGAGGCCCGAGACGGCGACCATGTAGAGGGTGTCGAGCGTGGCTTCGAGAATCAGTTCAAGCATCGCGCTGGACATGGCCGAGCACCTCCACTTGCAGGTCGTGGGATTCGAGGTAGGCGAGCGCCTCGCGGGTCTTGTCGGCGGGGCCGATCAGTTCGGCGATCATCAGGCCCAGGGTGCGGTCCTGGATCGATTCCACCTTGGCCTCGAGGATGCTGACGTCGATGTCGCAGTCCCGGGCCAGCCGCGACACCAGCGGCGTGGAGACCGAGTCGCCGGTGAAGGCCAGACGCACCACCGGGTGGGTGTCGTCGCCGGGCTGGGCGGCGAGGCGGTCGACCAGCGCCTGCGGTGGCTCGAGCTCCAGGAAGGCGTTGAGAAACTCGCGGCCCAGGCGGGTCTGCGGGGCGGTGAAGAAGTCGCCGACATCGGCTTCCTCCACCAGTTCGCCGGCGGAGATCAGGCTGACCCGGTGGCAGATGGTCTTGACCACTTCCATCTCGTGGGTGATCAGCAGGATGGTCAGGCCCAGCTTGCGGTTGATGTCCTGCAGCAGCTCGAGGATCGACAGCGTCGTCTGCGGATCCAGCGCCGAGGTGGCCTCGTCGCACAGCAGCACCTTGGGGCGGCTGGCCAGAGCGCGGGCGATCGCCACGCGCTGCTTCTGGCCGCCGGAAAGCTGGGCCGGGTACATGTCCCGCTTGTCGGCCAGGCCGGTGAGCTCGAGCAGCGGCTCGACGCGCTCGCGAATCTCGCGCTTGGCGACGCCCATCAGCTCCAGGGGAAGGGCGACATTGGCGAACACGGTGCGCGACGACAGCAGGTTGAAATGCTGGAAGATCATGCCCATCCGGTGGCGGGCCCGGTTCAGGCTGGCGGCATCGAGCGCGGTGAGTTCGTCGCCGTCGACGAACACACGGCCGGTGGTGGGGCGCTCGAGCAGGTTGACGCAGCGGATCAGCGTCGACTTGCCGGCGCCGGACAGGCCGATGACGCCGTGAATGGCGCCTTGCGGGACGTGCAGATGCACGGGCTTGAGGGCGTGAATCGCCTGCTCGCCCGTGCCGTAGGTCTTGGAAACGTTGTCGAGAGTGATCATGGGCCAGGTCGTGTCGCGGCGCGATTGCCGGGCGGAGGGCGCTGCCGGGCGAAAAAAAGGCCACCCTGTCGGGTGGCCATCAACGCTGGACACACCCTTTTAGCTGCACTTTCCGCACAGCAGCCCGAGGGCTTCTGGCGGAGGCGCCCGCAAGCCGGGATCAAATCGGCGCCTGAAGAATATCCGCGAAATTTTATAGGGGCGGCCGGGAGCCGTCAACGAGTTCGGGATATGTCGCAAGGCATGGCGGTTTCATGCAGAACATATTGCTGTGGCAGAAGCGGTTGGCGAGAAAATTCTTGGCGGAAAGGCCGGTGCCCATGGCGGGCTGGCCGGGGCGGCGTTTGCCGTGGACGCGCCCATGTGGCGTTCACTAGACTGGCCGCTTCACTTCAGGGAGACGCAAGATGTTCACGGGTATCGTTCAGGGGACCGCGGAACTGGTGGCGGTGGAGGAAGCACAGGAATTCCGTACCCATGTGCTGGCCCTGCCGGCTGCACTGCGCGAGGGACTCGAGCTCGGCGCCTCGGTGGCGCACAACGGCTGCTGCCTGACGGTGACGGCGATCGACGGCGAGCGGGTGAGCTTCGACCTGATGCGCGAGACGCTGCGCTTGACCAACCTGGGCCAGCTGGCGGTCGGCGACCGCGTCAACGTCGAGCGGGCGGCGCGCTTCGGCGACGAGATCGGCGGGCATGCCATGTCGGGGCACGTGATCACCATGGCCGAGCTCGGCGAGATCGACGAGGCGCCCAACAATCGCCGACTGTGGTTCACTCTGCCGCAGCCCTATGAGCGCTTCCTGTTCGAGAAGGGCTACATCGGCATCGACGGCATCAGCCTGACCATCGGCGAGGTGAGAGGGCAGCGCTTCTGCGTCAATCTGATTCCGGAAACGCTGGCCCGTACCACGCTGGGCGAGCGCGTACCCGGCGATCGGGTCAACATCGAGATCGATCCGCAGACCCAGGCGATCGTCGAGACCGTGGAGCGGGTGCTGGCGGCGCGCCGGAGCGCCTGAGCGATACTGCGTCGAAGGGGCGTTGGCGACAGCGATGGCGCGGTCGTCGGCGCTTGCATATAAAGGGAGGGCTGCCGCCCGGGCGGCCCGAATGGCCTCGGTGCGGATGGCTCGCGTCGTCGTGACCCTTTGGGTACCATAGGCGGCTTTTCATGATCCCTGGAACCTGACGCGAGCGCGGGGCTGGCCAATGCTGAAGCGACAACTCAACAACTACTTCAAGCTGGACGAACACGATACCACGATACGCCGGGAGGTCATCGGCGGCATCACCACCTTCCTGACGATGGCCTACATCATCTTCGTCAACCCCAGCGTGCTCTCGCAGGCCGGGATGGACCAGGGGGCGGTCTTCGTCGCCACCTGCCTGGCGGCAGCGATCGGCTGTCTGATCATGGGGGCGTGGGCCAATTATCCGGTAGCGCTGGCGCCGGGCATGGGGCTCAACGCCTTCTTCACCTACACCGTGGTCATGGGCATGGGCAAGAGCTGGGAGGTGGCGCTCGGCGCGGTCTTCCTGTCGGGGGTGACCTTCTTCCTGCTCAGCATCTTCCGCATCCGCGAGTGGATCATCAATTCGATTCCGATCTCGCTGCGACTGGGCATTGCCGCGGGTATCGGCCTGTTTTTGGCGATCATCGCCCTGGAAAATGCCGGCATCATCGTCGAGCATCCCGCCACCCTGGTGACCCTGGGCGATCTCTCCCAGCCGCCGGCGTTGTATACCCTGGCCGGTTTCTTCGTGATCACCGCGCTCTCCTATCTGCGGGTCACGGGGGCGGTGATGATCGGCATCCTCGGCGTGACCGTGGTCGGGATCCTGCTGGGTCACAACCAGTTCGGCGGCCTGGTGTCGATGCCGCCGTCGGTCGGGCCGGTGCTCTTTCACCTGGACATCGCCGGTGCGCTCGACGTCAGCATGCTCAGCGTGATCTTCGCCTTTTTGTTCGTCGACCTGTTCGACACCGCCGGCACCCTGATCGGCGTGGCTCACCGCGGCGGGCTGCTGGACGAGGACGGCAAGCTGCCACGGCTCAATCGCGCGCTGATGGCCGACAGCTCGGCCACCATCAGCGGGGCGTTGCTGGGCACCTCGTCCACCACCAGTTACATCGAGAGCGCCTCGGGCATCGCGGCCGGTGGGCGCACCGGATTGACCGCGGTGGTGGTTGCCATCCTGTTCCTGGTCAGCCTGTTCTTCGCGCCGCTGGCCGGTTCCATCCCCGCCTATGCCACCGCGGGAGCGCTGCTCTACGTCGCCGTGCTGATGTGCGGCAGCCTGGCGCATGCCGACTGGGACGACGTCACCGAGGCGGCGCCGGTGCTGATCGCCGCCCTGGCCATGCCGCTGACCTATTCCATTGCCAATGGCATCGCCCTGGGCTTCATCAGCTATGCGCTGATCAAGCTGTTCTCCGGGCGTCACCGTGATCTCAACCCGGCCGTGGTCGTGTTGTCGGTGCTGTTCATTGCCAAGTTCCTGTTCCTCGACGGAGGCCACTGATGAGTAGTATCTACGGGGACTACATCAAGTCCGTGATTCGCACCGTGCCCGACTGGCCGCAGCCGGGGGTCAACTTTCGTGATATCACGCCCGTACTGCAGAACAGCGCGGCGTTCCGCAAGCTGATCGACAGCTTCGTGCATCGCTATCAGGAGATGGATCTCGACGCTATCGCCGCGATCGATGCGCGGGGTTTCATCATCGGTGCGCCGGTCGCCTATGAGCTGGGCTGCAGTTTCGTGCCGGTGCGCAAGAAGGGCAAGCTGCCGTTCCGCACCATCAGCGAGACCTACACCCTCGAGTACGGCGAATCCACCGTGGAGCTGCATTCCGATGCCTTCCGCGAAGGCGATCGCATCCTGATCATGGATGACCTGATCGCCACCGGCGGTACCATGCTGGCCGCCGCCAAGCTGATTCAGCGCAGCGGCGGGCAAGTGGTCGAGACCGCCACCATCATCGATCTGCCCGAGCTGGGTGGTTCGCAGAAGATTCGCGAGGCCGGCCACGGCGTCTTCGCGGTGTGTTCCTTTCTCGAGAGCGACTGACGTCGCCTCCTGACCTCGCGCCGCCACTGTCTTGCCGCCTCGGCGAGCCGGTGGCGGCGCGTTTCCTTTCACAGGTAGCTTCCTCTATGTCAGCCGATCGTTACCATCAGCAGTTCACGGTGTCCTGGGACCAGCTGCATCGCGACGTGCGTGCGCTGTGTCACAAGCTCATCGAGCGTGACTTCAAGGGTATCGTCGCCATCACCCGTGGCGGCCTGATCCCGGCGGCGCTGATCGCCCGAGAACTCGACGTGCGCCTGATCGATACGGTGTGCATCAAGAGTTACGACCACATGGACCAGAGCGAGCTGGAGGTGGTCAAGGGCGTCGATCATGACGGTGCCGGCTGGCTGCTGGTCGATGACCTGGTCGATACCGGCCGGACGGCCCGGGCGGTGCGCGACATGCTGCCCAGGGCGCACTTCGTGACCGTCTATGCCAAGCCGGAAGGGCGCCCGCTGGTCGACCAGTACCTGACCGAGGTTGCCCAGGACTGCTGGATCCAGTTCCCCTGGGACATGGGTGTCGCCTATGTCGAGCCGCTGGTCGAGCAGATGCGCCAGCCGGCCGACGGGCGGGACGACTGAGTCGCCGGCGACACAGACGAGGCAGACGATGACGCAGATTCCCTTGCCCGACAGCTGGGCCCGCCATCTGGGGGGTGAATTCACCGCACCGTACATGCAGGCCCTGCGTGACTTCCTGGCCCGCGAGAAGGCGGCGCGCAAGGTCATCTACCCCCACTCCGCGAACTGGTTTCGGGCCTTCGCCCTCACGCCGCTTGACCGGGTGAAGGTCGTGGTGCTCGGACAGGACCCCTACCACGGCCCCGGTCAGGCGCATGGCCTGTGCTTCTCGGTGCGCCCGGGCGTGCCCGTGCCGCCGTCGTTGCAGAACATCTACAAGGAGCTGGCGACCGACGTGGGCACCACGCCGGTCAACCACGGCTTCCTCGAGAGCTGGGCCGAGCAGGGCGTGCTGCTGCTCAACAGCGTGCTGACCGTCGAGCGCGGCAATGCCGGCGCGCACCGCAACCAGGGCTGGGAGACCTTCACCGATCGGGCGATCCAGGTGGTCAACGAGCAGTGCGACGGCGTGGTGTTCCTGCTGTGGGGCAGCTATGCCCAGAAGAAGGCCGCCTTCGTCGATCGCGACCGGCACCTGGTGCTGCACGCGCCGCATCCGTCACCGCTGTCGGCGCATCGCGGCTTCTTCGGCCAGCGGCACTTTTCCCGCGCCAATGCCTTCCTGGCCGAGCGGGGATCTTCGCCCATCGACTGGCAGCTGCCCGCCGAGGTCGGGGCGTGAGGCGTTGACGGGCGGTCGGCGGGTTTGACTTAACCCGCCGGCTCCGGCGCGCTAGAATGGCGCGCGATTTTTCGGGGCCCCGGGCCTCGATCCGCCCAATTCGCCTCGCAAGGACCCCGCCATGAGCGTTCATGCCATCCAACACCCGCTGGTCAAGCACAAGCTTGGCCTGATGCGCACCGCCGACATCAGCACCAAGAGCTTCCGTGAACTGGCCGGCGAGGTCGCCAAGCTGCTGACCTACGAGGCCACCCAGGATCTCGAGCTGGAGCCGCAGACCATCCGGGGCTGGAGCGGTCAGCCGATCGACGTCGAGCAGCTCAAGGGCAAGAAGGTCACCATCGTGCCGATCCTGCGTGCCGGGCTGGGCATGCTGGACGGGGTGACCGACCTGATCCCCAGCGCCCGCATCAGTGTCGTGGGGCTCTACCGCAACGAGGAGACCCTCGAGCCGGTGCCCTATTTCGAGAAGTTCACCAACGACCTGGACGAGCGCCTGGCGATCGTCATCGACCCGATGCTGGCCACCGGCGGCTCGATGGTCGCCACCCTGGACATGCTCAAGGCACGGGGCTGCCCGCTGATCAAGGTGATCGTGCTGGTGGCCGCGCCGGAAGGGCTCCAGCGCGTGCAGCAGGCGCATCCGGATGTCGAGATCTATACCGCCTCCATCGACGAGCGGCTCGACGAGAACGGCTACATCGTGCCCGGCCTGGGCGATGCCGGCGACAAGATCTTCGGTACGCGCTGACCGGTCTTTCCCGGCCGTCATGCCATCGCCCCGGTGACGCTGACGCCCGGGGCGTTTTTTCGCGCGGCCCCGGCGGGAACCCGGCCGCGCCCCGTCCCGCAAGCGAGCGGTCCGACAACAACGGGAGCTTGATTCCAATGACTGATACGGTAACCACGGCGCCTCGCGCCGACTCTCCTTTGCGTACGCTGGTGACCGGCGCGCAGATGCTGTTCGTGGCGTTCGGCGCGCTGGTGCTGGTGCCGCTGCTGACCGGCCTGGACCCCAGCGTGGCGCTGTTCACCGCCGGTGCCGGCACCCTGGTCTTTCATTCCGTGACCCGGCAGAGCGTGCCGGTGTTCCTGGCCTCGTCGTTCGCCTTCATCGCGCCCATCCAGGGCTCGGTGGCCAGCTACGGCATCCCGGCGACGCTGGGCGGGCTGTTCGCCTCGGGACTGGTCTATGTGGCGATCTCGCAGGCGATCCGCCTCAAGGGCACCGGCTGGCTGCACCGGCTGCTGCCGCCGGTCGTGGTGGGGCCGGTGATCATGGTCATCGGGCTGGCGCTGGCGCCGGTGGCGGTGGACATGGCGACCGGCAGGAACAGCGAGCACATCGCCTATGGCCAGGCCATCACCCTGTCGATGATCAGCCTGCTGGTGACCCTGGTGCTGGCGGTGTTCGGCCGTGGCCTGCTGCGCCTGATTCCGATCATGGGCGGCATCCTGGTCGGCTACCTGCTGTCGCTGGGCATGGGCGTGGTCGATCTCAGCCAGGTCAGGGCCGCGCCCTGGCTGGAGATGCCGTCGTTCGTCGCGCCCACCTTCAACCTGTCCGCCGTGCTGTTCATGCTGCCCGTGGCCATCGCCCCGGCGGTGGAGCACATCGGCGACATGATCGCCATCGGGTCGGTGACCCGCCGCGACTATCTGGTCAAGCCGGGGCTGCATCGCACGCTGCTCGGCGACGGTCTGGCGACCTCCACGGCGGCCCTGTTCGGTGGCCCGCCCAACACCACCTATTCCGAAGTGACCGGCGCGGTGACGCTGACGCGCAACTTCAACCCGCGGGTGATGATCGTGGCCGCCTGCGTGGCGGTCGTGCTGGCCTTCGTCGCCAAGCTGGGGGCGCTGCTGCAGAGCATCCCGGCGCCGGTGATGGGCGGCATCATGACGCTGCTGTTCGGCTCCATCGCGGTGGTCGGCATGAACACCCTGGTGCGCGCCGGGCAGGCGCTGACCGCCTCGCGCAACCTGGTCATCGTCTCGCTGATCCTGGTGTTCGGCATCGGCGGCATGCAGATCGGCAGCGGGGAATTCTCGCTGCAGGGCGTGAGCCTCTCGGCGCTGGTCGGCATCGTCCTCAACCTGCTGCTGCCGCCGGCCCGGGAGGAGGAGTCCTGAGGCGCGCGAGACGTCGCCGCGCATTGCCGCCGGCGGGGGCAAGGCGGCATCATGGCGGGATGACGTCTCGTTTCCTCCGGCGCGAACGTCCGGTCGGCCTCACCGCCGACCGGGCGGCGGCCGGGGAGCGAGGCCCCCGATCTTTCAATTCTTCGGTGAGCTGACATGAGCCTGACCCATCTCAATGCCCGCGGCGAGGCCCACATGGTCGACGTCGGCGACAAGCCCGTCAGCCAGCGCGAGGCGGTGGCCAGCGGGCGCATCTACATGCAGGCCGCGACCCTGGCCCGGCTCGAGGCGGGCGGCATGCCCAAGGGCGATGTCCTGGCCACGGCGCGGATCGCCGGCATCCAGGCCGCCAAGCGCACCCACGAGCTGATCCCCCTGTGTCATGCCCTGGCGCTGACCAAGGTCAGCATCGACTTTCATCTGGATGCGGCGGCCGGCTGCGTCGAGGTGCGGGCGCTGTGTCGTCTCGCCGGGCGCACCGGCGTGGAGATGGAGGCGCTGACCGCGACCTCCGTGGCGTGCCTGACGCTCTATGACATGTGCAAGGCGGTCGACAAGGATATGGTGATCGGGGATATCCGCCTGGAAAGCAAGCGCGGCGGCAAGTCCGGCGATTATCGTCGTCCCGAGGCCGAGGAAGCCCCGTCGCCGCTGGTCACCGCCGAGGCCGCCGGCCATGGCATCGGCATGGCGGCGCGCTCCGCGCAGCCGTGCATTCAGGTCAAGTGCCTGGCCGAGCTGCGCGAACGGCTCGGGGTGGGGGAGGTGGCGGTGCTCGTCGACGAGCTGCCGTCCAACGATGTCGCCGGCCTCAAGGCCGCACTGACGGCGCGGGATCCACGTTTCGCCCTGCTCGCCGAGCAGCGGGTGCTGTGTGCCGTCAACCAGGTGATGAGCGGCGAGCAGGCGCAATTGACCGACGGCGATGAAGTGGCGTTCTTTCCGCCGGTAACGGGAGGCTGAACATGATTCGGGTCCAGACGGCGCCCTTCGATGCCGGTGCCGAACAGGCAGCATTGACCGCGCAGCGCCGGGATATCGGCGCGGTGGTGTGTTTCACGGGACTGGTGCGCGATTTCAACGAGCGCCCCGAGGTGTCGGCCCTGACGCTGGAGCACTATCCGGGCATGACCGAGAAGGCCCTGGCCGACATCGTCGCCGAGGCCGAATCGCGATGGCCGCTTGACGGCGTGCGCCTGATCCATCGGGTCGGTCGGCTGGCGCCGGGCGATCCGATCGTGCTGGTGGCGGTGGCCAGCGCCCATCGACTGGCGGCCTTCGAGGCCTGCCATTTCATCATGGACTATCTGAAGACGCGGGCGCCGTTCTGGAAGAAGGAACACACCGCCCGGGGCGACTACTGGGTCGCCGAACGGACCACGGACCACGACGCGGCCCGTCGCTGGGAGGCTTCATGACGCAACAGCTGGTCGACAACTTTCAGCGCACGGTGCGCTACGTGCGGCTCTCGATCACCGATCGCTGCGACTTCCGCTGCGTCTACTGCATGAGCGAGGACATGACGTTCCTGCCGCGCTCGCAGGTGCTGACGCTCGAGGAGCTGGCCCTGGTGGCCCGTGCCTTCACCGAGCTGGGAGTCGAAAAGATTCGTCTGACCGGCGGCGAGCCGCTGGTCAGGCGCGGCATCGAAAAGCTGGTGGCGGATATCGGCGGGCTCGACGGCCTGACCGATTTCGCCATGACCACCAACGGTGCCGGGCTGGGCAAGCATGCGCGCGCGCTGCACGCGGGGGGCCTGAACCGGCTCAACATCAGCCTGGACTCCCTCGATCCCGAGCGCTTCCGGCGCCTGACGCGGACCGGTGATCTCCAGCGGGTCATCGATGGCATCCATGCCGCGCAGGACGCCGGTTTCGAGCGCATCAAGCTCAATGCCGTGATCCTCCGGGGGCGCAATGATGACGAGGTGCTCGACCTGGTCAACTTCGCGCGTCGCGAGCGGCTGGACATCAGCTTCATCGAGGAGATGCCGCTGGGTGATGTCTCGGATCACTCGCGGGGGGAAACCTATTGTTCCAGCGATGACGTGCAGCGCTGGATCGAAACCGCCTATTCACTGACGCCAACTACCGAGACGACCCTGGGGCCGTCCCGCTATTTCGTGATGCCGGACAGTCCGGTCCGCGTCGGATTCATTTCTCCGCATAGCCACAATTTTTGCGATACCTGCAACCGGGTTCGTGTCACGGCGGAAGGGCGTCTTCTGCTGTGTCTGGGCAACGAGCATTCGGTGGATCTGCGTGAGGTGCTGCGTCGTCATCCCGGCGAGATCGAACCCCTCAAGCAGCGCATCATCGATGCCATGCCGCTCAAGCCCGAGCGCCATCATTTCTCGACCGACGGCGATGTCCAGATCGTCCGCTTCATGAACATGACGGGCGGCTAGTCAGCGCGACATGTCGACGTCATTCCTTCCCTGATGGACGTGCCGGTGCCGGGGTTTTCCTCGGCATCGGCGCCGTCTTTTCTTGCCAATTCCCTCCCTGACCATATACTTTTTACACACTCATGCCGTTTTCGGTATTTCGCAGCCTGGTATGGAGGAGGACGATGTCAGCCGAGTCCCTGGAAAAGATCGCTCGCAACAAGAACGTGGCACGCGCCGCCGCACGTCAGTTGAGCATGGAACAGCTCAACAAGCTGGCCGACGTGATCAACGAGGTCATCGAGCAGAAGCAGGAAGAAGAGCGTCGCCGTCAGGAGGAAGAGTCGGTCAAGGCGCGCAAGCTCGAGGAGATCCGCGAGGCGATCAACGATGCCGGGTTGTCCCTGGATGATCTGGTCGGCGAGCAGCCTCGTCGCCGCCGCGGCCGGCCGCCGAAGAACAAGCAGGCCGACAGCTGAGTTTGACGGCATGGCGGTAGACTCGCTCGGCTGCAGGGGCCGGGGTCGGGCGATGTCGAGCGGCGTACCCCGATGATCAATGCAGCGGGAAAAGCGGGCGAGAAATCGCCCGCTTTTTTCGTGGGTGCTTGCCAGAGTGACGCGATGACTCGGGTGGCTACTGAAGCGCTTCCGCCGCCGAGATCTGCAGGTGAAGAGTCGGCGGGCGACGCAGGTGGTCGGCCAGCCATTGATGCAGCGGCCCCTGCAGCTGGGTGCGCAGCGCGGCCGGTGTCTCGGCATTCAGTCGAGTCAGGGTGTCATCGAGCCAGTCCGCAAAGGCGGTATCGTCCAGGGGCGATGGCCCGGTGTAGTCCAGCAGCAGGCGCCCCACGCGTTGCCACCCCGAGGCGGTGAGTGTCACGGGCAGCAGCAGGGCGAACTCGCCCTCCCGTTCATGGCGGGCCCGGGGGTGAGGCTCCAGCCCGGCGAGGTCACGCACGCTGTCCTCGTGCACGATACGCGGGGTCAGTGGCAGGCGCCGCTCGAGGGCGAGGCCGTCCGCATCCAGCTGGATCCAGTCGCCGTTGCCGGGGATCAAGGGGGCGTCGATACCCAGTTCGCGGGCCAGCGCCTGGTGTGCCTCCTGATGACGGAGTTCGCCGTGTACCGGCAGCAGTCGGCGGGGCCGGACCCATTCGTAGAGCATGCGCAGTTCCGCCCGGGCGGGATGGCCGGAAGCGTGGAGATCGGGGTGACCGCCTTCTTCCAGCACCCGCACGCCGAGGCGGGCGAGGGCGGCCTGCAGCCGCTCGATCAGCCGTTCGTTGCCGGGAATGGCCTTGGCCGAGAAGATCACCGTGTCATCCGCCTGCAGGGCGAGGTCGGGGTGGCCGCCCCGGGCGAGCCGTGACAGCGCGGCCCGCGATTCACCCTGGCTGCCGGTGGCGATGATCATGACTTCTTCGGCGGGCAGGTAGCCGACATCGCGGATCGGGACCAGCGGCGGAAAGTCGTCCAGATAGCCGAGACCGCGGGCCACGCTGACCATGCGCTGCATCGAGCGGCCCACCAGGGCGACGCGCCGGCCGCAGCGCTGTGCGGCGCGGCCCAGCGCCAGGATGCGTGCCAGGTTGCTGGCGAAGCAGGAGACGATCACCCGCCCTTCGCATTCGGCGACCGTGCGTTCCAGGGCCCGGGCGACCTCGCCCTCGCTGCGCGACGTGCCGGGGACGCAGGCATTGGTGGAGTCGCCGACGACCAGGTCGACGGGGGCGATGGCGCGATAGAGCTCGGGGTCCGCCGGCTCGCCGATCAGCGGCTCGGGGTCGAGCTTCCAGTCGCCGGTGTGCAGCACCCGATGGTGGGGCGTGGTGACCAGCAGGGCGCAGCTCTCGGGAATCGAGTGGGTCAGCGGCAGATAGCGCAGCGTGAAGCCGCCGCATTCCAGCGCCTCGCCCGGCGCGACCACCCGGATCGCGGTGTCGGGCAGGCCGCGTTCGGCGAACTTGGCGCGCAGCAGGCCGGCGGCCAGCGGCGTGGCGTAGATGTCGCAGCCCCAGTGCGGCCACAGCCAGGCGGCGGCGCCGATGTGATCCTCGTGGCCATGGGTGATGAACAGCGCCCGGGGACGGATGCCCTGCTCGGGAAGACGCTCGATATCCGGCACCTGCAGAGGGCCTCCGGGCAGGTCCTGACGGATCATCATGCCGCAGTCGATCGCCAGCCAGTCGTGTCGATAGCCGTAGAGATTGAGGTTCATGCCGATCTCCCCGCTGCCGCCCAGGGGCAGGAAGGACAGCGGTGGCTTGCGGCGAGGGCGGATCTGGACGCGAGAGTGCAACATCATCGACACGGCATTGTCAGGGGAGCCCCACTATACGGGATGGCTCCCGGGGCTCACAACGCGCGTTAGCGCAGGGCCGCGATTTGGTTAGAATAGTTGGCCTTCAGTGCCTTTCCTTGCGACCACAGCGGACCTTTCATGGCTCATTCGTATCGTCTCGTCGTTTCCTGCCCCGACCAGGTCGGGATCGTTTCCCGGGTTTCCGGCTTCATCGCCGCCCAGGGCGGCTCCATCACCGAGGCCAATCAGCACTCGGATCTGGCCACCGGGCGTTTCTTCATGCGCTACGAGATTCGCTTTGCGTCTTCCGTGGATGACGAGATTCTGCGGATCGCCTTCGCACCCATCGCCGAGACCTTTTCCATGGACTGGGCGTTCCACGATACCCAGCGACGCAAGCGCATCGTGCTGATGGTATCCCGCGCCTCGCACTGCCTGGTGGACCTGCTCTATCGCTGGAAGGCCGACGAACTCGACTGCGAGATTCCCTGCGTGATTTCCAACCACGAGGATCTGCGCGATCTCGTCGAGTGGCACGGTATCGACTTTCATCATGTCCCGGTACCGACGACGGACAAGACGCACGCCTTCGAGGAGACTCGCCGGCGGATCGAGGCGGCGCGGGCCGATGCCGTGGTGCTGGCACGCTACATGCAGATCCTGCCACCGGCCTTGTGCGAGCACTATGCCGGTCGGGTCATCAACATTCACCACAGCTTTCTGCCCTCGTTCGCCGGCGCGCGGCCGTATCATCAGGCCTACGAGCGCGGCGTCAAGCTGATCGGCGCCACCTGCCACTATGTCACCCAGGAACTGGATGCCGGCCCCATCATCGAGCAGGACGTGCACCGCATCTCGCACTGCCACACGGCACAGGATCTGGTGCGTTTCGGGCGCGATATCGAAAAGGCCGTGCTGGCCCGCGGGCTGCGCTGGCACCTGGAGGACCGGGTGCTGATCCACGGCAACAAGACCGTCGTGTTCGCCTGAGCCGGGTCAGGTGAAGAGCGTGAGCTGGCGGGCATCCGCCGCCGGTTTCAGCCTCGCCCCGACCCCCAGCAGGCGCACCGGGCGGGCGCCGCGCTGCCAGGCCGCCTCGAGCAGTGCCAGGAACTGATCGGCGTCCACCCGGGCGCCGCCGGCCTCGAGGGTGGTCAGCGTGAAGTCGTCGAAGCGGACCTTGATGAAGCTGCCCTTGAGCGGCGGGTCGCCATGGCGGGCCAGGCGGCTTCGCAGCCGCTCGACCAGCGCCGGCAGGGCCGCCCGGCAGGCCGCGAGGTCGGGCAGGTCCTGATGGAAGGTGGTCTCGGCGCTGACCGACTTGCGTTCGCGCTCGGTCTGCACGGGGCGGTCGTCGATGCCGCGGGCGAGTTCGAAAAGGCGCTGGCCGAACTTGCCGAAGTGCTCGACGAGTGCCTCCCGCGACCAGCGGCGCAGGTCGGCACAGGTGGCGATGTCCAGTGCCGCCAGCCGGGCGGCGGTGGCCGGCCCCACGCCGTGGAGCCGGTCCACCGGCAGCTCGGTGATGAAGGCCTCGACGGCCTCCGGCGGAATGACCGTCAGGCCGTCGGGCTTGTCCCAGTCACTGGCGATCTTGGCGAGAAACTTGCTGGGCGCCACCCCCACCGAGAGCGTGATGCCGGTGCGCCGGTGTGTCTCCTCCTTGAGCCAGCGGGCCATCCAGGTGGCGCTGCCCCGGAAGCGGCGTACCTCGCTGACGTCGAGATAGGCCTCGTCGAGCGAGAGCGGCTCGATCCGTGGCGTCAGCTCGCGGAAGATCGCCTGAATGCGTGCGGACACGTCGCGGTAGCGGGGAAAGTCCGGTGGCAGCAGGGTCAGGTGCGGGCACAGGCGCAGGGCGCGCGCGGTGGGCATCGCCGAATGGATGCCGAAGGCGCGCGCCGGGTAGTTGCAGGTGGCGATGACGCCCCGCTGGGCCGCCGTGCCGCCGATCGCCAGCGGGATGTCGCGCAGCGCCGGGTTGTCGCGCATCTCGATCGCGGCATAGAAGCAGTCGCAGTCGGCATGCAGGATCTTGCGCATGCGCGGGGCTCGCGCCTCAGTTGAGTGCCTGGCCGTTGCCACCACGGATGACGCCGACCCCGATGCCCTCGATCTCCAGCGCGTCCTGGCGCAGGTCGAGCTCGATCGGGGCGAAGTCTTCGTTTTCGGGCAGCAGGGTCACGTGACGGCCCCGGCGCTGGAAGCGCTTGACGGTAACCTCGTCCTCCAGCCGGGCGACCACGATCTGGCCGTCGCGAACCCGGTTGGTGCGATGCACCGCGAGCAGGTCACCCTCGAGGATACCCACGTCGCGCATCGACAGGCCGCGCACGCGCAGCAGGTAGTCGGCACGCGGCGAGAAGAAATCGGGGGACAGCGGACAGTAGCGGTCGATGTGGGCGGCCGCGAGGATCGGGCTGCCGGCGGCGACCTCGCCGATCACGGGCAGGCCCGGCTCGCCGTCCGGGGCGCACTCCGCCTCCTGCGGCGGCAGACGAATGCCTCGTGAGGTGCCCGGGATCATGCGAATCACCCCCTTGCGCTTGAGCGCGCGCAGATGCTCCTCGGCGGCGTTGGGCGAGCGGAAGCCCAGGCCCCGGGCGATCTCGGCGCGGGTCGGCGGATAGCCCAGCTCGTTCATGGTCTTGACGATGAAGTCGTAGACATTCTGCTGGCGCGGGGTAAGAGAGCGGCTCATGCGGCCTCCGCTGGTCGCTGGCGATGTGGGTATGTGGCTAAGTATACAGCATGGCATTGTATCCAGTAATCGCTGCCCGTGGTCATCAGGGCTGATCGGGTGTGTTTGAAACGCGACGGATTGTTGTCTTTCGGTAAGCCGCGTAGAATTTCCATAACGTTTCAAACAGCCGTTTATCAGCAGGCAGGGATATAGCATGGCTCAGACCGACACGGTGACCCGCATTCTCGACACCGCCGAAGTGTTGTTCGCCGAGCGCGGCTTTGCCGAGACGTCGCTGCGCACCATCACCAGCAAGGCCAAGGTCAACCTGGCTGCCGTGAACTATCACTTCGGCTCCAAGAAGGCGCTGATCCAGGCCGTTTTCGCCCGCTATCTGGATCCCTTCACCGAGCGCTTCCACGCGACCCTGGACGCGCTCGAGAGGGAGTACGAGGGCCGGCCGATCCCGCTCGAGGTGCTGCTGGAGAACATGGCCCGGACCGTGCTGGAGGTGCCCGCCGAGCGCAACAGCCTCAAGGTCTTCATGCGCCTTCTGGGGCTGGCCTACACCCAGGCCCAGGGGCACCTGCGTGGCTACATCCAGCAGCATTACGGTAGCGTCTTCACCCGCTTCACCGAGCTGGTGCGCCGGGCCACGCCGGAGCTGCCGGACGCCGAGCGCTTCTGGCGGCTGCACTTCATGCTGGGCACGGTGATCTTCACGCTGTCGGGACTGGACGCGCTGCGCGACATCGCCGAGAAGGACTACGGCGAGCACGTCAGCGTGCGCGACCTGGTTCGCCGCCTGCGCCCGGTGGTGGTGGCCGGCATGAATGCGCCGCTGCCGGAACCGCCCCGGGCGGTGGCGGTATGAGCCCGGTGACGCCGCGTCTGGAGGCGCTGCCGCCCGAGGATGGTGTCTGGCTGGAGGTCGATGTGGCACGCCAGGTGCTGCACGTCTGGCGCGGCCGCGAGTGCCTGGAGACGCACCCGGCGTCCACGGCCGCCGCCGGCGTCGGCCAGGCCGAGGGCAGCGGGGGCACGCCGCTGGGCTGGCACTATATCCGTGCGGTGATCGGTGCCGGCATGCCGTCGGGCAGCGTGTTTCGCGGCCGCCGACCCACCGGCGAGGTCTATTCGCCGGCGCTGGCCGCCGACTACCCCGAACGCGACTGGATCCTGACGCGCATCTTCTGGCTCTGCGGCCTCGAGCGGGGCCTCAACCGGGGTGGCAGCGTCGATTCCCAGCGCCGCTATATTTATCTGCACGGCACGCCGGAAAGCGAGCCGATGGGGCGTCCCGCCTCGCACGGCTGCATCCGGCTGCGGGACGCGACCCTGCTGAGGCTGGGCGAACTGGCGCCGTCCGGCACGCCGGTGTGGCTTCACGCCTGAGTGCCCGGATGCTGTCGTCGACCACGCCATTGCTCTAGAATCGGCCCCCTTCACGGGCAAGGACATCGCTTATGACCCAACCCATCGGTCCGGTGATGCTGGATCTCGAAGGCACCACCCTGACGCGCGAGGAGCGCGAACTGCTGCAACGTCCCGAGGTCGGAGGCGTCATCCTCTTTGCGCGCAATATCGTCGATGCCGCCCAGGTGCGCAGGCTGTGCGACGCGATCCGTCGCCTGCGTGGCGATCTGCTGCTGGCCATCGACCAGGAGGGCGGGCGCGTGCAGCGGTTGTGTGAGGGCGTCACCCGGCTGCCGTCGATGGGCCGGCTGGGACGCTGCTATGTTGACGACCCGGAGCGGGCGCGGCAGTTCTGCCACGATGCGGGGTGGCTGATCGGCCTGGAAATGGCGGCGTGCGGGCTGGACCTGACCTTCGCCCCGGTGCTCGATGTCGATGCGGGCGTGTCCAGCGTGATCGGCGATCGCAGCTTCTCCCGCGATCCCCGGGCGGTGGCGGCCATGGCGGGCGCCTTCGTCGACGGGCTGCACGAGGCCGGCATGGTGGCCGTGGGCAAGCACTTTCCGGGACATGGCGGGGTTGCCGCCGATTCGCATCACGAGCTGCCTGAAGACCCGCGTTCGCTGCAGGCACTGCGCGAGCACGACCTGATCCCCTTCGCGGCCCTGGCCGGGCGTCTCGAGGGCGTCATGCCTGCCCATGTGGTCTATTCGGCCTTCGATGCGCGCCCGGCGGGCTTCTCGCCGAGCTGGCTGGGCATGCTGCGCGAGGATCTGGGCTTCAAGGGCACGATCTTCTCCGACGACCTGTCGATGGCCGGCGCGCACGTGGCCGGCGGCCCCGCCGAACGGGCCCGCGAGGCGCTGGATGCCGGCTGCGACATGGTGCTGGTCTGCAACGACCGCCCGGCCGCCCAGGCGGTGCTCGACGCCTGTGTCGGCCGTACCACCAAGCGGCCGGCCCGGCTGCGCTACAGCCGGGCGCGCCCCGATCTGGCCTCGTTGCCGGCGCTGTCGCGCTGGCGACGCATTCATGCCCGGCTGGAAGGGCTGATCGAGACCGACCCGGCCCCGCGGGAGGACTGACGTGCTGGAGGTGCTGGCGCCGCTCGAGCAGTGGGTGAGCCGCCATGTGTCGCTGCCGGCCGCGCTGGTGACGCCGCTGGTGATTCTCGCCACGGCGCTGCTGGTCGACGGCTTCACACGGCTGGTGATCTGGCGGGCGGCCCGTTGGCTGTCACGCACCCGCAGCCGCTGGGACGATGTCGCCCTGTGGGCGATACGCCGGCCGCTGTGGGTGGGCATCTGGGGCGTGGCGCTGATCGCCCTGGCGGGGCTGATCGGCCAGCGGTTGTCGCTGACCTGGGTGGCCACCCGGGCGCCCACCGCGCTGTGGCTGTTCACGCTGGTCATGCTCGGCTGGTTCGGCATCCGCCTGACCCGCGAGGTGGAACGGCGTCTGGTGTTTCCGCCGCCCCGGCATCCTGCCCGGCCGCTCGACGCCTCCATGGCCTCGGCGATCAGCAAGCTGGTCGGTGCACTGATCCTGACCCTGGTGGTGCTGGCGGCGTTGCAGGCGCTGGGCATGTCGCCCTCCGGCCTGCTGGCCTTCGGCGGCGTCGGCGGGCTGGTGGTGGGCTTTGCCGCACGCAACGTGCTGGCCAACTTCTTCGGCGGGCTGGCGATCCATCTCGACAACCCCTTCAAGGTGGGCGACTGGATCCGTTCGCCGGATCGCGACATCGAGGGCGTCGTCGAGGACATCGGCTGGCGCCTGACGCGCATCCGCGGCTTCGACACCCGCCCGCTGTACGTGCCCAACATGATGTTCGGCGCGATGGTGGTGGTGAATCCCTCGCGCATGCACAACCGTCGCATCAAGGAGCGGATCGGCCTGCGCTATGCCGACCTCGACAGGGTGGCGTCAGTGACCCGGCGTATCCGCGACTACCTCGAGCAGCACGACGACATCGAGGCCGACGATCTGTGCATGGCCTACTTCCAGCATTTCGGCGACTCCACCCTGGAGATCCTGATTCATGCCTACACCCGGACCACCGACTGGGCGACGCATCAGGCCATCCAGCAGGAGGTGCTGCTGCACTGTGCCGACCTGGCCGCCGAGGCGGGGGCGGTCGTGGCGATTCCCGCCCGCGAACTGCACGTCGCCGAACGCCGCACCGACGCGCCGGAGTCGGTCGCCGAGACCACGGCCTCCCGGCCTCACGACGAGCCATCCTCGTCGTCACCTTCCTCGCGCCGGGGCACGCCATCCCCCCGCGATTCCCACGACAGAGACACTGATCAGGATTCCGATGTCTGAACTCGATACCCAACACCACGACTCCCTGCACTCCATGCGCGAGATCATGGACAATGCCGATTGCCTGATCAGTCAGAGCGAGGTCGAGGCGGCGCTGGATCGCATGGCCGAGGCCATGACCGAGCGTCTGGGCGACAAGCTGCCGGTCTTCTACTGCGTGATGAACGGCGGCCTGATTACCACCGGCCACCTGCTGACGCGGTTGGGCTTCCCGCTCGAGGTGGACTATCTGCATGCCACCCGCTATCGCGGGCGCACGCGGGGCGGCGAGCTGTTCTGGCGGGTGTCGCCGGAGATTCCCATGGCCGGCCGGCATGTGGTGATCGTCGACGACATCCTCGATGAAGGCGCCACCCTGGCAGCCATTCTCGAATATTGCCGCGAGGCGCAGGCGGCCAGCGTGTCCACGGCCGTGCTGGTGGACAAGCGCCACGATCGCAAGGCCGTGCCGGGGCTCAAGGCGGATTATTGCGGTCTCGAGGTCGAGGACCGTTACGTGTTCGGCTTCGGCATGGACTACAAGGGCTACTGGCGCAATGCGCCGGGGATCTTCGCGCCCAAGGGGATGTGAGACGACGGCCCGCCCGGCGCAAGGCCGGGCGGGCCGAAAGCCCTAGAGCCCCAGTTCCTGGCTCGCCACCTCGCGCATCTTGTACTTCTGAATCTTGCCGGTCACCGTCATCGGAAAGACGTCGACGAACTTCACGTAGCGCGGGACCTTGTAGTGGGCGATGCGCCCCTGGCAGAACACCCTGAGCCCTTCTTCATCGAGGCTTTCGCCCTCGATCAGCTTGACCCAGGCCATCACTTCCTCGCCGTACTTCTCGTCGGGCACCCCGATGACCTGCACATCGGAAATGGCCGGGTGGGTATAGAGGAAATCCTCGATCTCGCGCGGATAGATGTTCTCGCCACCGCGAATGATCATGTCCTTGATGCGCCCGGTGATCGCGACATAGCCCTCGTCGTCCATCTGTGCCAGGTCACCGGTGTGCATCCAGCCGGCGGCGTCGATCGATTTCGCGGTGGCTTCCGGATTCTCCCAGTAGCCCAGCATCACGCTGTAACCGCGGGTGCAGAGTTCACCGCGCTCGCCCCGGGGGACGAGGCGGCCGGTCGCCGGGTCGACCAGCTTGACCTCCTGATGCGGATGGATGGTGCCCACCGTGGTGACCCGCTTGTCGAGCGGTGCATCGGTCTGGGTCTGCAGGCTGACGGGGCTGGTCTCGGTCATGCCGTAGCAGATACTGACTTCCTTCATGTGCAGCTTGTCGATGACCTGGCGCATGACCTCGATGGGGCAGATGGAGCCCGCCATGATACCCGTACGCAACGAGCTCAGATCGAAGGTGGGGAACTCGGGGTGCTCGAGCTCGGCGATGAACATGGTCGGCACGCCGTACAGGGCCGTGGCACGCTCCTCGGCGACGGCGGTCAGCGTCGCCAGCGGGTCGAAGCCCTCGCTCGGATAGATCATCGCCGCACCGTGGGTCATGCAGCCCAGATTGCCCATCACCATGCCGAAGCAGTGGTAGAGCGGCACCGGGATGACCATGCGGTCGGTATCGGCGAGGCCGATGCGCTCGGCGACGAAGTAGCCGTTGTTGAGAATGTTGTGGTGGGAGAGGGTGGCCCCCTTGGGCGCGCCGGTGGTGCCGGAGGTGTACTGGATGTTGATCGGCTCGTCGAACTGCAGTGTCGCCTGACGTTCGGCCAGCGCCGCCGCGCTGACGGCATCGGCGCGGGAGAGCAGGCCGTCCCAGGTGAGCATGCCGGGCAGGGCCCAGTCTTCGTCGAGGCAGATTACCTGCTTGAGCGCGGGAAGCCGCTCACTGGCCAGGGGCGTGTCGACCTCGCCGAGCGACGGGACCAGCTCGGCAATCATGTCGGCGTAGCGCGAGGTCTTGAAGGCCCCCTGCAGCACCAGAGTCGAGGTGCCCGACTGGCGCAGGGCGTACTCCAGCTCGTGGGTGCGGTAGCTGGGATTGATGTTGACCAGGATCGCGCCGATCTTCGCCGTGGCGAACTGGGTGATGGCCCATTCGCTGCGGTTGGTGGCCCAGATGCCGACCCGGTCGCCCTTTTCCACGCCGATCGCCATGTAGGCGCGGGCGGTACGGTCGACGATGTCCTGAAGCTCGCGCCAGGTATAGCGCTGGCGCTGGTGGCGGCTGATCAGCGCGTCTCGTTCGGGATGACTGTCGACGATGGCGTCGAAGCAGTCGCCGATGGTCTCGCCCTTCAGCGGCTGGTGGCTGATGCCGCTGACGTAGCTGTAGCGCGGCGTCGGCGCCGTGGCGCTCGCGGTATCGGTGTGGGGTGTCATCGTTGGATTCCTGCTTGTTGTTGTGGCGAAGGGGAATCGGATGTCAGGTGTCGCGCGAGTGGCGTGCCAGCAGGGCGTCGAGCGAGTCGCGACAGCGATCCTCGACGTCATCGAGTTCGTGCTGCAGGGCACGGATGTCCTCGAGCTGGCGTTCGAGCCCCCGGCGCTTCTCGGCGAGGATGTCCAGCATGCGGCGCAGCTGCCGCTCGTCGCCATCCGGGGCGTGGTCGTAGAGCTGGATGACCTCGCGGATTTCCGCCAGGGAAAAGCCCAGCCGCTTGCCCCGCAGCGTCAGCGACAGGCGCACCCGGTCCTTCTCGTGATAGACGCGGGTCTGCCCGCGCCGTTCCGGGTCCAGCAGGCCCTCCTGCTCGTAGAAGCGGATGGTGCGCGGGGTGACCTCGAAGCGCCGGGCCAGCTCGCCGATCGAGTAGGTCCGGCGTTCACGGGACGGCGCCGGGGAAAGAGTCTCGGACATCGGGCGATCCTCATGCTTGGGGTGGTGACGCGATTGTCGACTCACCCGAAGCCAAGGCTAGATGAGCTTGACGTTTACGTAAAGTAGACCAAGTGTCACCTTGCCGCGGCGCCGGGGGCTGCTAATTTTGCCTGAGATACCCGCACGATTCCGGAGACTGCCGTGGACTTTGCCCTGAGTGACGACCAGCGTGCCCTGCAGCAGGCGGCGGCGGATTTCGCCCGGGTGGAACTGGCCCCGCATGCGGCCGACTGGGATGCATCCGCGTTCTTCCCGGTGGAGGTCATCCGGCGTGCCGGCGAGGCCGGGTTCCTGGCCCTCTATGTTGACGAGGCGCAGGGCGGACTGGGGCTGTCACGCCTCGAGGCCTCGCTGATCTTCGAGCAGCTCGCCCAGGGCTGCGTGTCGACCACCGCCTACCTGACCATTCACAACATGGCGACCTGGATGGTGGCGAAGTGGGGCAGCGAGGCCGTGCGCGAGGCCTGGATGCCGGCGCTGGTCAGCGGGCGGCAGCTGGCTTCCTACTGCCTGACCGAACCCGGTGCCGGCTCGGACGCCGCCAGTCTGCGTACCCGTGCGGTGCGCGAGGGTGACGACTACGTGATCGACGGCAGCAAGATGTTCATCTCGGGCGCCGGATCCACGGACGCTCTGGTGGTGATGGCCCGCACGGGCGTGCCCGACAGCGGTGCGGCCGGCATTTCCGCCTTTCTGGTGCCGGCGGACGCCGCGGGGGTTCATTACGGCAAGAACGAGGACAAGATGGGCTGGAAGAGCCAGCCGACCCGTCTGGTCAGCTTCGATGGCGTGCGGGTACCGGCCGGGCAGCGGCTGGGCGAGGAGGGCGAGGGTTTCAAGCTGGCCATGAAGGGCCTGGATGGTGGGCGGTTGAATATTGCCAGCTGCTCGCTCGGGGCCGCACAACTGGCGCTGACCCTGGCGCGGGACTACCTGCATCAGCGACGTCAGTTCGGTCGTGAGCTGGCGGCGTTCCAGGCCCTGCAGTTCCGCTTCGCCGACATGGCCACCGAGCTTGTGAGCGCGCGCCTGATGGTGCGTCATGCCGCCTGGCGGCTCGACCACGACGACCCCGCGGCCAGCGCGCACTGCGCCATGGCCAAGCGACTGGCGACGGATATCGGCTTCAACGTGTGCAATGAAGCACTGCAGTTGCATGGCGGTTATGGCTACATCAAGGAGTATCCGCTCGAGCGGCTGGTGCGTGATACTCGGGTCCACCAGATCCTCGAAGGAACCAATGAAATCATGCGCGTGATCGTGGCTCGACGGCTGTTCGAACCCGATGCCCTCGAAAACCTGATATAACGCAGGATACACGCACGCTGCACGGGAGACTGCCGTTTCATGACCGAACCGCTCGTTCGCTTCACCGAACTCGCCGGCCGCGACGGCGCACGCATCGGCCGCGCGACGCTCAACGCCCCGCGCTCGCTCAACGCCCTGTCCCTGGCGATGATCGAGACACTCACGGCCCGCCTGGCGGCCTGGGAGCAGGATCCCGGCATCGCCGCGGTGTGGCTCGACGGCGCCGGTGGCAAGGCGTTTTGCGCCGGTGGGGATGTGGTAGCACTGTATCGCGCGATGACCGATGTCGAGCGGGGTGCCGCCTTTGCCACCACCTATTTCACTGCCGAGTATCGGCTCGACCACCGCTTGCATACCTTCACCAAGCCCCTGATCGCCTGGGGCGGCGGCATCGTCATGGGCGGCGGCCTGGGGCTGCTGGCCGGGGCGGGTGAGCGCGTGGTCACCGAGACCTCGCGCCTGGCCATGCCGGAAATCACCATCGGCCTTTACCCCGATGTGGGGGCGAGCTGGTTCTTCAACCGCATGCCCAGCGGCATCGGTCGCTACCTGGGGCTGACCGGAGCCCAGCTCAACGCTCGTGATGCGCTGCTGCTGGGGCTGGCCGATCGCTATATTCCCGGCGACCAGCAGGAGGACGTGCTGGCCGCCCTGCAGGCGGCGGATCTGACACACCCTGCGGAGGCGGTGGCCGAGGTGCTGGCCCGCTTCGAGGCCCGCGAGACGGCCCCGGAAAGCCTCGTGCTGGCGCATCTCGACCGATTACAGGCGATGACTCAGGTGGCCGATGTCGCCACCGCCGTCGAGCGCATCCTCGCGGACACGGGCGACGACCCTTGGCTGGCGGCCAACCGCGAGCGCCTGGCCGGCGGCTGCCCGATCACCGCGCATCTGGTGTGGGAGATGCAGGCGCGCCACCGCCACACGAGCCTGGCCGATGCGCTGCGTGACGAGCTGAACCTGGCGGTACAGTGCGCCCGGCATGCGGACCTGGCCGAGGGCGTTCGCGCGCTGCTGATCGACAAGGACAAGCAACCCCGCTGGTCGCACCGTGACGTGGCCAGTGTGCCGCGCCACGACGTCGAGGCATTTCTGGCGCCGCTGTGGCCGGCCCGGGAGCACCCTCTGCAGGACCTTTAGAGTTTATTTCCAATCCCCTGCAATAGTGGGCGCCGGGGACAAGGCAAAGCGGGGGTCCTTTGCCATGGATGGCAAAGGTAGCGCCCAGGGAGGGGTTTACAGCGCCCCCGCGAGGCTTGTCGTCGGAAGAGCCCACCTGGCGTACCGTTCCAGGTTCCACGACAACGACAATTCAAGGAGCAAGCCATGCAAATCGCCTTCATAGGTCTGGGTAACATGGGCGCGCCGATGGCCGCCAATCTGGTCAAGGCCGGTTACCGCGTCCGCGTCTTCGACCTCGTGGAGGGGGCCATGCAGGCCCTGGCCGCCGAGGGCGCTACGCCCGCGGGCTCGGCGCGGGACGCGGCGGACGGTGCCGACGTGGTGATCTCGATGCTGCCGGCCGGTGCTCATGTGAAATCGCTGTATCTGGGCGGCGACGATCAGCCCGGGCTGCTGGAGGCGCTGAGCGGGCAGCCGCTGATCATCGATGCCTCCACCATCGCCCCGGAGGACGCGCGAGAGGTGGCCGGTGCCGCCGCCCGTCACGGCCTGACCTGCTTGGACGCACCGGTGTCGGGCGGCGTGGGTGGCGCCCGGGCGGGCACCCTGACGTTCATCGTCGGCGGCAGCGAGGCGGGCTTCAACACCGCCAGGCCGATGCTGGAGGCCATGGGGCGCAACGTCTTTCATGCCGGGGACAGTGGGGCGGGGCAGGTGGCCAAGATCTGCAACAACATGCTGCTGGGCATTCTCATGAGCGGCACCGCCGAGGCGCTGGCGCTGGGGGTCGAGAATGGCCTGGACCCGGCGGTGCTATCCGAGATCATGAAGCAGAGCAGTGGCGGTAACTGGGCGCTCAATGTCTACAACCCCTGGCCGGGGGTGATGCCCCAGGCGCCGGCCTCCAATGACTATCAGGGCGGCTTCCTGGTCGATCTGATGAGCAAGGACCTGGGGCTGGCGACCTCGCTGGCGCTCACCTCCCGCTCGCCGATCCCCATGGGGGCCCAGGCGCGCAATCTCTACGCCCTGCACGCCGGCGGGGGCAACGGGCGGCTGGACTTCTCCAGCATCCAGCGCTTCTATCGTGGCGGTGACACCTCATGACGAACTTGATCAAGGGCGTGGCCGAGCTGGTGGCCGAGGCCGAGCGGGAAATCGAGACGCTCACGCCGGCTCAGGCGCTGGCCCTGCATGGTCAGCCGGGCGTGACCTTCGTCGATATTCGCGACGTGCGCGAGCTGCAGCGCGAGGGCGGTATCCCCGGCGCGCTGCATGCCCCGCGCGGGCTGCTCGAATTCTGGGTGGACCCGGCCTCGCCCTATCACCAGGCTGCCTTCGCGCGTCCGGATCGCTTCGTGCTGTTCTGTGCCAAGGGGCAGCGTTCGGCGCTGGCCACGCAGCAGTTGCAGCGCATGGGGTTCGGACCGGTCTGCCATATCGGCGGCGGCTTCAGCGCCTGGTGCGAGGCGCAGGGGCCTGTCTCGCGAGAGGATTGAAGCGGCGGCAGGGGCTTCTATGCTGATCGGACGCAGTCCGCGTACTTCGGGAGGTTGAATATGACTCAGGTGCTGTTGCCCGTCGCTGACGGCAGCGAGGATATCGAGACTGTCACGCTGATCGATGTGCTGCGGCGTGCGGATGTACAGGTCACGGTGGCCTCGGTCATGTCGCAGCCGACGGTGACCCTGGCGCGCGGGACGCGGCTGACCGCCGACACATGTCTGGCAGAAGTCGCTCCGGAACATGCCTTCGAGATGATCGTGCTGCCCGGCGGCATGCCGGGCGCGGAGCATCTGCGCGACTCGCTCGACCTCGCCGAACGGCTGCATCGGCAGCGACGCGAGGATGGCTGGATCGGTGCGCTCTGTGCCGCGCCGGGGGTGGTGCTGGCGCCGCTGGATCTGGTCCAGGGCTACGTGGTGACCGGCTATCCCGCCTTTCAGGCCGCGCTGGTCGAGGCCGGCGGTCATCTCTCCCGCCAGCCGGTGGTGGAGGACGGCAAGCTGGTGACCAGCCAGGGGCCGGCCACGGCGATGGCCTTCGCCCTGCACTTGGTCAGGATACTGGTGGACGAGACCACCGAGCGGCGCATTGCCGAGGGCCTGCTGACCGATGTGATGGGGTTCTGAGCTCTGTCTCACGCTTGGGTTGCGCGGCAGCCTTGGGCAGAATGAGCCCCTTTGTCTGCCCGGGACGCCCGCATGCCCCCATCGACTCGCTCGCCTGCCGCTTCTCCCTTTCTGCATGGCCCCATCGCCGCGACACTGGCGCGCAAGTCGCTGCCGGTGATGCTCGGCATGGTGGCGATGATGCTGTTCAATCTGGTGGATACCTGGTTCATCGCCGGGCTGGGCACGCGCCCCCTGGCGGCGGTGGCCTTCACCTTTCCGGTCACCTTCACCGCGATCAGTCTGGCGATCGGCCTGGGCATCGGCACCTCCGCGGTGGTGGCCCGGCGGCTGGGCCAGGGCGAGCAGGCGCTGCTGCGGCGCCGGGCCACGGATGCCCTGCTGCTGGCGGTGGGCGTCGGCGGTCTGGTGACGGCCGCGGGCCTGGCCACGCTCGAGCCGCTGTTTCGTTTCCTGGGCGCCGACCGGGAGCTGATGCCGTTCATCGACGCCTACATGGGCGTCTGGTACTGGGGCGCGGGGCTGCTGATCGCCCCGCGCGTGATGAACAGCGTGCTCCGGGCGCAGGGCAATACCCTGGTGCCGGGGTTGATGATGGCGGCGGCGGCACTGCTCAATGCCCTGCTCGACCCGCTGCTGATCTTCGGCGCCGGACCGTTGCCGGCGATGGGGGTGCGGGGGGCGGCCCTGGCGACGCTGATCAGCTGGGGCGCGATGACCGTGGGGCTGCTGGGCCTGCCCGTGCTGCGCGCCAGCCTGGACTGGAAGGGCTGGCGGCTCGCCGGGCTGGTCGCTTCCTGGCGGGAGCTGGGGAAGATTGCCCTGCCAGCGGCGGTGACCAGCGTGTTCACGCCGATCGCCATGGGGCTTGTGACGCGCATCGTGGCGGGACAGGGCACCACGGCGGTCGCGGCCTTCGGCGTGGGCTCCCGGGTCGAGGCCATCGCCCAGCTGGTGGTGCTGACGCTGTCGATGACGTTGTCACCGTTCGTCAGTCAGAACCACGGCGCCGATCGGCCTGACCGGGTCCGGCGGGCGATCTTCGGCTGCTTCGGCTTCGTGCTGGCCTGGCAGCTGCTCGTGTGGGGCGTGCTGCAGGGGCTGGCGCCCTGGCTGATCGCCGGTTACGCCGAGGGCCCCGAGGTGGCGGAGACGCTGCGCTGGTATCTCTGGCTCGTGCCGCTGGGGCTGGGCGCCCAGGGCGTGGTGATCCTCACCAATTCCTCGTTCAATGCCCTGCATCGCCCGCGCCACGCCCTGGTGCTGTCGGTCGTGCGGCTGTTCGTGCTGACCGTGCCGCTGGCCTGGCTGGGGGGACGCCTCGCCGGGCCGGTGGGCATCTTCGCCGGCATGCTGGGGGCGAACCTGCTGATGGCGATGCTCTCGGCCTGGCGAATGCGCCGGCATCTCGCCCGGCGCTTCGGGGCACGGACCGGTCGCCTCAGCGCGGGCTGAAGCGGCGCTGCAGGCCGGTCTCGGCGATCAGCCGGGTGGAGATTTCCTCGATCGAGAAGCGGGTGGTGTCGATGTAGGGGATGTGGAAGCGCCGATAGAGCGCCTCGGCCTGCTGGACTTCCTGCAGGCACTGATCGATCGAGCAGTAGCGGCTGTTGGGGCGCCGTTCGGTGCGGATGGCCGCCAGGCGGCGCGGATCGATGGTCAGGCCGAACAGCTTGTGGCGGTGCGGCGCCAGGGCGCGGGGCATCTTCAGGTTGCCGTCCTCGTCGAGGTCGTCCTCGGTCAGCGGATAGTTGGCCGCGCGGATGCCGAACTGCAGCGCCAGGTAGAGCGAGGTGGGCGTCTTGCCGCAGCGTGACACGCCCACCAGGATGACGTCGGCGGTATCGTACTGGCTGACCCGGGCGCCGTCGTCGTTGTCCAGGGCGAAGTGCACCGAGTCGATGCGGTGCATGTAGACCTCGTCCTGGCCGATGGAGTGGGTGCGCCCCACGGAGTAGGACGAGTGCACCTTCAGCTCCTCCTCGAGGGGGGCGAGGAAGGTGGTGAAGACATCCACCTTGAAGCCCGGCGCCTGGCTGATGATCTCGCGGATCGTCTGGTCGACGATGGTGTCGATGATGATCGGGGTCTCGCCGTCACGCGCCGCGGTGGCCTGAATCACGTCGGCCAGTTGCTGGGCCTTTTCCGTGGAGTCGATGTACGGCTTGGTGACCATCCGGATCTCCAGGCTTTCGAACTGCGCGAGCAGGCTGCGGCCCAGGGTCTCGGCGGTGATGCCGGTGCCGTCGGAGATGAAGAACGCGGTGCGGGACATGCGGGAACTCTCGCGAGGGTTTTTCGCATTGTCCCGGTTCGGGGTGTCAGCGACAAGCCATGGCGGGGCGCCCGCGTCCGACTACAGGAAACGCCGACAATCGACGATTGTTGTAAAAATACTCCAGTGACTTCGCTATTAGACTAATGGCTAATAGGGCGGCGGCTTGTTACCTTGGCCTTCGATTGCCAGTAGGCGCGTCCGGCGCCGACACCGCATTGGATAAAAGGGGGACCCCTTGGAACAGTATATCGAATGGTTCGATCGCCTGGGCATGGATGACGTCGATCGTGTCGGCGGCAAGAATGCGTCGTTGGGCGAGATGATCTCCAACCTGGCCGATGCCGGCGTCACCGTGCCGGGCGGCTTCGCCACCACCGCGCATGCCTACCGCCAGTTCCTCGCTCACGAGGGGCTCAACGAGCGCATCAACAGCGCGCTGGCGCGGCTGGATGTCGATGATGTCGCCGAGTTGACCCGGGTAGGCCGCGAGATCCGCCAGTGGGTCATCGACACGCCGCTGCCGCCCGAATTCGAGGCCGCGCTGCGCGAGGCCTACCGCGAGCTGGAGTCGCGCCACGCCAACCTCAAGGTGGCGGTGCGCTCCTCGGCGACCGCCGAGGACCTGCCGGACGCCTCCTTCGCCGGCCAGCAGGAGACCTTCCTCAACATCGAAGGCTTCGACAACGTCAAGCGTGCCGTGCATGAGGTGTTCGCCTCGCTGTTCAACGACCGGGCCATCTCCTACCGCGTGCATCGCGGCTTCGATCATGCCCAGGTCGCGCTGTCCGCGGGCATCCAGAAGATGGTGCGTTCCGAGACCGGGGCGGCGGGCGTGATGTTCACCCTCGACACCGAGTCGGGCTATCGCGACGCGGTGTTCGTCACCGGTTCCTGGGGCCTGGGCGAGACCGTGGTGCAGGGCGCGGTGAACCCCGACGAGTTCTACGTCCACAAGCCGACCCTGGCCGCGGGCCGCCCGGCCGTGCTGCGCCGCACCCTGGGCTCCAAGCTGATCAAGATGACCTACACCGACGACGCCTCGGCGGGCAAGTCGGTGCAGACCGTCGACGTCTCGCCGGCGGATCGCGCGCGCTTCTGCATCGACGACGACGACGTCATGGCGCTGGCTCGCCAGGCGGTGATCATCGAGCAGCACTACGGGCGGCCGATGGACATCGAGTGGGCCCGCGACGGCGACGACGGCAAGCTCTACATCGTCCAGGCACGGCCCGAGACGGTGGTCTCCAACCAGGAGGGCGGCAAGCTCGAGCGCTTCCAGCTCAAGGAGAAGGGGCGCCAGCTGGTCAACGGCCGGGCCATCGGCCAGCGCATCGGCCGCGGCGCGGTGAAGGTGGTCGAGTCCACCGAGCAGATGGACAAGATCCATGCCGGCGACGTGCTGGTCACCGACATGACCGACCCGGACTGGGAGCCGGTGATGAAGCGCGCCTCGGCGATCGTCACCAACCGCGGTGGGCGCACCTGCCACGCGGCGATCATCGCCCGCGAACTGGGCATCCCGGCGGTGGTCGGCTGTGGCGATGCCACCGAGGTGCTCGAGGACGGCCGCGAGGTCACCGTGTCCTGCGCCGAGGGCGATACCGGCCACGTCTACGACGGGCTGCTGGAGTTCGACTGCCAGACCACCAGCGTCGACAGCATGCCGGACCTGCCGTTCAAGATCATGATGAACGTCGGCAACCCTGATCGCGCCTTCGCCTTCGCCGGGCTGCCCAACGCCGGGGTCGGCCTGGCGCGCCTGGAGTTCATCATCAACCGCATGATCGGCGTGCATCCCAAGGCGCTGCTCGACTATGCCAAGCTGCCCACGGATCTCCAGCAGATCATCGACGTGCGCACCGCCGGTTACGATGACCCCGTGTCCTTCTACGTCGACAAGCTGGTGGAGGGCATCTCGACCCTGGCGGCGTCGTTCTATCCCAAGCGGGTGATAGTGCGCATGTCGGACTTCAAGTCCAACGAGTACGAGAACCTGATCGGCGGCAAGCTCTACGAGCCGGGCGAGGAGAACCCGATGCTCGGCTTCCGCGGCGCCTCGCGCTACATCTCCGAGGCCTTCCGGCCCTGCTTCGAACTGGAGTGCCGGGCGCTCAAGCGGGTGCGCGACGAGATGGGGCTGGACAACGTCGAGGTCATGGTGCCGTTCGTGCGCACGCCGGACGAGGGCCGCGAGGTGGTCGAGCTGATGGCCGCCAACGGCCTCGAGCGCGGCGACAACGGCCTCAAGGTCATCATGATGTGCGAGCTGCCGGCCAACGCCCTGCTGGCCGACGAGTTCCTCGAGCACTTCGACGGCTTCTCGATCGGTTCCAACGACCTCACGCAGCTCACGCTGGGCCTGGACCGTGACTCCGGCATCGTCGCCCACCTGTTCGACGAGCGGAACCCGGCCGTGAAGAAGCTGCTCAGCATGGCCATCCAGGCCTGCAAGGCCCAGGGCAAGTACGTGGGCATCTGCGGCCAGGGGCCGTCGGATCATCCCGAGCTGGCCAAGTGGCTGATGGAGCAGGGCATCGATTCGGTGTCGCTGAACCCGGACGCGGTGCTCGAGACCTGGTTCATGCTGGCGGGCGAAACCCTCGGCTGAGTCTCTCAACGGAATACTTCCCCCTGCCCGGTCTCGCGAGAGGCCGGGCTTTTTATCGAGAGTAGAGGGTGTTTTTCAAAAATGGCGAGCGAAGGCAAGACAAGGCGAAATTGAGCGAAAAAGCGCAGTTTACAGATGTAAATGAGCATTTTGAGTTTAATTTCAACGCAGTATTGCCGAGCGCAGACTTTTTGAAAATGCCCGATCAGGCGTGCAGCCAGCTGCGCAGCTTTAGCAGCAGCAGCTCCCCGTCGCTCAGGGTGGCACGCTCGGCCAGCAACTCGGCCAGCCGCGCCGGGCGGTCGGTGATGATGTTGTCCACGCCCAGATCGATCAGCCGCGCCATCTGCCGGCGATCGTTGACCGTCCAGGCGTGCAGGGCATAGCCCCGGGCATGGACCGCGGCGACGGTGGCGGCATCGATGCGCACATGGCGCAGCCCCAGGGCGTCGATGTCGCCCAGCGCCAGTCCGCCACGCACCATGAACTGCGCGAACAGGGTGGTGTGCAGCTGCGGGGCGCGACGCTCCACCTCGCGGATGACCGCCGGCGACAGCGAGGCGATCACCACCCGGTCACGGCGCTCGCGGGGCAGCCGGGCAAGGACGGCGTCCACCAGTGCGGCGGCGTTGTCGCCGGTGGGCTTGAGCTCGATGTACAGCCGAATCCGGTGGCGGGTCAGGCGCAGCACCGACTCGAGGCGGGGAATGCGCTCCCCGCGATAGGCCGGAGCGAACCAGCTGCCCACGTCGATCTCCCGCAGCGCCGGCCAGTCGAGTTCGCTGATGCGCTCGTCACGGCCGAGCAGACGCCGCAGGCTGTCATCGTGGGAGATTACTACCTGGCCGTCCGCGCTGAGGCGGGCGTCGAACTCGATATAGTCGGCGCCGTCGGCGATGGCGCGCTCGAAGGCGGCGAGGGTATTCTCCGGCGCCTCGATCGAGCTGCCGCGATGGGCGGTGATGGTGACCGTGTCCTGCAGGGTGAAGCGGTTGAGCTCGGTGAAGGCCTGCCCGGCCGCGATCAGCAGCACCAGGGCTTCGGCGCCCCAGGCCACCCAGGCCGGGTGGTCGCGCCGGGTGGGCGATGGCGGTCGCGGCCGGTGATGGGCCAGGCGCAGGTAGAGACACCCGGTTACCAGGCTGTTGATGGCCACGCCGATGAACGTCGCCGCCAGGGTCAGCAGGCCGTAGAGCGTCAGGTAGGCGAGCATGGCGGGGATCAGCCAGGTGGTGCGTTCGGGCAGCCAGCCCAGCAGGGGCGTGACCAGCGCATCGAAGGCCATGCTGGTCCCCAGCGGCAGCAGCACGATCAGCGGCACCGGCAGCGCCACCGGCAGCAGCAGCCGGCGGCCGTGGCCGCGGGTCAGGGCCCGGCTGCGTCGCAGGGCGTCGCCGAGCGGGCGATCCTCGAGCACCAGTACCGGCAGGGCGAGCACCCAGCGCAGATACAGGGCCGCGGCGGCCCACAGCCACAGCGCGAGCGGCGCCGCGGCGGCGAGCAGGAACCAGCCCAGGGCCGCGGGGCGGGTCTGCAGCACCACATAGCTTTCCATGTCGCCCAGCAGCCAGCCATACAGGCCTTCCAGAAGCAGCAGTGGAACCAGGGCGATCGCCAGCTGGGCCGTGGTCTGCAGCAGGGTCAGCACGGCGATGCCGGGCAGGCGTCGGCCGACGTTCCAGAGCGCCACGAGCGCCTGACGGTAGCGATGGGCCTCCGGTCGGGTCACGACCAGCAGCATGCCGGCCTGTTGCAGGGCGAGCAGCAGGGCGCTCAGGGCGATCGCGGTCAGCAGCCAGAGGGCGCCCCATGGCGTGAGGGCGACGTCGAGCAGCTGTGTGCCGGTCAGCGGCGGGCGACCCAGCTCGCGCAGCAGGGCGGCCAGGGTACTGGCGCCGGCCGGCAGCAGCAGCGTGGCCGACAGCAGGGTGAAGAACAGCTGGTAGGCGACCAGCGGCCGCCAGTGCTCGCGCAGCGAGCGCAGTGCCGCGACGCCGAGAGCGTGCGGGGCGAGTGTCGTGGCCGGTGATTCAGGCATGCCTACACGCTAGCATGCCGGGCGCGGCGCCCGACAGGCCGCGTGAGGTCGTGGTTCAGTCGATCGGCAGCCGGGCGTCGGCCACCACGATGCCGTTGTTGTCGGCGTAGAGCCAGTCGCCGGGGCGCAGGCTGACGCCGGCGACGGTGACGGTCAGGTCGCGCTGGCCTTCGCCGTGCTTGTGGCTGCGCCGGGGATGAACGCCCAGCGCCTGGATGCCCAGGTCGACATCGGCCAGCACGTCCACATCGCGGACGCAGCCGTAGAGCACGATGCCCGCCCAGCCGTTGCGTGCCGCCTGATCGGCCAGGCGATCGCCGAGCAGCGCGCAGCGCAGCGACCCGCCGGCATCCACGACGAGCACGCCGCCCTCGCCGGGCTCGGCGACGGCCTCCTTGAGGCGGGAGTTGTCCTCGAAGCACTTGATGGTACGCACCGGCCCCGAGAAGGCCTCGCGTCCACCGAAGTTGATGAACACCGGGTCGAGCACCCGGACCTCGGGATGGGCGTCGCAGATATCGGGGGTGACGACAGGGGGCATGGCATCTCTCCACATCGCAGGGGTGGATCGACAGGATGCCACGGAAACGCCGCGGGCGGGGCGGAAAGTCGAGCGGAAAACGCCGGGCTCGCGCCCGGCACTGTATGGTCCTGTGCAATAAAAAGCGCCCCGCTCGGGGCGGGGCGCTTCGGTCATCGATTGACGATGTTGCGAGCATCGGAATCGAAGGATCAGGCTTCCTCGGCGAGGGGAATCACGTTGGAGGCGGCCTTCTGGAACTCCTCGATCTCGTGGAAGTTCATGTAGCGATAGATCTCGCCGGCCATGGCGTTGAATTCGCCCATGTAGCCCTTGTACTCCTCCACGCTGGGCAGGCGGCCGACCACGGCGGCGACCGCGGCCAGCTCGGCGGAGGCCAGGTAGACGTTGGCGCCGTCGCCCAGGCGGTTGGGGAAGTTGCGGGTCGAGGTGGAGACCACGGTGGACTTGGGCGCCACGCGGGCCTGGTTGCCCATGCACAGCGAGCAGCCCGGCATCTCCATGCGCGCGCCGGCGCGGCCGTAGATGCCGTAGTAGCCTTCCTCGGTGAGCTGGTGCTGGTCCATCTTGGTCGGCGGCGCCAGCCACAGCTTGGTCTTCAGGCTGCCGGCGGGCTGTTTCTCGAGCAGCTTGCCGGCGGCGCGGAAGTGGCCGATGTTGGTCATGCACGAGCCGATGAACACCTCGTCGATGGTCTCGCCGGCCACCTCGGAGAGCAGGCGGGCGTCGTCCGGATCGTTCGGGGCGCAGAGTACCGGCTCGGTGAGTTCGTTGAGGTCGATCTCGATCACCTCGGCGTACTCGGCGTCGGCGTCGGCGCGCATCAGGCTGGGGTTGGCGAGCCACTCCTCCATGCCCGCGATGCGACGCTCCAGGGTGCGGCGGTCACCGTAGCCCTGGTCGATCATCCACTTGAGCAGGGTGATGTTGGACGTCAGGTACTCGCTGACGCTGTCCTCGGAGAGGGTGATGGTGCAGCCGGCGGCGCTGCGCTCGGCGGAGGCGTCGGAGAGTTCGAAGGCCTGTTCGACGGTGAGGTCCTCGAGCCCTTCGATCTCCAGCACGCGACCGGAGAAGGCGTTCTTCTTGCCGGACTTCTCGACGGTCAGCAGGCCCTGCTGGATGGCCTGGTAAGGGATGGCGTGGACCAGATCACGCAGGGTGATGCCCGGCTGGCGCTCGCCCTTGAAGCGCACCAGCACGGATTCCGGCATGTCCAGCGGCATCACGCCGGTGGCGGCGGCGAAGGCCACCAGACCGGAGCCCGCGGGGAAGGAGATGCCCATCGGGAAGCGGGTGTGGGAGTCGCCGCCGGTGCCCACGGTGTCGGGCAGCAGCATGCGGTTGAGCCAGCTGTGGATGATGCCGTCGCCCGGACGCAGCGAGACGCCGCCGCGGTTCATGATGAAGTCGGGCAGGGTGTGCTGCATCTCCACGTCGACCGGCTTGGGATAGGCGGCGGTGTGGCAGAATGACTGCATCACCAGGTCGGCCTGGAAGCCCAGGCACGCCAGATCCTTGAGCTCGTCGCGGGTCATCGGGCCGGTGGTGTCCTGGGAGCCGACGGTGGTCATCTTCGGTTCGCAGTACATGCCCGGACGCACGCCGTCCATGCCGCAGGCCTTGCCGACCATCTTCTGCGCCAGGGTGAAGCCCTTGCCGCTGTCGGCCGGCTGTTCCGGGGTCTTGAAGACGTCGGAGGGCGCCAGGCCCAGCTCGTTGCGGGCCTTCTCGGTCAGGCCGCGACCGATGATCAGCGGAATGCGGCCGCCGGCACGCACCTCGTCGAGGATCACCCGGGTCTTGAGTTCGAAGGTGGAGAGCACCTCGTCGGTGCCGTGCCGGCAGACCTTGCCCTCGTAGGGGTAGACGTCGATGAGATCGCCCATCTCGAGCTTCTCGACGTCCATCTCGATGGGCAGGGCACCGGCGTCTTCCATGGTGTTGAAGAAGATCGGGGCGATCTTGCCGCCGAACACGAAGCCGCCGGCGCGCTTGTTGGGCACGTGGGGGATGTCGTCGCCGAAGAACCACAGCACCGAGTTGGTGGCGGACTTGCGTGAGGAGCCGGTGCCCACCACGTCGCCGACGTAGGCGACCGGGTAGCCCTGGTTCTTGACGTCATTGATCTGCGCCAGCGGGCCCTTGCTGCCCGGCACTTCCGGCTCGATGCCCTCGCGCGGGTTCTTGAGCATGGCATTGGCGTGCAGCGGGATGTCCGGACGCGACCAGGCATCCGGCGCCGGGGAGAGGTCGTCGGTATTGGTCTCGCCGGGCACCTTGAACACCGCCAGGGTGATCTTCTCGGCCAGCGCCGGCCTGGCCAGGAACCACTCGGCATCGGCCCAGGACTGCAGCACGGCCTGGGCGACGCTGTTGCCGGCCTTGGCGCGCTCGGCGACGTCATGGAAGGCGTCGAACATCAGCAGGGTATGCTTGAGCTGTTCGCCGGCCTCCTTGGCGAGGCTCTCGTCATCGAGCAGCTCGACCAGGGTGGCGATGTTGTAGCCGCCCTGCATGGTCCCCAGCAGCTTGACCGCGTGCACCTTGTCGATCAGCGGTGATTCGGCGTCGCCCCTGGCGACGGCGGTCAGGAAGCCGGCCTTGACGTAGGCGGCTTCGTCGACACCGGGGGGAACGCGATCGGTGATCAGCTCGAGCAGAAACTGTTCCTCGCCGGCCGGCGGATTCTTGAGCAGCTCGACCAGTTCGGCGGTCTGCTCGGCGGTCAGCGGCTTCGGCGGTACGCCCTCGGCAGCGCGTTCCTCGACATGTTGACGGTAGGCTTCAAGCACGTTGGGGACCCTCATCGATTTTCGGAATCCAGCAGGTGCAAAAAATGGCAGCGAACGTCGCTGAAAATCGCACAAGTCCTGCTTTTTAATGCCCTGACTAGAGCGAGCGCATTTTACGCGAAACTGTCGACAATGTTAAGTCGAGGACGAGGCGCGATAGCCCGCTTTTGGTCGCATGGCGCTGGTCGTCGCGGAAGGGGCCGGCATGGCCATCTCGTCGGCCGGCGTACGGCGCGTTACCATGGGAAGCCAACCGGGAGGTCCCATGAGTCGACGAATCGTTTCCCCCTGCGTCGGACTGTGTTCCACCACCGTCGGCGACACCGTCTGTCGGGGCTGCCAGCGCAGCGATCACGAGATACGTGACTGGTTCGGCTACGATCACGCCACGCGCCAGGCGGTGATGCAGCGCCTGGACGGCTGGCGCGTGGCGGTGGCCGGCCGCTATCTGCAGGTGACGGATGCGGATCGACTCCAGGCCCAGCTCGAGCGGCACGGCATTCGCTTTCGTGCCGAGCAGCCGGCGCTGTCGCGCGCGGTGGAGCTGCTGCGGGTAGGGCGCGAGCGCATGCGCGACATTCGCCGCTACGGGCTCGCGCCGCGGGCGGCGGGTGCCGGCCTGTCGCCGGTGCAGCTTCACGAGGCGATCTCGACGACCCTGCTGGCACGCGCCGAAGCCTGCCGGGACGTCCGCGACCCCGATGAACCCACGACGTGAATCCCATGCCTGATACCCGAGAAACCCTGTTGTCCCCCGACCTGCTGGCCTTCCTGCCGTGCGCGACGCCCGAGGCCTGGGTCGCCGCCGCGCTGGCCAATCAGGCGCTGCTGCTGATCGATCACGCCCAGTGCGAGAAGAAGGCGGCCTCCACCGCGATGAGCCTGATGTATCGCTATGTCGACCGGCCCCTGCTGTTGACCAAGATGTCGCAACTCGCCCGCGAGGAACTGCTGCACTTCGAGCAGGTGGTCAGGCTGATGGAATCGCGCGGCGTCGAGTACCGGCATATCGCGGCCTCGCGCTATGCCGAGGGACTGCGTCGGCATGTGCGCACTGAAGATCCCGAGCGGCTGGTCGATATCCTTATCGTGGGCGCTTTCATCGAGGCGCGCTCGTGCGAGCGCTTCGCGGCCCTCATCCCGCACCTGGATGCGGAGCTTGCCAAGTTCTATCGCACTCTGGTTAAGTCGGAAGGGCGGCATTATGAGGACTACCTGATGTTGGCCAGGCGCTTCTCGGCATCGAGCATCGACACACGCATCGCCTTCTTCGCCGAACGCGAGCGAGAGTTGATCGAGTCACCCGATGCCACCTTCCGCTTTCACAGCGGCCTGCCGGCGGCGGCCTGACACGCGTGCCGCGGTCCGGGTGGCGTATTCGCCCTCGCTGACGAACAACGCAGGAACTGATAACAATGGCACGGTCTTCTTCCGGCAACACGCAGTTGACGCTGTTCGGTCACTTCTCGCTCTCCCTGGGCGAGGATACGCTCACCCAGTTCAGTTACGACAAGGTCAAGGCGCTGCTGGTCTATCTGCTGCTGATGGAGCAGCCGGCCAACCGCGCGGCGCTGGCCGAACTGCTGTGGCCCGACCAGGGGCTGTCCTCCGGTCGGACCAATCTGCGTCACGCGCTGCATTGCCTGCGCCAGAGCCTGGGCGACGAGGCCGAACGCACCCTCGAGGTATCGCGTCAGACCATCGCCTTCGCGCTGCCCGGCAACTGGCGCTTCGATCTCAAGCAGCTCGAGACCCTGCTCGACCGGACGCCGGATGCGGCGGGGCTCGAGCAGGTGCTGGCCGTCTATCGTGGCGACCTCGTCGAGGACCTGCAACTCGCGCAATGTGCGGATTATCAACGCTGGCTGGTCCGCATGCGCGGCGAGTGGCGCCAGCGGGTGCTGAGCTATGCCGAGCAGGTGCTCGAAGGGCGGCAGGAGCTGCCCGATGCCCTGCTGCGCACGCTGGTCAGCCGCTTTTCCGGCTATGCGCCGTTCCACGAGCGGCTGATCCGGCAGCTGATCGAGCAGGGGCAGTCCGCCGCGGCCCACGAAGAGTACAACGCCTATCTCCAGCTGCTGGCCCTGTCCGGCCAGCAGCCCGAACCGAGCATCCTGCAGCTGGCCCGTTACTGGTCGGACGGACGCGGCGACACCCCGCCCCCGGTGACGCCCCAGGGGGCCTACTCGCGGACCCTGGCGGCGGACAGCCAGCCGTTGAGCGATGACGAGATCGAGCATCGCCAGCTGTCGGTGATGGCCATCCGCCTGCGCCTGCGGGGCGAGTGGGACGAGCGTGGCGAGGCCCGGGCCTGCCTGGCGCTGCAGATCGAGCTGCTGCGCTGGCTGGAGCGCCAGTGCCACCATCTCGGCGGATTCTGGCTGCCGGGAGCCACGGGCGGGCTCGGCCTGGCCTGCTTCGGTACCCACGGGCCGGCACACCAGCTGGCGGAACTGGTGGCGCTCTACGAACACTGCCGCCGCGCCCTGCCCGAGGAGGCGGCGCGACTCTGGAGCGGCCATGGCGAGATGCCGCGCTTCGATCTGGCCGCCGGGCTGGACAGCGGCCGTGTGCTCTATCTGCCGGAGCGGCAGCTGGTCGACCCGTTGGGTCAGGTGACCCAGCGTTCGCTGGAGTTGATGAGCGCCGCCGAGGGCAGCGAACTGGTGATCTCCCAGGAGGCCAGCCAGCACATGCCGCCGGCGCTGGACCTGCAGCCGCGCCTGTCGACGCGCCTGCTGGCCAGCGACGGCAAGGTACGGCTGCGCGCCCTGGTGCTGGGCGTCAACGAGAGCGGGCGCAGCGCGGTGCCGCCGAGCCTGATCGGTCGCGAGAGCGCCCTGCGCAAGCTGCGCGATGCCCTGGCCCGCGCCGGGCTGGGGCTGCGCCAGAGCCTGCTGGTGCAGGGGGCGTCCGGGATGGGCAAGTCGGCACTGATGGTGAGCTTTCGACAGCTGGTGCAGAGCGAGGACGTCGCGCTGTGCTGGCAGTCGACCACGCGCATGTCGATGCAGGAGCCGTTCGGGCTGGCGCGGCTGATGCTGCGCTGGCGCTGTGACGAGTGCCTCGACGAGGCGAGCCTGGCGGAACTGCTGAGCGCGCAGGGCGACGAGGCGCTGTTGCAGGCACCCACTTCCTGGCAGCTGCTGCAGCAGGCCCTGGGGCTGGCCGAGGTCGATGACTCGCTGGCCGCCGCCCAGAGCGGCGAGGCGGTCGAGCTGCTGGTCGGGGTGCTGCATCGCATGATCGAGCGCGCCGCGGTGCGCAAGCCGCTGGTGCTGCTGGTCGACGACCTGCAGTGGATCGACGAGCCCTCCCTCAAGCTGCTGGCCGGCCTGCAGGCGCGGCTGCCGATCAATACCGCCTTTCTGCTGGTGGCCAGCCATCACGGCCGCGAGCCACTGCCGGTTCGCCTCCACTGGGATCAGCAGCTGCTGCTCGACAAGCTCGACGCCATGCAGTCGTCGCGGCTGCTGTCGCAGCTGGCACGGCGCTACCGCCTGCATCTCAGCCCGCGTCTTCGCGGCCAGCTGATCGAGCGCTGCGACGGCGTGCCGCTCTACCTTCAGGAGATCTGCCGGCGTCTCGACATGGACCGCCGCGAAGGGCGCAGCATCCAGGTCGACGAGCTGCCGCGCGGCCTGCTCGGGCTGCTGGCCAGCCGCATCGACCAGCTCGACAGCGATCGCCACGTGACGCACGTGGCGGCGGTGCTCGGTCGCCAGTTCCGCCTGGACTTCCTGCGCGAATGCAGCCAGCTCGACCCCGAGCGCCTGAAGCAGGCGCTCGACCACATGCAGCGGCTCGAGATCATCGAGCGCTGCGATGCCCACAGCGAGTACGAGTACCAGTTCACCCATCCGTTGCTGCAGGAGGCCGCCTACCTGTCCTGCCCGCGGGACGTGCGCACGCGCATCCACCAGCAGGTGGTCGGGCTGATCGAGGAGCGCTTCCCGATGTGGATCAGCCGCCACCCGGGTGACTTCGCCACGCATCTGCGGCGCAGCGGGCACTATGCCCGCGGGGCGCGCTATTTCGAGCTGGCCGCCCGCGAGGCGCTCAAGGTCAGTGCCAATCGCACGGCGTTGCACATGGCCGACCTGGGGCTGGCCAGCCTGCGCCAGATCGAGGGGCAGGTGGAGCGGGAGATCAGCCTGCTCACGGTGCGTGGCCAGGCCGCCTTTGCGCTGGAGGGGCATGGTTCGCCCACGGCACACGAAAGTTTCGTCAAGGCACGCGAGCTGCTCGAGGGGGCCCGCTGCGCCGACGAGGAAACCGAGCTGGAGCAGCGCTTTCTGGTCAAGTGGGGGCTCTGGGTGGGGTGCAGTCAGCGTTTTGCCCAGGCGGATGCCTTCTCGCTGGCCTCGGGGATGGCGTCGCTGGCCGAGCAGCTGCCCGACCCCCGCTATCGGCGCCTGGCGGCCTATGCCCGGGCGCATTGCGAATACTGGGCGGGGCGCGTGCGTCAGGCGCTGGATCATCTCGAGGAGATCGACCCGCTCCATCAACCGATGATGATGGAGTGGCTGCCGTTCTCCGACCATCCGCAGGTGGCGGCGGCCTGCTATCAGGGTTGGGCGCTGTGCCTGCGCGGGGATTACCGGCGGGCCGAGCAGCAGGTCGAGGCGGCGGTTCGCCTGGCCGAGACGCTCAACCACCCGGGGTCGCTGGCGCTGGCCCTGATGAGCGCGGCGGCGTTGTATCGGCAGCTGGGGCATGTCCATCTGGCCGGGGCACGGGCCGAGCGCGCCTTCGAGCTGACCCGCACGCCCGACCTGCATCTCTGGCACATGACGGCGCAGTGCGCGCTGGGCTGGCATCGTGCCCTGACCGGGGACCGCGCGGGGCTGGCGATGATCGAGGCCGGGCTGGACGAGTTCACCGAGCTGGTCGGGCGCGACCGGCATCAGCGCCCCATGCTGTGGTACATCGATGCCTGCATGGCGCTCGACGAGCTGACTCGCGCCGAGGATTACCTGGACCAGTGCCTGATGATGGCCCGCGAACGCGGCTCGCTCTTCGTGCCAGAGCTCTGCGTGCATCTGGCGCGGGTCCATCATCGGCTGGGGCGCTCGCCCGAGGTGGTGCGTGTGCTGCTGGAACAGGCGCTGGAGCAGGCGCGGGAACACGAGAATCCGCATCACCAGCTCTATGCGCTGGAGCTGTGGCTCGAGGTACTGGCGCCGGAGGACGAGCAGGCCGCGGAAGCGCTGCGCCAGTTGCTGGGCGAGGTGACGCAGACCGATGCCCCGGTGCTGCTGCGCTGGCGGACGCTGCTCGATCAGTCGCTGTCGCGCTCGACGACCTGCGCCCCCTGACAGGGCCGTCCCGAGCGGACGGCCTCAGGGGCTGAGCGGAAAGTCGCGCAGCTGCGGCGGCAGGCCGGGGGCGACGCGGACCTCCCAGCCGCGGTTCGGCTGCCAGTCGCCGAGCACGATGCGGCGTGCCGGCTGACCGTCGACCTCCAGCTCGTGCACGGCGGGGCGATGGGTGTGGCCGTGGATCAGCGTGCGCACGCCATGCTCGGCCATCACACGCTCCACCTCGCTCGGGGTGACATCCATGATGTCCTCGGCCTTGGTGGAATTGGCTTCGCCGGACTGGCGGCGCAGGTCGCGGGCCAGGGCCAGGCGCTGCTCGACCGGCAGTGCGAGGATCTGGGCCTGCCACTGGAAGTCACGGGCCTTGGCGCGAAAGGCCATGTAGGCCTCGTCACGGGTGCAGAGACTGTCGCCGTGCATCAGCAAGACGCGTTCGCCGCCCAGCTCGACGACGCTCGGGTCGCCCAGCAGGGTGGCGCCGGTCGCCTCGGCGAAGCCCTCGCCGACCAGGAAGTCACGGTTGCCGTGCATGAAGTACAGGGCCGTGCCCGCGTCGCTCAGCCGGCGCAGGGCCTCGAGAATCCCCGTCTCGAACTCGCCGCGATGATCGTCGCCGATCCAGGCCTCGAAGATGTCACCCAGCAGGTACAGACACTCGGCCTGGCGCGCCGGGCCATCCAGGTAGCGCAGGAAGCCGTCGGCGACTTCGGGGGCGCCGGGGTGCAGGTGCAAGTCGGAAATCAACAGCGTGGTCATGGCAAGGGGCGCATCGGTGGGTGAGTGAAACGACGACGCCCGCCGGCAATGGCCGGCGGGCGTCGGATCGAGTGGCTCAGTCGCGGATCTCGGCGCGCTCGAGAATCACGTCCTCGGCCGGCACGTCGGCGTGCATGCCGCGGCGGGTGGTGGGCACGCCCTTGATCTTCTCGACCACGTCCATGCCGGCGACCACCTCGCCGAACACGCAGTAGCCCCAGCCCTGCGGGGTCTTGCCGCGATGATCGAGGAAGTCGTTGTCGGCGACGTTGATGAAGAACTGCGCGGTGGCGGAGTGCGGGTCCTGGGTGCGGGCCATGGCCACGGCGCCCTTGCGGTTCTTCAGGCCGTTGTCGGCCTCGTTGTCGATCGGCGCGCCGGTCGGCTTCTGTTCGAAGTCGGTGTCGAAGCCGCCGCCCTGGACCATGAAACCGTCGATCACGCGGTGGAACAGGGTGTTGTCGTAATGGCCGTCGCGGACGTACTGCTCGAAGTTGGCCGCCGTCGCGGGGGCCTTTTCATGGTCGAGTTGCAGGTGGATTTCGCCGTAGTTGGTATGCAGAACGATCATGGGATTCTTCCGGACTGTCTGGGTGGGGGCGCCTTGGCGTAGCGCGCGAGCGTCACGCTATAATAGCCGCTTTCCAGCGACAGGCGAAGCCGATAGGCTTGGCCGTCTGCGATACCCGATCATCAAGAGGTTCCCCGACGTCCCATGACCAACGAGAGCAGCAGCGCCCCGAACTTCATCCGCAACCAGATTCGCGAGGAGATCGAAGCGGGCAAGGTCGATACCGTGGTCACCCGGTTTCCGCCGGAGCCCAATGGCTTCCTGCACATCGGCCATGCCAAGTCGATCTGCCTGAACTTCGGGCTGGCCGAGCAGTTTGGCGGGGACTGTCACCTGCGCTTCGACGACACCAACCCGGCCAGGGAGGAGCAGGCCTACATCGACGCCATCAAGGCCGACGTGGAATGGCTGGGCTTTCACTGGGCCGGCAAGGTGCGCTTTGCTTCCGACTACTTCGACCAGCTGTATGCCTGGGCGCAGCACCTGGTGCGCGAGGGCAAGGCCTACGTCGATGATCTGTCGCCGGACGAGATTCGCGAGTATCGCGGGACGCTGACCGAGGCGGGGCGCCCGAGCCCGTATCGCGACCGTTCGCCGGAGGAGAACCTCGATCTGCTCGAGCGCATGCGCCGGGGCGAGTTCGCCGAGGGCGAGAAGGTGCTGCGCGCCAAAATCGACATGGCCTCGCCGAACATCAACCTGCGCGACCCGATTCTTTACCGGATTCGCCATGCGTCCCATCACCAGACCGGCGACAAGTGGAAGATCTATCCGTCCTACGACTTCACCCACGGCCAGTCCGATGCCATCGAGGGCGTCACCCACTCGGTCTGCACCCTGGAGTTTGAGGACCATCGGCCGCTCTATGAATGGTTCCTGGACAACCTGCCGGTGCCGGCGCGGCCGCGCCAGATCGAGTTCGCGCGGCTCAACTTGAACTACACCGTGACCTCCAAGCGCAAGCTCAAGCTGCTGGTCGACGAAGGGGTGGTCGACGGCTGGGACGACCCGCGCATGCCGACCATCTCCGGCATGCGCCGGCGCGGCTACACGCCGGCCTCGATTCGCAAGTTCTGCGAGATGATCGGGGTCACTCGGGCCGAGGGTGGCATGGTGGATATCGCCATGCTCTATCATGCGATTCGCTCGGACCTCGAGGACAACGCGCCGCGGGCGATGTGCGTGCTCAAGCCGCTCAAGGTGGTGCTGACCAACGTTCCCGAGGACCATGACGAGGCCTTCGAGGTGGCGGGCCACCCGGCGCGTGACGACATGGGCGTGCGCCGCCTGCCGTTCACCCGCGAGATCTGGATCGACGCCGATGACTTCATGGAAGAGCCGCCCAAGAAGTTCTTCCGCCTGGCGCCGGGCAAGGAGGTGCGCCTGCGCAACGCCTATGTGATTCGTTGCGACGAGGTGATCAAGAACGCGGCCGGCGAGATCGAGGAGCTGCGCTGTTCGGTGGATTTCGACACCCTCGGCAGGAATCCGGAAGGACGCAAGGTCAAGGGCGTGATCCACTGGGTCAGCGCGGCGCATGCCGTGCCGGTCGAGGTGCGCCTCTACGACAACCTGTTCCAGGTCGAGGCGCCCGATCGGGATCGGGACGTCGACTTCCTCGAGCACCTCAACCGCGATTCGCTGACGGTGGTGCAGGGCTGCGCCGAGCCGAGCCTGGCCGAGGTCGCGCCGGAGACCCGTTACCAGTTCGAGCGGGTGGGGTATTTCTGCGCGGATCGCCATGCCGCCGCCGAGGGGCGGCGCGTCTTCAACCGCATCGTCGGTCTCAAGGACACCTGGGCCAAGATCCAGAAGAAGGGCTGATCATGCAGATCTACAACACCCTGACGCGCACCAAGGAGACCTTCGTCCCGATCGAGCCGGGCAGGATCCGCATGTACGTCTGCGGGATCACCGTCTACGACTACTGCCACATCGGCCATGCCCGGGTCATGGTGGCGTTCGACGTGATCACCCGCTACCTGCGCTCGCGCGGCTTCGAGGTGACCTATGTCCGCAACATCACCGACATCGACGACAAGATCCTCCGGCGCGCCGAGGAAAACGGCGAGCCCATTGCCGCGCTGACCGAGCGGATGATCGCGGCGATGCACGAGGACGAGGCGCGGCTCGGCGTGCTGCGCCCGGACCTCGAGCCGCGTGCCACGGCGCACATCGACGACATCCAGGCGATGATCGCCACGCTGATCGACAAGGGCTACGCCTATCGGGCCGACAACGGCGATGTCTACTACCGGGTGCGGCGCTTCGCCGATTACGGCAGGCTCAACAACCGCGACCTGGACGAGATGCGCTCCGGGGCACGGGTGGAAGTCGACACCCACAAGGAGGACCCGCTCGACTTCGTGCTGTGGAAGGCGGCCAAGCCGGGCGAGACGAGCTGGCCATCGCCGTGGGGCGAGGGGCGTCCGGGCTGGCACATCGAGTGCTCGGCGATGTCCACCTGCTGCCTGGGCGAGACGTTCGACATTCACGGCGGCGGTCCGGACCTGACGTTCCCGCACCACGAGAACGAGATCGCCCAGAGCGAGGCGGCGACCGGGCAGCGCTACGTGAACACCTGGATGCATGCCGGCGCGGTGCGGGTCGACCAGCAGAAGATGTCCAAGTCGCTGGGCAACTTCTTCACCATCCGCGACGTGCTGGCCGAGCACGACCCCGAAGTGGTGCGCTACCTGTTGGTGTCGAGCCACTATCGCAGCCCGATCAACTATGCCCCGGATGCGCTCGACGACGCACGGCGCTCGCTGGAGCGCTTCTACAATGCCCTCGACGCCGTCGAGCCGGTGGCCGGCGATGTCGACGCCGGCTATGCCGCGCGTTTCACGGCAGCCATGGACGATGACTTCAATACGCCCGAGGCGCTGTCGGTGCTCTTCGAACTGGCCCGCGAGCTCAACCGGGCCAAGGCCGAGGATGCCGGGCGCGCCGCGGCGCTGGCCTTCGAGCTCAAGCGTCTGGGGCAGGTGCTGGGGCTTCTCGAGCAGGTGCCGGCAGCGTTTCTCCAGGGCGGGCGGGCGCTGCCGCTGGCCGAGGCGGAAATCGAGGCGCGGATTGCCGCGCGGGCGGCCGCCAAGAAGGCCCGGGATTTTGCCGAGGCCGATCGCATCCGCGACGAGCTGGCCGCGCTGGGCATCGTGCTCAAGGATTCCCGGGAAGGCACCACCTGGGTGCTGGAGCGCTGAGCGCCATCCAGTGCTCGCCAGGACGGGTTGCAACGAAAACGCCGCGCCCCGAGGGGCGCGGCTTTTTCATGGCCGCTTTCCGGCCGTTGCCACGGCGGGGCAGGAGCTCAGGCTTCCTGCGGCGTCGCCTGCGGGGTGCCCAGCCGCTGCACCATGGCCGCGACCATCTCGGCGGAGTGGCGGGCCGCCTGGTCGATGAAGGCCGTGAAGGACAGGTTGGAGTCCTTGCCGGCGATGTCCGAGAGGGCGCGGATCACCACGAAGGGGCAGCCGTAGAGGTGGCAGGTCTGGGCGATCGCGGCGGCTTCCATCTCGGCGGCGAGCATCGTCGGGAAACGCTCGCGGGTGCGCTGGACGGCATCGGGGCAGGCCATGAAGGCGTCGCCGGTGGCGATCAGGCCCTCGTGAACGCGCAGGTGGCCGAGGCTCTCGACGCACTCGCGGGCCACGCGCACCAGACGGTCGTCGGGCAGGTAGGCGGCCGGCATCTGCGGCACCTGGCCATGCTCGTAGCCGAACACCACGGCATCCACGTCGTGGTGGCGCACCTCGGTCGAGATCACCACGTCGCCCACGTCCAGCCCGTCACCGAAGCCGCCGGCGGAACCGGTATTGATGATGACCTCGGGGTGATACATGTCGAGCATGAGCGTCGTGCCGATAGCCGCGTTCACCTTGCCGATGCCGGACTGCAGAATGACCACCTCGACGCCGTTCAGGCGCCCGGTGTGGAAGGTCGAACCGACGTGATGGCGGGTCCGGCGGTTCTCCAGGCGGGAGGCCAGCAGGGCGACCTCTTCCTCCATGGCACCGATGATGCCGATCTTGTGCATGGGGCGAATCGTCCTCTCTACTGGCTCAGGCAAAGACCTGGTGCCATTCATCGCGCTTGGCGAGGAAATCCCGGGCGAGCGCCTGGGCGCCTTCCAGGCTGTGGCTGGCGGCCCAGCCGCACTGCATTTCGGTGCAGGCCGGCACCTCCTCGGCGACAAGGATGTCCTGCAGCGTCTTTTCGATCAGATCCAGGACGCCGTCGTAGTCGTCGTGATTGATCATCGCGATGTAGAAGCCGGTCTGGCAGCCCATGGGGCTGATGTCGACGACCTTGTCGCTGTGATTGCGCGACAGCTCCGCCATCAGGTGTTCCAGCGAGTGCAGGGCCGGCATCTCCATGTGTCCCTTGTTGGGCTGGCAGATACGCATGTCGTACTTGTGGATATTGTCGCCGTTCTCGCCGGTCGTGATGCCGGCCAGGCGCACGTAGGGGGCCTTGACCCGGGTGTGGTCGAGATTGAAGCTCTCGACGTTCATCGGCGTCTCGCTCATTCAGGGCTCCTGATGTGTTGCTGAATGGTGCGTTGCAGGGCGCGCATTATATCGATTCAGTCGTCGCTGTGCATGGCGTCGTGCAGTTCGGCGGCGAACAGGGTGTTCTCGAGCAGCGAGGCGACCGTCATCGGGCCCACGCCGCCAGGTACCGGGGTGATGTAGCTGGCGCGCTCGGCGGCGGGTGCGTATTCGACGTCACCGACCAGGGTGCCGTCCGGCTGGCGGTTGATTCCCACGTCGATGACGATGGCACCCGGCTTCACCCACTCGCCCTTGACCAGACCCGGAACGCCGACCGCGACCACGAGCAGGTCGGCGCGGCGCACATGAGACTCCAGGTCGCGGGTGAAGCGATGACAGACGGTGGTGGTGCAGCCGGCCAGCATCAGTTCCAGCGCCATCGGCCGGCCCACGATGTTGGAAGCGCCGACGATGGTGGCGTCGAGGCCGCGCACCGGGATCCCCGATTCCTGGAGCAGGGTCATCACCCCCTTGGGCGTACACGGCCGCAGCACGGGCAGGCGTTGGGCCAGCCGGCCGAGGTTGTAGGGGTGAAAGCCGTCGACGTCCTTGTCCGGGCGGATGCGCTCGAGAATCGGCCGGGCGTCGAGGTGGTCGGGCAGCGGCAGCTGGACGAGGATGCCGTCCACCGCCGGATCGTCGTTGAGGCGGTCGACCAGTTGCTCGAGTTCGGCCTGAGAGGTGTCTGCCGGCAGCGAATGGCGAAAGGAGAGCAGTCCGGCCTGTTCGCAGGCGCGATGCTTGTTGCGAACATAGACTTCGGAAGCCGGATCGTTGCCGACCAATACCACGGCAAGGCCGGGAATGCGGGCACCCTTGCTGCGGCGAGCTTCTACCTGGCGGGCGACCTGTTGTCGGACATGCGCGGCGATGGCCTTGCCATCGATCAATTGGGCGGTCATCGAAAGTTCCTTTGCTTCGCGGCAATCAGTGATGCGGGGGAAAGAAGTGGCGTTGATTTTCGCACGCAATACCCCGCAGTCAAAGCGCCGGGGGCGAGGTGGTGATGCTAAGGGCTTGACTCGCGGAGGAAGTTGCGTAGAATATGCAGCGCTTGACGAGGCCCGGAGGCAAGCGTCAAGGCCGTATGTCTCGCCGGCGGGGTATAGCGCAGTCTGGTAGCGCGCCTGCTTTGGGAGCAGGATGTCGGGGGTTCAAATCCCTCTACCCCGACCATCCGCAGGCTGCGACGCCTCGGATGGGCTGCGTTGCTCGTCGCGGCTGTGGCAGTAGCTGGGCCGTAACAGTTCGGCGCCCATAGCTCAACCGGATAGAGCAACGGCCTTCTAAGCCGTGGGTTGCAGGTTCAAGTCCTGCTGGGCGCGCCATGCTGCAGTCCGGCGGCAGGCTCTCGGGCAGGGCGTCAAGCGAGTCGACACGACAGTGGTGGATGTAGCTCAGTGGTAGAGCCCCGGATTGTGGCTCCGGTGGTCGTGGGTTCGATCCCCATCATCCACCCCACGTCGACGTCGGCAATGCAGTTCATGAAATGGTGGATGTAGCTCAGTGGTAGAGCCCCGGATTGTGGCTCCGGTGGTCGTGGGTTCGATCCCCATCATCCACCCCATTTCATTCCTTCCCGATCCTGCAGTCTCGCTCGTTCCTCGCATGTTCTCCGTTTCCCCGGCGGTTTCTCTCCGGCTTCGGTCGCGATTCGTCGTCAGGTGGCCTGGAGTGTCGGCGAGCCCCTTGCAAAGCTTTGGTACAGCCCCCATGTATCGGGGAAAGCGGGCGAACTTGCCAGGTCGCCCCGGGATTCTTAGAATCCATCTCTTTTGAACGTACTCCAAACAGCCCTAGTCGGTAGAGGACCATTCATGCAAGTTTCCGTCGAAACGACTTCCCCGATCGAGCGCCGCGTCACGGTACAGGTACCGGCAGAGGAGGTCGATCAGGCTGTCAGCGAACGTCTTCAGGACACCGCCAAGCGGGTGCGCCTGAACGGTTTCCGTCAGGGCAGGGTGCCGATGGCCGTCGTCAAGCAGCGCTATGGCCGTGACGTGCGCAACGAGGTGGTTGGCGAAGTGATGCGCCAGCACTACGTGCGCGCGATCACCGAGCACAGCCTCAACCCGGCGGGCTATCCCTCCATCGAGCCGACGGTCGACGAAGCTGGCAAGGATCTGGAGTTCGTGGCGACGCTCGAGGTCTACCCGCAGGTCGAGCTCAGCAGCATCGAGGGGACCGAGGTGGAGCGCCCGGTCGCCGAGGTGACCGACGCCGACATCGATCAGATGATCGACACCCTGCGCAAGCAGAACGCTTCCTGGGAGGTCGTTGAGCGCGAGGCCGCCGAGGGCGATCAGGTCAAGATCGACTTCCAGGGCTTCATCGACGGCGAAGCCTTCGAGGGCGGTCAGGCCGAGGGTCATGATCTGGTGCTGGGCTCCAACAGCTTCATCCCCGGTTTCGAGGAGCAGCTGATTGGTGCCAAGGCCGGCGACGAGCCCGAGATCAAGGTCACCTTCCCGGAGGACTACCAGGCCGAGCACCTCGCCGGCAAGGAAGCGACCTTCAAGGTCAAGGTCCATCAGGTCAGCGCCCAGCAGCTGCCCGAGATCGACGACGACTTCATCGCGCGCTTCGGTGTCGAGGGCGGCGATCTCGAGGCGTTCCGGGCCGAGGTCCGCAAGAACATGGAGCGCGAGATCAAGCAGGCGGTGGACAACCGGGTCAAGCAGCAGGTGCTCGAGGCGCTGCAGCGCGCCAACGACATCCCGGTCCCGGCCTCGCTGATCAGCCAGGAAACCGACGCGCTCAAGCGCCAGGCGGCCCAGCAGTTCGGCCTGGGCGAGGACTTCGACGTCTCCCAGCTGCCCGACGAGCTGTTCGCCGATCAGGCCAAGAGCCGCGTTCAGGTCGGCCTGCTGCTCGGCCAGGTCATCGAGGACAACGGCCTCGAGGCCAGCGACGACGAGATCAAGGCCAAGGTCGAGGAGCTGGCCCAGCAGTACCAGCAGCCCGAGCAGGTCATCGAGTACTACCTCAAGGACGAGCAGATGAAGAATCAGGTCAAGTCTGCCGTGCTCGAGGAGAAGGCGGTTGACAAGCTGCTCGAGCAGGCACAGGTTAAAGACGTCGAAATGTCCTACGAAGAGGCACTCCAGGCCGCCCAGCAGCAGGGTGGCGAGGGCGACGCCGATGACGAGAAGGCCGACGACCAGGCTTGAGGCCGACAAGCAGGCAGCACGGACCCGGCCGAGTGCCGGGTCTCTAGTCACTGCGACTGTCGGTCGGCAAGCCAGGATTATCCCAATCACCGGATGTTAAGGGTGTCACGCAATGGGCAATGAGTTCGATATTCAAAACGCCGGCGGCCTGGTCCCCATGGTGGTCGAGCAGAGCGCGCGCGGCGAGCGGGCGTACGACATCTACTCCCGCCTGCTCAAGGAGCGTGTAATCTTCCTGGTGGGTCCGGTGGAAGACTACATGGCGAATCTGGTGGTGGCACAACTGCTGTTCCTCGAGTCCGAGAACCCGGACAAGGACATCCACCTGTACATCAATTCGCCCGGTGGCTCGGTGACCGCGGGGCTGTCGATCTACGACACCATGCAGTTCATCAAGCCGGACGTTTCCACCGTCTGCCTGGGGCAGGCGGCCAGCATGGGGGCGCTGCTGCTCGCCGGTGGCGCCAGGGGCAAGCGTTTCTGCCTGCCGCACTCGCGGATGATGATTCACCAGCCGCTGGGCGGCTATCAGGGCCAGGCCTCGGATATCGAGATCCACACCAAGGAGATTCTCAATATCCGTCACAAGCTCAATCGCATTCTGGCGGATCACACCGGTCAGGACATCGACACCATCGCCAAGGATACCGACCGCGACAATTTCATGGACGGGGAGCAGGCGGTGGCCTATGGCCTGATCGACGAGATGCTGGAGAAGCGGCCGGTATCCTGATAGCGTAAATCCAACCCTGCATATCCAGGCGGCCCGCCAGGGGCCGTCGCCGTAAAGAGGTACGCGAATGGCCGACGGCAAAGGCAAGGACGAGGGCAAGCTGCTGTACTGCTCGTTCTGCGGCAAGAATCAGAACGAGGTACGCAAGCTGATTGCTGGCCCCTCCGTCTACATCTGCGACGAATGTGTCGATCTGTGCAACGACATCATTCGCGAGGAAGTCCTCGAGGCCGACGCCGAGGGCGACGAGGATCGCCTGCCGGCTCCGCGCGAGATCCGCGACACCCTCGATGACTACGTGATCGGTCAGGATCGCGCCAAGATGGTGCTTTCCGTGGCCGTCTACAATCACTACAAGCGGCTGCGGGCCGGCGGCAAGTCCGACGATGTCGAGCTCGGCAAGTCGAACATCCTGCTGATCGGGCCGACCGGCAGCGGCAAGACGCTGCTCGCCGAGACGATGGCGAGGCTGCTGAACGTGCCCTTCACCATCGCCGACGCCACCACGCTGACCGAGGCGGGCTACGTCGGGGAAGATGTCGAGAACATCATCCAGAAGCTGCTGCAGAAGTGCGACTACGATGTCGAGAAGGCGCAGAAGGGCATCGTCTACATCGACGAGATCGACAAGATCTCCCGCAAGTCGGACAACCCGTCGATCACCCGTGACGTGTCCGGCGAGGGGGTTCAGCAGGCGCTGCTCAAGCTGATCGAGGGCACGACGGCCTCGGTGCCGCCCCAGGGCGGGCGCAAGCATCCCCAGCAGGAGTTCCTGCAGGTCGATACCGGCAACATCCTGTTTATCGTCGGCGGTGCCTTCGCCGGCCTGGACAAGGTGATCCGCGATCGGGCCGAGAAGGGCGGCATCGGCTTCAATGCCGCCGTCAAGAGCAAGGACTCCGATCAGGGGGTCGGCGACATCCTCACCGGCGTGGAGCCGGAGGACCTGGTCAAGTTCGGCCTGATCCCCGAGTTCGTCGGGCGCCTGCCGGTCATCGCGACGCTCACCGAGCTCACCGAGGATGCCCTGATCCAGATCCTCACCCAGCCGAAGAACTCGCTGATCAAGCAGTACGCGAAGCTCTTCGAGATGGAGAACGTCGAGCTCGACTTCCGCGAGGACGCCCTGCGTGCCGTGGCTCGCAAGGCGATGGCGCGCAAGACCGGCGCCCGGGGCCTGCGCTCGATTCTCGAGTCCGTGCTGCTTGATACCATGTACGAGGTACCTTCGCTGGAAGGCGTGACCAAGGTGGTGATCGACGAGTCGGTGATCGCCGGCGAGAGCGATCCGCTGCTCATCTACTCCTCCTCCGAGGAAGGCAAGGTCGCCAACAAGGACGGCTGAGTCGAGGCTGTTTCCGAACGGGGGGCCGCCAGGCCCCCTTTTCGTTTCCCGCGTCCCGGCAGCCGCCGTCCCGGTTGCAAAGTGGTCGCGCCGCCCCCATTGTTCATTCCAGCCATGAGCCGCTCAGGCGGCCCAACCATCCGATTCGTGAGGAACTGCCTGCAATGCAGCAGAACACCGAACAGACACAGAGTCTGCCCCTTCTTCCGCTGCGGGATGTGGTTGTCTACCCGCAGATGGTGATCCCGCTCTTCGTCGGTCGCGAGAAGTCCATTCAGGCCCTCGAGGCGGCGATGGAAGCCGACAAGCGGATCCTGCTGGTCGCTCAGCGCGAGGCCGGGCAGGATGATCCGGATGCCGGTGATCTGTTTGCGGTGGGGACCGTGGCCGACATCATGCAGCTGCTCAAGCTGCCGGACGGCACCGTCAAGGTACTGATCGAGGGGGCCTCCCGGGCCGACATTCGCCAGCTCGGCCAGGCGGAAAGCGGTTACAGCATTGCCGAGATCACTCTGCGCGAGAGTCAGCCGCTGACCGAGCGTGAGCAGGAGTCGCTGGTGCGGGTGCTGCTCAACCAGTTCGAGCAGTACGTCAAGCTTTCCAAGAAGGTGCCCAACGAGGTACTGAGCTCGCTGCAGGGCATCGAGGACCCGAGCCGGCTGGTCGACACGATCTGCGCGCACCTGTCGTTGAAGATCGGCGACAAGCAGGAACTGCTCGAGATGGATCGCGTGCGGGATCGCATCGAGCACCTGATGGCGCTCATCGAGTCCGAGATCGATCTGCTGCAGGTCGAGAAGCGCATCCGCTCCCGGGTCAAGGAGCAGATGGAGAAGTCCCAGCGCGAGTACTATCTCAACGAGCAGATGAAGGCCATCCAGAAGGAGATGGGCGAGCTCGAGAACGTGCCCAACGAGGCCGAGAAGTACGAGCAGCTGATCAAGGACTCCGGCATGCCCGCCGAGGCCGCCGAGAAGGCCAATCAGGAGCTCGGCAAGCTCAAGATGATGGCGCCGACCTCGGCCGAGGCTACCGTGGTGCGCTCCTACCTCGACTGGCTGGTGGCCGTGCCGTGGAAGAAGCGCACCCGTGTCAAGCATGACCTGGCCCATGCGGTCAAGGTGCTCGACGAGGACCACTACGGCCTGGAAGAAGTCAAGGAGCGCATCCTCGAGTACCTGGCGGTCCAGAAGCGGGTCAAGAAGCTCAAGGGGCCGGTACTCTGCCTGGTGGGCCCGCCCGGGGTGGGCAAGACCTCGCTGGGGCAGTCGATCGCCCGGGCGACCAACCGCAAATATGTGCGTCTGGCACTGGGTGGCGTGCGCGACGAGTCGGAGATCCGCGGCCACCGGCGGACCTACATCGGCTCGCTGCCGGGCAAGGTCGTCCAGCGCATGACCAAGGCCGGCGTGCGCAACCCGCTGTTCCTGCTCGACGAAGTCGACAAGCTGGGTGCCGACTATCGTGGCGACCCCTCATCGGCGCTACTGGAGGTGCTCGACCCCGAGCAGAACAACACCTTCAGCGATCACTACCTGGAGCTCGACTACGACCTCTCGGACGTGATGTTCATCTGCACGGCCAACTCGATGAACATTCCCGGCCCGCTGCTCGACCGCATGGAAGTGATTCGCCTGCCGGGTTATACCGAGGACGAGAAGCGGGCCATTGCCGAGCGTTATCTGGTCCCCAAGCAGCTCAAGGCCAACGGTCTCAAGGACGAGGAGCTGACGTTCTCCGACGAGGCGTTGCTCGAGCTGATCCGCTACCACACGCGCGAGGCCGGGGTGCGCGAGCTCGAGCGCCAGATCGCCAAGGTCTGCCGCAAGGTACTGCGCGAGCGTCTCGAGAAGGAGGCCAAGGAAGGGGCGCAGGCGCCACAGCTGCTGGCCGCCGCGGATATCGAGGCCTACGCCGGGGTGCGTCGCTACAGCTACGGCCTGGCCGATCAGGAGAACCAGGTCGGGCGTGTCACCGGGCTGGCCTGGACCTCGGTCGGGGGCGAGCTGCTCAATATCGAGTCGGTGGTCACGCCGGGCAAGGGCCGCATCAACAAGACCGGTTCGCTGGGCGATGTCATGAAGGAATCGGTCGACGCCGCGCACACCGTGGTCCGTGCCCGGGCCGTGCCCATGGGAATCGATCCGGAGCGCTTCGAGAAGGAAGACCTGCACATCCACGTGCCCGAGGGAGCGACCCCCAAGGACGGGCCGAGTGCGGGCATCGCCATGGTGACGGCCATGGTCTCCGCCTACACCGAGCGGCCGGTCCGTTGCGATGTGGCAATGACCGGTGAAGTGAACCTGCGCGGCGAGGTCATGCCGATCGGCGGTCTCAAGGAGAAATTGCTGGCGGCACGGCGCGGTGGTATAAAGACCGTGCTGATTCCAGAGGAGAATCGTCGGGATCTCAAGGAAGTTCCCGATAATGTCAAGGATGCCTTGGACATTCGGCCTGTACGCTGGATCGATGAAGTTCTCGACATTGCACTGGTCGATGTGTCCGGTGGTGACGGCGACGAAGGCCGGGTCGAAGATACCGCGTCCACCCGCAGCATGATAAGCACGCATTAAGCCGATTTAAGCCGTCATGCCGGTGCGAAAAGCCCGGTATGACGGGCTTTGGCGCCGAAGGTTGGTTGACAGTCGTTCCTGCACGTTGCTATAAATTGCTTTTTGCTGTGATCGTGCAAGGCCACCCGCTAAATCGCGCCGATTTCCAGTAATTTCCGAAACAGTCAAGGGGTGAAGTGTGAATAAATCCGAGCTGATCGAAGCCATCGCTGCTTCCGCCGATATTCCCAAGGCGGCGGCCGGTCGTGCCCTGGATGCAATGATCGATACCGTGACCGACTCCCTGAAGAAAGGCGACTCCGTGGCCTTGGTGGGCTTCGGTACCTTCACCGTCAAGGAGCGTGCCGCGCGCACCGGTCGCAATCCGCAAACCGGTCAGCCGATCGAGATCAGCGCCGCCAAGGTGCCCAGCTTCAAGGCGGGCAAGGCGCTCAAGGACTCGGTCAACTGAGTCGCGATTTCCACGGAATGACGCCGGGGACAGCGGCCAGATCAGTGCGCGGATGATTGATTCGTGATGCTCAGCATCCCTCTTGGGCCCGAAGTGCTTTCCCGGTATCCGTTGTCAGGCGTATCGCATCCGCGATGCGCCTTTTTCGTTAGTGAACTTGTCGAATAACACTGCATCCGAGGCCAGCATGCTGCAACAAATCCGGGACCGCTCACAGAGCATGATCGCCAAGGTCATCGTCGGGGCCGTCATCGTCGCGCTCGCCCTCTTCGGTATCGAGTCCCTCGTCAACCTGTTCACGCAAGGCTCCGACAATGTCGCCGAGGTCAATGGCGAAGGCATCAGCCGGCAGGCGGTGGAGACGGAGGTGCAACGCGCGATTCGCTCCGGCCAGGTGCCGGCGGACCAGGAAAGCGAGGTACGCAAGCAGGTCATCGAGCAACTCATCAGCCAGTCGCTGCTCGACCAGTACGCGGCCGATGGCGGCCTTTACCTGTCCGATGGACAGCTCGACCAGGTCATCGTCAATCGCCCCGAGTTCCAGGATCAGGACGGCAAGTTTTCCGCCGACCTGTTCCGCAACCGGCTGGCCAGTGCCGGCTATACGCCCCTGGCGTTTCGCCGCCAGCTCAAGCAGGACCTGCAACGCCAGCAGATCCAGCAGGGGCTGGCCGAGAGCGAGTTCCTGCTGCCGTCGGAGCGCCGTCAGCTGGTCGCCCTGCAGAACCAGACGCGCAGTTTCCGCTACGTGACGCTCACGCCCGATGATCTCGAGCAGCCGGTGACCGTCACCGCTCAGGAAGTCGAGGATTACTACCAGGCGCATCAGGCGCAGTTCAAGCGTCCCGAGGAGGTTCAGCTGAACTATGTCGTGCTCGACCAGTCGGCGCTGGCCGACGACGTCAAGGTCGATGACCAGGCGCTGCGTCAGGCCTACGAGCAGCGCAAGAGCGAGGCGCCGCGTCGCATCGCGCACATCATGGTGAGCTTCGGTGATGCGCGTACCCGAGAAGAGGCCAAGGCGCGTCTGGAAAAGGTGCGTCAGCGTCTCGAGCAGGGCGAGAGCTTCGCCAGGCTGGCCGCCGAGTACTCCGATGACAAGACCACCGCCGACAAGGGCGGCAAGCTGGGGGTGATCAGTCGCGGCATTTTCGGCAAGGCGTTCGAGGATGCCGCCTTCTCCCTCAAGCCGGGGCAGGTGTCCGGCATCGTGGCCACGGACAATGGCCTGCACCTGCTCAAGGCGACGGGCATCGATATCCCCGACTTCGAGTCGATGCGTGACTCGCTGCGCCAGAAGCTGGCCATGCAGAAGGCCGAGGAGCGCTTCAATGACAAGGCCCAGCGGCTGATCGACGAGAGCTTCTCCGCCGATGATCTGGCCGGCGTGGCCAAGGATCTGGGGCTCGAGGTGCAGCACAGCGACTGGGTGTCGCGCGATTCGGCCGATGGCGTGCTGGCCGAGCCGGGCGTGATGAAGGCGGCCTTCAAGCCCGAGGTACTCGAGCAGGGCTACAACAGCGACGTGATCGAGCTGGACGACCAGCGCCGCCTGGTGCTGCGCGTGACCGACCACCGCCCGGCGACGACGTTGCCGCTGGATGACGTTCGCGACAAGGTGCGCAGCGCGGTGACCGCGGAAAAGACCCGCAAGGCCCTGAGCGAGCGTGCCGCCCAGCTGGCGAGTGCGCTCGAGTCCGGCAAGGCACCGGCGCTGGACTGGCAGAAGGCCGAGGCGGTGACGCGCCAGCCCCGGAAGGGGGAAGTGCCGCAGGCGATCATCGATCAGGCGTTCCGCCTGCCGCGGCCGAGCGAGGCCGGCCAGCCTGTCTATGGTCGAGCGATGCTCGATTCGGACGTGGCACTGATCGCCCTGGATCAGGTGACCACGCCGGAGAGCCAGGACAGCTCGGATCGTCAGTCCGCCCTGGCGGCGCGACTGGCCGAGCGCCTGCGGGCCCAGGCGGCGATCCAGGGGCTGCTGGAATCCCTGCAGGGCAAGGCGGATGTCGAGCGTCTCTGATTGGCGCCCTGTCCGCGTCGTCACCCGGGCGGTGCGCTGAGCTCGCTCGCGCCTGACCACCATTCGACCCCGGCGTTATCGCCGGGGTTTTTTGTGAATGGGCTTCTTGCTGGCGGGCGTGCTCAGGTGAGCGTTTCCAGTAACGTGATGCGCTCGAGGGCGTCGCGGCGGTCATTGCCGCAGACGTCGACATCGAAGGCGAAGTCCCGGCAGACTGCCGGGCGCCGGGGGTCGCCGAACAGCCGGCACAGGTTGTGCTCGTCCAGCTGCACGCAGCGTACCCCGGCCGGCTTGCCGTCGGGCATGCCGGGGATCGGCGAGCTGATCGACGGGGCGATGCAGCAGGCGCCGCAGCCGGGGCGACAGCCGGTGCTCCGCTCGGCCTGCTCGCCGGGCGTTGTGACTGTCGAGCGACTCAAGGCCCGGCCTCCGCCAGGGCGCCCTTGTCGATCCCCTCGAAGGCCTGCACGCGCACGCGCTGGCCGGGGGCATGATGCCGGGCGACCTGCTCGGCCAGCCAGCGGGCGATATGCTCGACGGTGGTCGGGGTCGGCAGGATCTCGCAGCGTTCGGCGGGCAGGCGCAGGCGAAAGTGCCCCTGGCGCGAGGTATAGCGGATCACCGTGGTTTCGGGCTCGCCAATTGGCTCACCATTTGGCTTGCCGTTCGACCCGCTGTTCGGCGCGTCGTCGGGCTCGCGGTCGTCCGCATGCAGCAGGTAGCGATCGTCGAGGCGTTCGCTCCAGTGGCGTTCCAGGTCCGGGCGCCGCCGGCCGTCGCACCAGATGTGCAGGCGCGAGCGATGGCCGTGGGCGATGCGCTGGCAGTTGCCGTCGTGGTGCTTGAGCCCGTGGCTGTAGGTGTAGGCGCCGGCCGCCTCGATCGCCTCGTCGCGCAGCGTGATTTCCACGCCGTCGACGCGGGGCGGGGCGTGTCGCGTCAGGTATTCACTCAGGTGGGCGGCCAGTCGCTCGCGATCGATGCGGGCCCAGGGGAGCAGGGTGTAGGCCTGGCGCGGCGCGCGGATCTCCATCGGATAGGGCGTGGTGGTGCGGACCATGAGCCCCTCGCGGCAGTCGCTCACCGTGACGCCCGCGGCGGCGGTCGGTATCAGCAGGGTATGGTCGGGGCCATCATCGATGACGGCCTTGATCCAGGGCTTGACGGCGCCGAAGTCGAAGAGCATGCCATCCTCGCCGAGCGTGCCGTGGAGGGCGGCGTCGATGTGCCAGCTGACGCCGATCAGACCGCGCTCGGGGCTCCACAGCGAGGCATCCAGGTGGCTCAGGCCGTTGACGAACAGGGTCATCAGTCGATTCCCAGTTGCTTGTGAGTCTGCAGCGACAGATGCCACTGTGGATGGGCGAGGCAGAAGGCCAGGCTGGCCGCCAGCGGCGGCTCGCCATCCGTGATGGCCGCAGGCCGGGTATCCATTGGCTGCAGATAGAAGTGGCGAAACTCGAGGGCGGCGAAGCGCCCCGGTGGCGCGTCCGGCTGCGGATAGACCAGCTTGAGCTCGTCGCCCCGGGTGATCGTCAGTTCGGCCCGGCCCTTGGGACTGACGCACAGCCAGTCGATGCCCTCGGGGGCCGGCAGGGTGCCGTTGGTTTCCACGGCGACCTCGAACCCCCGGGCGTGCATGGCAGCGATCAGGGCGGTATCGAGCTGCAGCAGCGGCTCGCCGCCGGTGAAGACGACATACGGCACGGCACGCTCGGTGCCGCCGGGCCACAGCTCGGCCAGGTGCGTCGCCAGGCGCTCGGCGTCGGCAAAGCGCCCGCCGTGCTGGCCGTCGGTACCGATGAAGTCGGTGTCGCAGAAGCGACAGAGGCTGGCGGCGCGATCGCGCTCCCGCCCCGACCAGAGGTTGCAGCCGGTGAAGCGGCAGAACACGCTGGGGCGCCCCGTGCGGGCGCCTTCGCCCTGCAGCGAATAGAAGGCTTCCTTGACGCTGTACATGCTCAGCGCTCCCCGGCGATGGCGTAGGGCAGCGGGTCGGTCCGGCCGTGCGCGGCGAAGGCCGCCAGGCGTTCCCGGCAGCTGCCGCACTCGCCGCAGGCCGTCTCGCCACCCTGGTAGCAGGTCCAGGTCTCGGCGTAGTCCAGCCCCATGGCCAGCCCGTCGGCGAGGATGTCGGCCTTGCCGGCATGCAGGTAGGGCGCCTCGATCGTCACCGGCGAGAAGTTGGCGATGGCGGCGACATCGTTCATGCGCTGAAGGAACTCGGGGCGGCAATCGGGGTAGAGCACGTGATCGCCGCCGTGGGCGCCGTAGAAGCACACCTCGGCACCGATGTTGACCGCCTTGGCGATGGCCAGCGACAGCAGGATCATGTTGCGGTTGGGCACCACGGTGGCGGTCAGGTTGTCCTCGGCGTAGTCGCCATCGGGCAGGGTGCGATCGGCATCGGTCAGCGCCGAGTTGTCGATCAGCGGGTGAATGGCCTGGATGTCGACGACCTGGTGGGTGATGCCCAGCTGCTCGCAGACGCGCCGTGCCGCGTCCAGCTCCCGGGCATGGCGCTGGCCGTAGTGGAAGGAGAGCGCGTGAAGTTCGTAGCCGCGGCGCAGGGCGTGGTGCAGCACGGTGTAGGAGTCCATGCCGCCGGAATAGATGACGACGGCCCTGGCGGGCGTCGAGGAGATGGTTCGGGTCATGTGAGGGTCCTGCCGGAGAATTTATGGCCGTGAGTCACGGTTCCGGGGTCCGGGCGTCCGGATGGGCCGCCCAGGGGCGGCAGGGCGGCATTGTAACGGCAGGGCGCTCGCGGCTCCAGCCGTGGGCAGGGCTATCGCAGTTAGAGCGTCGTCGGCTCGGGACTGACCCGTGGGCAGGCCTGCGAGGAGGCGCTGTGAACCCCTCCCTGGGCGCTACCGACGCCATCCGTGGCGTCGGCCCCCCTCTTCGACCTGCCCCCGGCGCTCCTCGCCCTGCCTAACTGCGATAGCCTTGCAGCCGTGGGCGTCGGGCTGGCACTGGCCACCGGCAATGCGTACCCTCGGGCGAGGATTTCAACCGGAAACAGGGACAGGCATGCCGATCATCGAACACAGCGCCGTGTTGCCGGCGCCGCCGGAGCGCGTCTATCCGCTGCTCGCCCGGGTCGAGAACTTCGTCGACTATTCCGACATGATCACCGCGATCGAGCCGCTTGGCGACGACCGCTATCGCTGGCAGCTTCACGTCATCGGGCGTGACTGGCAATTCGACGTGCAGGTGGTCGAGCGTCACGAGCCCCGGGTACTGGCCTGGGAGTCGCTGGCGGGCGTGGCCAACCAGGGCCGCTATACCCTGATCGCCGTGCCGGAGGGCACGCGGGTTGAGCTCTGCGTCAGCTATCAGCTGGGCAACCGGTGGCTGGCCAAGGCGGTCGACAAGGCGGCGACGCCGCTGGTGAACCAGGTCAGCCGCCAGATCCTGTCGCGTGTGGAAGCGCGGCTGTAGCCGGTAGATCGTGATGCGTTTTGATCTCTCAGTGATGCTTCAGAGGGTGTTTACAAAAGTCACGAGCGATGGCCAGACAAGGCGAAATCAGCCGAGAAAGCGCAGTTTACGAAGGGGTAAATGAGCATTTTGACCGGGCTCGCGGACGAGGCTTATTTCAACGCCGTATGGCCGAGCGCAGTAATTTGTAAACTTCCTCTCAGGCGCGGGAGCTGATGCCGCGACTCCCGGGCTGTGACTGGCCATTGGGGCCATAGAGGGTCTTGCTGGCCGTGTCGTTGAGAAAGCGCAGGATGCGATGGTTCTGGGTCATGCGGGCTTCGATGAGGATGCCGTTGCGCTGATTGAGCTGCTTGGCGTGCAGGGCGCGTTCCAGAAAGCATTGCCAGATCGGCTGGCAGCCGGCGTCGATGGCCGCCTGTTCCGAAGCACGGCGGGTATCGCCATAGCCGAGGGTTTTCAGGGCATTGCGACGCTGGGTTTCCAGCGAATCCAGACGCGCCAGGTGGGCCTGCTTGTCGCCGGCCTGCTGCTGCAACTGCTCGCCGTCGACCTCGGCCCGGGACAGCGAGCGGTGCTCGGCCTCCAGCAGCTCGATGAAGGTATCGAGGTGCTGGAGTTCACGTTCGAGATGCTGGGCCAGGCTCATGCTGGGTCTCCGGAGTTCAATGGGGTGCCGCAGCGTCAGTCGAGCAGGTCGCGCACGCTCTGGATGAGGCCGTCGGCAATGCGCTCGGGGCGGATCTCGAGCCGTCCTTCGCTGATTGCCTGGCGTACCTCGGCCACGCGGGCGGTGTCGATGTCGCGGGTGGCATCCTGGGTTCTGTCGCTGAGATGGGCCACCGAGGTGGCACTCGGGCCTTGGGCGTTGTCGGACTCGGCGCGCGAGAGCTTGCCGGTCCGGGTGGCATCATTCTGTGCGGGGCGCTGCAGGGGCTGGGAGCCATCGATCTTCACGGGGCACACTCTCTTGAGGCATCGGCTTTCCCTGTTTATCGACGGACGACGGGAAAACTTTAGTCTCTGGATTCGGGGCGTGTGGTCAGTGTAGTGGTGCGGTCCCTCAGAAGTCGATGGCGAGCCGTCGCGGGCCGGTGACTCGGCCGCGCAGGATCTTGCGATTGCCGGCACGCACTCGCACCTGCTCGCCCATGGCGCCGTTGTCCAGCGCCTCGGCCTCGCGACTCACCTCGAAGCCGGCCCCCCGGGCGATCACCGTGACCCGCTGCCCCCGCTTGACCAGATCCCGGGCGTGCAGCTGATAGGCGCGCAGCGGCGTGTCGGCCCGCAGCGGCGCGGCCGCGACCTGGCCGACGATCGCCTGGGGATCGCGAACCACGTCCCGCGGCAGCTTCTCGAGGCGCCCCTGCGCGAGGTGCAGGTCGTTGCGGGCGATCACGCTGCCTCGGTTCAGGTCATGGGTGACGGTGACGTAGCGTACCCGCACCGACACCTCGGCCTGCAGGTAGCGGGTCTGCCGGCGTCCGCCGGGCCCATCGCAATGCACTCCTACCGAGACACGACCGTAGTGACGTTGCCCGTTGTCGGGCAGGAAGGGCTGCGGGTCGTCGCACTGGCCGAGTACCGCCGAGGGGGCATGGACGCTGACGCCGATGACCTCACCAAGCTCGCCGGCCTGCTGGCTCAGCAGCTGGGTGACGCGCCGGGTCAGCGTATCGGTGTCGGCGCCGACGACCGCTGGCGCGAGCAGCAGGCCGAGCGCCAGGGCGGCAATGACGAGCCGCATCGGGCGCTGCCGGGCCTGCCGTTGCCGGGTTGGTTGGCGCATCCCTTACCCCCTGAATCGTTGATGCCGATTCTAGGCGTCGATGCCTCCGATCAAGCGTGGAAATGATGCCCAAACCGGGGGCTGTTTCTGCCTTTGTCCTGACAGGGGGGCGTCTATTCTCGCAGGCTGAAAATTTCCCCATCCAAGGCAGGGGCCGGACATGATCGATCAGCTCGAGGGGGCGCTGCGTTACAACCAGGAGGCGCTCAACCTGCGTGCCGAGCGCCAGAAGGTGCTGGCCAGCAACATCGCCAACGCCGACACGCCCAACTACAAGGCACGCGACTTCGACTTCGCCGGCGAGCTGTCGCGCGTCATGCAGCAGGGGCGTGGCGAGAACGGCGGCCTGGCGCTGTCGCGGACCTCGAGCCGTCACATTCCGGCCCATGCCCCCGCCGCGACGTCGCTGGACCTGGGCTATCGCGTGCCGGATCAGCCCAGCCTCGACGGCAATACCGTCGACATGAACCGGGAGCGCGCCGCCTTCGCCGACAACTCGGTGCGCTACCAGGCGGCGCTGACCTTCATGAAGCGCCAGATCCAGGGCCTCAAGTCGGCCATGCAACCGGAGTAAGCCGATGTCCATGTTCAGCATCTTCGATATCTCCAGCTCGGCCATGAGCGCCCAGTCCAAGCGCATGAACGTGACCGCCAGCAACCTGGCCAACGCCGACAGCGTGGCCGGGCCGGACGGCGAACCCTACCGCGCCAAGCAGGTCGTGTTCGAGACCCGTTCGGATGTGACCAGCGGTGTCGGCGGGGTGCAGGTCAGCCGGGTGGTAGACGATCCCAGCCCGATGCGTCGCGAGTACCGGCCGGACAGCCCCATGGCCGACGATCAGGGCTACGTCACCATGCCCAACGTCGAGCCGGTCGACGAGATGGTCAACATGATTTCCGCCTCGCGCTCCTACCAGGCCAACGTCGAGGTCATGAATACCAGCAAGTCGCTGATGCTCAAGACGCTGAGCCTGGGCGACAACTGATCGGCCCGGTTTCGTCCATTGCCAGGAGGCCCCGCATGGCCAACACCATCGACTCGAACGTGCTCAACAACATGAACCTCGGCGCCGCCGCCAAGCAGGCGACGGGGTCGACCGAGGACCTGAGCAGCAGCTTCATGACCCTGCTGGTGACCCAGCTGAAGAATCAGAACCCCATGAAGCCCATGGAAAATGCCGAAATGACCTCGCAGCTGGCGCAGATCAACACGGTCAACGGCATCAACCAGCTCAACGACACTCTGGACAGCCTCGCCAGCCAGATCGATACCGGCCAGTCGCTGCAGGCGGCCGCGCTGATCGGCCAGGGCGTGCTGGTGCCGGGGGATCAGGTCCTCAAGAAGGACGATGCCACCACGCCCTTCGGCATCGAACTGGACAGCCCGGCGGATACCGTGAATGTCTCCATCGTCGGCCAGAACGGCGAGGTGGTGCGCACCATCGACCCGGATCAGGTGGGCGCCCTCAAGGCCGGCACCCAGTCCTTCGTGTGGGACGGCACGCGCAACGACGGCACCACGGCACCGGACGGCGCCTATCACGTGCGTATCGAGGCTACCCAGGGCGGCGAGGCCGTGCCGGTCACCGCGCTGAACTATGCCCGGGTCAACGGCGTGGTCACCACCGACAGCGGCCCGCGGCTCGACCTGGGCGCGATTCGCGGGCAGGTCGGGCTGGACTCGGTCCGCCAGATTCTTTGAGTCACCTTTTTAAAACAGAACATCTTAAAACAGCACATCCGGTATACGTAGGGGAAGGCAATCATGGGTTTTTCACAGGCACTCAGCGGGGTCGGTGCGGCCTCTCAGCAGCTCGATGTCGTCGGCAACAACATCGCCAACTCGCAGACGTCCGGCTTCAAGAGCTCCTCGGTACAGTTCGCCGACGTGTTCGCCAACAGCCAGGTGGGGCTGGGGACGCGAGTCTCCGGCGTGCTGCAGGATTTCAGTAACGGCAACCTGGAGTCCACCGGGCGCAACCTGGATCTGGCGATCACCGGCAGCGGCTTCTTCCGTTTCGAGCAGGAGGGTCAGGTCGGCTATTCGCGCAACGGCCAGCTGACCATGACCGCCGATGGCTATCTGGTCAACTCCCAGGGGGCCCGCGTCATGGGGTACGGGCTGAGTGATGCCAACGATCCCTTCTCCGGCGTGGCGCCGGGTGGTCAGCCAAAGGCGCTCAAGGTTCCCGCGAATGACATGCCGGCCTCGGCGACCAGCCGCGTGACGTCGGTCTACAATATGGATGCCGGCGCCAGTGCCGCTGATGCCGACAAGAACAAGGTCAGCCTGCAGGCAGTCGATGCCAATGGCGACCTCGTCAAGGTGGATAGTTCGGGTGCTTATGATTCCACGGGAAGCCCGCTCAATATTGATCTGAAGTATAATTATTCGAACAGTTATACGGCGTATGATTCCCTAGGCAATACGCGCAATGTCACGAATTATTTTGAGAAGGTTGGCGATAATCAGTGGAAGGTAACCACCGCCGTTGACGGCAAGCTCGCCTTTACCGGTACGGGTGCCGGTGTGGACAACAGCTACCTGCAGAACAGTTCCTGGGTCAAGTTCGATGGCAATGGCCAGCTTGCGCAGTACTCCGAGCTTAACGACCCTACTACTCCTACTCCGGATAATCCAAACAAGCGTGCGGATGGTGAGGTTGTAGGTATAGTCAAAGCCGGCTTTCAGCTTAGTTTGGCCAGTTCCAGTGTTAGTGAAAGTAATGGAAATGCGGCCGCGGGTTACTATGACCTCAATAATGCTTATTCTGACGCCAATGTCGAAAACCCGGGGGTTGCTAGTTCAGCTGCAGAAGTGAGTTTTCCGGTGGATGGTGGTGCGAATCAGCCGTTGAGCTTTGCCATGGATCTGTCCGGAACCACCCAGTTTGCCAATGATTCCACCCAGAATACGCTGACCCAGAATGGCTATACGTCGGGCTCGTTGATTGGCATCAGCATCGCCGACGACGGCACGGTGATGCGCAACTACAGCAACGAAAAGTCCGTGGCGGCCGGTCAGATCACGCTGGCCAACTTCCGGAACCCGGAAGGGCTCAAGGCCTCCGGCGACAACATGTGGGCAGCGACCGAATCCTCGGGGGCTGAAGTTCTGGGTACCGCCGGTGTCGGCCAGTTCGGCAGCATCGCCCCGGAAACCCTGGAGCAGTCCAACGTCGACCTGACCCAGGAGCTGGTCAACCTGATCATCGCCCAGCGCAACTACCAGGCCAATACCAACTCGATCCGCACCCAGTCCGAGGTGATGGACCAGATCGCGCAGCTGCGCTGATGTCGTGGGCCGCCGGGCCGGCTAGTGGCCGGCCCGGGGGAGCAACTGTCCAGCCGGAAACCCAACAGCATGGATCGTCTTCTCTATACCGCCATGAGCGGCGCCCGCCAGAGCATGGATCAGCAGGCGGTGATCAACAACAATCTGGCCAACGTGACGACGACGGGCTTTCGCGGTCAGCTCAACGCCATGCGCGCCGTGCCGGTGCAGGGCGAGGGCTTGCCCACGCGGGCTTCCGTGATGGCCTCCACGCCGGGCAGCGACTTCTCGGCGGGGCCGCTGAACACCACCGGGCGACCGATGGACGTGGCGATCGACGGCGATGGCTGGCTGTCGGTGCAGACGCCCGATGGCGAGGCCTATACCCGGCGCGGTGACCTGCAGGTCGATGCCAACGGCGTCGTCACCGTGCAGGGCCGCCCGGTGCTGGGCGTCAACGGGCCGATCGTGGTGCCGCTGGGCGCGGATGTGCGCATTGGCAGCGACGGCACGCTCAGCGCCCAGGTGCCGGGCACCGACCCGGTGGCACGGGGGCCGGCCGGCCAGCTCAAGCTGGTCAACCCGCAGCCCGGCGATCTGGTGCGTGGCGACGACGGCCTGTTTCGTCCCCGCCCCGGAGCCAACGGCCAGGCGCCGGCCGCCCTGCAGGCCGATGACACCGTGCGGGTGGTAAGCGGGGCGCTCGAGGGCAGCAACGTCAGCCCTACCGAGGCCATGGTGGCCATGATCGACAGCGCGCGCCGCTACGACATGCAGATGAAAGTGATCTCCAGCGCCGACGAGAACGCGCAACGGGCCAACAGCCTGCTGTCCGTCACCGGCTGAGTGTCGATTTCCAGGGAGTCAACGAGATGATTCGATCGCTGTGGACCGCCAAGACCGGTCTCGAGGCGCAACAAACCCAGCTGGATGTGATTTCCAACAACCTGGCCAACGTCAGCACCAACGGCTTCAAGCGTTCCCGGGCGGTCTTCGAGGATCTGCTCTACCAGAACCTGCGTCAGCCCGGTGCCCAGTCGACCGTGCAGGACAACCTGCCCTCCGGCTTCCAGGTCGGCAGCGGCGTTCGCCCGGTGGCAACCGAGCGCCTGCACACTCAGGGCAATCTGGAGAATACCGAGAATTCCCGCGATCTGGCGATCAACGGCAAGGGCTTCTTCCAGGTCCAGCGCCCGGACGGCACCACCGCCTATACCCGCGACGGCAGCTTCCAGGTCAACCAGAACGGCCAGCTGGTCACCTCCAGCGGGTATCCCATCGAGCCGGCGGTCTTCATCCCGCAGAACGCGCTGTCGGTATCGGTCAGCCGCGACGGTATCGTCTCCGTGACCCAGCCGGGCACCACCCAGTCGACCCAGGTCGGTCAGCTGACACTGGCGAACTTCACCAACCCCGCGGGGCTGGAGAGCGTCGGCGAGAACCTCTACCTGGAGACCGATGCCTCGGGCCCGGTGGCGCAGAACCTGCCCGGCAACAACGGCGCCGGTGTGCTCTACCAGGGCTATGTCGAAACCTCCAACGTCAACGTGGTGGAGGAGATGGTCGGCATGATCGAGACCCAGCGCGCCTACGAGATCAACAGCAAGGCCGTCGAGAAGTCGGACCAGATGCTGGCGCGCCTGGCCCAGCTGTAAACGCAGCGACATGACGAGATCCCACGCCCATGAATGACCGGCTACCGCGAATCACCCGCCATGTCGGCGTCGGCACGGCGCTGCTGCTGGCGCTGATACTGACGGGATGCGCCCAGATGCCGCGGCCGTCGGTGGTCGGCGAGCAGGAGAAGATCGCCCTGCAGCCCCCGCCGCCGCCGGTGCCCAACGGGGCCATCTACCAGCCGGCCAGTGGCTATCAGCCGCTGTTCGAGGATCGCCGACCGCGCCAGGTCGGCGATGTGCTGACCATCGTGCTCGACGAGAACGTCAGTGCCAGCAAGAGTTCCTCGGCCAATGCCGGGCGCGACGGCAGCGCCACGCTGGGGTTGAATTCCCTGCCGCATGGGCTGAAAAAGCTGGGCAAGTACGGCTTCGATGTCGAGGGCAAGAACGACTTTTCCGGCAGCGGCGGGGCGTCGGCGAACAACAGCTTCACCGGCACCATCACCGTCACCGTGACCGACGTGCTCTACAACGGCAACCTGCAGGTTCAGGGCGAGAAGCAGATCGCCATCAACCAGGGCACCGAGTTCATCCGCTTCGCCGGCGTGGTCGATCCTGAGTACGTCAGCGACCAGAACAGCGTGATGTCCACCCAGGTGGCGGACGCCCGCATCGAGTACGTCGGCAATGGCTACATCAACGAGGCGCAGACCATGGGCTGGTTGCAGCGCTTCTTCCTCAACATCTCGCCGTTCTGAGCGAAGGAGGGCCCGGGAAATCATGAAAACGCAGACCCTTTCCTCCGACGTCGTCAGGCCGTGGCTGTGGTGCCTCGGTATCCTGCTGGCCTGCCTGCTGGCCATGCCGGCCCGGGCGGAGCGGCTTCAGGACCTGGCCTCGTTCGCCGGCGTGCGCAACAACGCCCTGGTGGGCTACGGGCTGGTGGTGGGGCTCGACGGTACGGGTGACCAGACCACCCAGGCGCCGTTCACCACCCAGAGCCTGACCAACATGCTCAACCAGCTGGGGATCAGCGTGCCCGAGGGCACCAACATGCAGCTCAAGAACGTGGCGGCGGTCATGGTCACCGCCGAGCTGCCGCCCTTCGCGCGCCCGGGGCAGCCGATCGACGTCGTGGTGTCCTCCGTGGGCAATGCCCGCAGCCTGCGTGGCGGCACCCTGCTGATGACCCCGCTGAAGGGGGCCAACGGGCAGGTGTACGCCATGGCCCAGGGCAATGTCTTCGTCGGCGGCGCCGGTGCCCAGGCCGCGGGCAGCAGCGTCTCGATCAATCAGCAGGCCGGCGGCAGCATCAACGGCGGGGCGACCGTCGAGCGAGCGGTGCCGCTGGCCCTGGGGCGTGACGGCACGCTCGACCTGCAACTGAACGAGTACAGCTTCGATACCGCCCAGCGTGCCGTGGCGGCGATCAATCGCGAGTTCGGCGCGCCGGTGGCCGCGGCGGTCGACGGGCGGGTCATCCGCCTGCAGGCGCCGGCCGACAGCAACGACCGGGTGCGTTTCATGGCGCGGGTGCAGAACATCGACCTGGCGCTCGGGCAGGAACCCGCCAGGGTGGTCATCAACTCGCGGACGGGGTCAGTGGTACTCAACAGCAGCGTGACGCTGCACCAGGCGGCGGTGGCCCACGGCAACCTGTCGGTCACCATCAGCTCCAACCCGCAGGTCAGCCAGCCCAATGCGTTTTCCCAGGGCCAGACGGCGGTGGTGCCCAACGCCAACGTGTCGGTCTCCCAGGAAGGCGGCTCGCTGCAGATGGTGCAGACCAGCGCGGACCTGGCGAAGGTGGTCAGTGCGCTCAATGCGCTGGGTGCCACGCCACAGGATTTGATGTCGATCCTGCAGGCCCTCAAGGCGGCCGGCTCGCTGCGGGCCAAGCTGGAGATCATCTGATGACGGTCAACAACCTGGGCAGCCAGTTCGCGCTCGATCTGCAGGGCCTGCAGCGGCTCAAGCATACCGCTCGCGAGAACCCGCAGGAGGGGGTGAAGTCGGCGGCCAGGGACTTCGAGGCGATCTTCCTGCGCATGATGCTCAAGAGCATGCGCGAGGCCACGCCCCAGTCGGGGCTGCTCGACAGTCAGCAGGCACGGTTCTACACGGAAATGCTCGACAAGCAGTGGGCGCAGGAGCTGTCGGGCAAGGGCTTCGGGCTGGCGGAGAAACTGGTCGAACAGTTGCAGAGCTCAGGCATGGTGCCCGGCGGCGAGCGCGCGGGCGAGCCGTTGATCGCCGGCATTCCGCGGGGAACGCCGCGGGTGCTGAAAAGTGACGCGGGCGAGGCTGCCGTCGCGTCGACCGCCCGCGAGCGCGGCTTCCTCGGTGCGCTGGATGCCCGCTCGGCGGCACAGGCTGCCGGTCAGCCGGCTCCCGAGACTCCCTCGCGGGGAGAGGACACCCGCCCGGCGCATGTGGCGCGTTTCGTCGATTCGCTGCGCGGTCCGGCCGAAGCGGCGGCGCGACAGACCGGTGTGCCGGCCGAGCTGATCCTCGCACAGGCCGCCCTGGAAACGGGCTGGGGGCGCTACGAGATTCCCACCGCCGACGGCGGCAACAGCCACAACCTGTTCGGCATCAAGGCCGGCAGCCAGTGGCGCGGGGAGACCACCGACATCGCCACCACCGAGTACGCCGACAGTCGCCCTGAACGGCGCGTGGATCGCTTCCGGGTCTATGACGATTATCAGGCGGCCTTCACCGATTACGCGCGGCTGATCGGCGACAACCCGCGCTACGCCGGGGTGGTGACCGCGACGGATGGCGCCCAGGCGGCACGTGCCCTGCAGGCGGGCGGCTATGCCACCGACCCGCGCTACGCCGACAAGCTGATCGCCGTGATGGAGTCCCTGCAGCAGCCGGCGACGAGTGCCGGTGCCCGGGACGTGGCGCAGGCGCAGTCAGGGCACGCGACAGGCGATCCGTTCAGCCTGGAGCAGGTGCCCTCGCGCCTGTTCTGATCGACTCCGGGGGCGCTCAAGTTCTTCGGCGCTCGGCCGATATCTCAGACAATAGCCAGATCGGGATAGCCACATGAGCCTCTTTTCCACCGGCCTGAGCGGTCTCAACGCCGCCCAGGTCGCCCTGCAGACCGCCGGCACCAACGTCAGCAATGTCTATACGCCGGGCTACAACCGTCAGGTCACCCAGCTCGGTGAAACCCAGCCGGCGGGCGGGGGCGTTCAGGTCAACGATGTCGAACGTCAGTTCAACCAGTACATCGCCTCGCAGCTCAATGCGGCCACCAGCCGTTCCAGCGCGCTCGAGACCTACAATACCCAGGCGAGTCAGATCGACAATCTGCTGGCGGACAGTGATTCCGGCCTGGCCCCGCTGATGCAGAGCTTCTTTTCCTCGATGGAGGACCTCGCCGGTGCACCGTCCGATCCGGCCGCACGGCAAGGTGTCATCGGCACCGCGGATACCCTTACGGGTCAGTTCCGTGCCTTCGACAGCTACCTGGACGACATGCAGTCGGGCATCAACGGCCAGATTCGCGACGAGGTCACCCAGATCAACAACACGGCCGACCAGCTCGCCAAGCTGAATCGCCAGATCTCCCTGACCAAGGCCAAGACCGGCGACATCCCCAACAACCTGCTCAATCAGCGCGACCACATGGTGGCCACGCTCAGCGAGCGGCTGGATGTCTCGCTGAGCGTGCAGGACGGCGACACCTACAACGTCATGCTCGGCAATGGCCAGCCGCTGGTCGCCGGCAATCGCAGCTACACGCTGGAAGCCGTGCCGTCGTCCGCCGATCCTTCGCGCACGGTGGTGGCCTACAACGACCCGGGTGGCAGCCAGGTCGAGCTGCGGGACTCGACCTTCGAGGGCGGCACCCTCGGCGGGCTGATGACCTTCCGTCGCGAAACCCTGGACAAGACCCAGAACCAGCTGGGGCAGATGGCGCTGTCGCTGGCCGCCGGCTTCAACGACCAGCACCGCGCGGGTCAGGACCTGAACGGCGATCCGGGCGGTGACTTCTTTGACATCGGTGGACCCACGGTCTTCAGCAAGGACACCAACAACGGCACGGCCAATTTCTCGGCCGAGTTCAGTGATGTCTCGAAGGTGACTTCAGGGGACTATGAGCTGCGTTATGATAAAAACCAGGATGAATTTTCCGTAACGCGCCTGGATACGGGGGCCCAGCTGGATAGCAGTGAGGTTACCTGGGATAGTGGCAAGCTAAGTTTCGATGGCGTCACGCTGACCGTGGACAACAAGGCCAACCTGAAAAATGGCGATGTCTATCAGCTGCAGCCGACACGCAATCTGGCTGGCACACTCAATAACGTCATCCACGACACGTCCAAGATCGCTGCGGCGGAAACCGATGCGGCCGGCGACAATGCCAATGCCCTGAAACTCCAGAACCTGCAGAATGCCGATCTGGTCGGCGGCAAGGCGAGCCTTAGCGAGTCCTACGCTTCGATGGTCAGCGACGTGGGCAACCGTACCAATGTCGTCCAGGCCAATCTGGATGCCCAGAATACCCTGACCGAACAGCTCAAGCAGGTCCAACAGTCCGAGTCCGGCGTCAATCTCGACGAGGAAGCGGCCAATCTGATCCGCTTTCAGCAGTATTATCAGGCCAACGCCAAGGTCATCCAGACCGCCAGCACGGTCTTCGACAGCATTCTGGGCATTCGTTAACCGGTTCACGGGAGTTTTTCGTCATGCGTATCAGCACGCTGACCATGTTCGATTCGAGACTGTCGGCCATGAATCGCCAACAGAGCGATTTTCTCGAGGTCGGGCAACAGTTGGCTACCGGGCGGCGTGTGGTCACGCCTTCGGATGACCCTCAGTCAGCTTCAAGGGCCGTAGGGGTTTCCCAGTCGCTGGCCGTCAGCCAGCAATATAGTGATTCACGTGTGTCCGCGCGTAATGCTCTGTCGCAGGAAGAAAGCGTGCTCAATAGCGTGAGCAAGGCGGTTACCAGTGCCAAGACGCTGATTATCCAGGCAAGCAACGACACCCTCAGCAATGCTGACAGGACATCGGTAGCGAGCCAGTTACGGGGCATCTACGAAAGCCTGCAAGGCATGGCCAATACCACGGATGGTAATGGGTCGTACCTATTCGGTGGTATCAAGGATAATGCGCCACCCTTCGTCGAGGACGGCGGCAAGATCACGTACAAGGGTGCCGATACAGTGCGGCATCAGCAGGTCGATGCCTCCCGTCAGATGGCAGTTGGAGACAGCGGCCAAAAGGTCTTTTCTGGTGTGCATAGCGGGGCGGACTATGTGGCTGATGCAACGACCAGTGCTCCCAGCACATTGCGGTTTTCCGGCCCCCACACGGCGGATGCAAGCAACGCGGAGTACGGTGACTCATTCGCCTTGGAGATTACCAGCTACAATGCCGGCACCGGGAAGTTCGGCTATGATTTGACCAACAAGACGTCCGGCTCGACAAGCTCTAAAACGGGCAACATTGGTGATCCCGTGAAATTCGGTGGTATCTCGATGACGCTCGAGGGAACCCCCGTCGTGGGTGATAGGCTTGACGTGAGTCGCGGCAAGGATCACAGCCTCTTCTCCACGCTGGAAAACGCGTTGAATGTACTTGAATCTCCTGCCGAGACTCCCACGGACAAGGCGCAGCTGGATAACACCTTGTCGACGGTCAGCCGCCAGCTGGACAACAGCCTGGACAACGTCCTGACGACCCGGGCCTCGGTCGGGGCTCGCCTGAACGAGCTCGACGAACTGGATAGCATCAGCAGCAACCGTTCGCTGAACTACAAATCGACTCTGTCCGACTTGGTCGATCTCGATTATTCCAAGGCGGTATCCGATTACAGCCTGCGTCAGGTGGGGCTACAGGCCTCCCAGAAGGCCTTCGTCGACATGCGCGGCATGTCATTGTTCCAGATGCTGTAATCCCCTCGTCCCGAGTATCAGCGCAGCAAAGAAAACGCCTTCGAGTTTCCTCGAAGGCGTTTTCTTTGGCGGGTCACTCATCCCGCCATGAGCGCAATGACCTGCTGGAGCATGTTCAGCCCCTGCTGGAAGAGGTTTTCCAGGAAGCGGCTGAAGTCCATCATCAGCACCATCAGTAGGGCCAGGCCCGCCGTCAGCGTCAGCGGAAAGCCGATCGAGAAGATCGTCAGCTGTGGCGAGGCCCGGTTGAGGATGCCCATGGACAGGTTAATGATCATCAGCGCGGCGATCACCGGCAGGGCCAGCAGCAGGCCGGAACGAAAGATGGTACCGCCGTAGCGGGCGATCGCGGCGAAGGCGTCGGCATCCAGGGGGTGAGCGCCGATCGGCAGGGCGGTGAAGGAATCGGCGAGAATCTCGATGACCATCAGGTGCACGTTGAGGGCCAGCATCATCAGCAGGGTGATCATGTACAAAAAGCGCGCCAGGACCACGGTGTTCTCGCCGATGTCCGAGGCGAAGAAGGTGGCGAAGCCGAGCCCCATCTTCAGGGCGATGTACTCGCCGGCGGCCATCACCACCGACAGCGTGACGTGCATGACCAGCCCCATCGCCACGCCGATCAGCAGCTGCTCGACGAGGATGCCCAGCCCCGGCCACGAGACGATGGGCACCGCGGGCAGCGGGGGCAGCGAGGGCGCGATCACGTAGGCCATCAGCGCCGCCAGGCCGATCCGCGCCTGACGGGGAATGCTGTCGTGCCCCCACAGCGGCGCGGCCATGATGAAGGCGAGCAGGCGCACGAACGGCCAGAAGAAGGCGACCAGCCAGGCGTGGAGTTGGTCGTAGGTGACCTCGAGCATGGGGAGGCCGACGGCCCTAGCCGAGCATCAGCGGTATGTTGTGGAAGAGCTCGGTGGTGAAGTTGGTGATCAGCTTGATCAGCCACGGGCCGGCCAGCACCAACACGCCGAACACGCCGAGAATCTTGGGAATGAAGGTCAGGGTCATCTCGTTGATCTGGGTGGCCGCCTGGAACAGACTCACCAGCAGGCCGATGGCCAGCGCCGTCAGGATCAGCGGGCCGGCGAGAAAGAGGGTGACCTTCATGCCCTGGTAGGCCAGGCTCATTACCATTTCCGGTGTCATGGCAGGCGCTCCGTCGAGGAAAGGGGACGATGCTCGGGGGTCATAGGTGGAAGCTCTGGGCCAGCGAGCCGATCAGCAGCTGCCAGCCGTCGACCAGCACGAACAGCATCAGCTTGAAGGGCAGCGAGATGGTCACCGGCGGCACCATCATCATGCCCAGCGACATCAGCACGCTGGCCACCACCAGGTCGATGATCAGGAACGGGATGAAGATGGTGAAGCCGATCTGGAAGGCGGTCTTCAGCTCGCTGGTGACGTAGGCGGGCAGCAGCACGCGCATGGGCACGTCCTCGGGGCCCTGCATCTCGCCGACATTGGCCAGCCTGGCGAACAGGGCGATATCCGGCTCGCGGGTCTGGGCCATCATGAATTCGCGAAACGGGTCGCTGGCGCGCTCGACGAAGGTTTCCAGACCGATCTGCTTCTCCGAGAGCGGTACCCAGGCCTGCTCGTAGGCATCGTGCAGCGTCGGCGACATGATGAAGAAGGTCAAAAACAGCGCGATGCCGAGCAGCACCTGGTTGGGCGGCGTGGCCTGGGTGCCCATGGCGGTGCGCAGCAGGCTCAGCACGATGATGATCCGCGTGAAGCTGGTCATCATCAGCAGCATGGCCGGCAGGAAGGCCATGGCGCTGAGCAGCAGCAGCAGCTGCAGGCTCAGCGACCACTGCTGGCCGCCGTCCTCGAGGGGCTGGCTGGTCAACCCGGGGATCGACTGGGCCACGGCGATCCCGGGCAGCAGGACCAGTGCCGCGAGCAGAACGAGCCGCAGCCAGCCGGGGTGATGGGGCCGCACCTGTCGGAATGCGCTCATGACGACGCTCCGTCATCCCCCGAGCGCGCCTTGCCCTGTCGCAGGGCGCTCGCCAGGCGCGTGGCGAAGCCGCCACCGTCGGCGGCGGGGGGCTCGGGCGGTTCGGACGGCGCGGGCAAATGGTGCAGGGCATTGACCTGGCCGCCGCCGACACCCAGCACCAGCCAGGTTTCCTCGACCTGAACCACCACCACGCGCTCCTTCTGGCCGACCGCGGCGCTGGCCACGACCTTCAGGTGACGGCCTGCCTGGCCGCGACCGGCATTGAGCCGGCGCAGGGCATAGCTGCACAGCAGGATGATGCCCACCACCACCGCCAGCGCCAGGGCGGTCTTGCCCAGCATCGCCAGTTCCAGCAGGTTGTCGCCACCGGGCGTGGCGCCTTGTGCCGCATCGCTCGCGCTCATCGGTTGAGCTTCTGCACCCGCTCGGAGGGGGTGATGATCTCGGTGACGCGGATGCCGTACTTGTCATCGACCACCACCACCTCGCCCTGGGCGATCAGGTAGCCGTTGATCAGGATATCCATGGGCTCGCCGGCCAGGCCGTCGAGCTCGATGACCGAGCCCTGGGCCAGTTCCAGCAGCTGCTTGATGGTGATGCGCGTGCGGCCCAGTTCCACGGTCAGCTTGACCGGGATGTCCATGATCATCTCGAGGTCGCGCATCGACGACTGGCCGTCACTGCCGTCGTCCAGCGGCTTGAAGACCGTGTCGCCGGCGGCGCGGGCCCGGCTGGTGTCGGCGGCCGGCTCCGGTGGCTCGTCGGGCTGGTGCTCGGCCTCGGCCTGTTCGGCGAAGGCGGCGGCCCAGGGATCGTCCTCGGCCGCCGGCTCCTCGCCGGCCTGCTCGGCCATGGCCTTCGCCCAATCGTCGTCGGCGCTGTTTTGATCGGGTTTGTTGGGATCAGTCATTCTCGGATTCCTTGACTCCGCTCGGCCCGGGAGCAAATTTGGCGTGGGACTGGACATGGTCGATCAGGCGGCGCACGCGCAACGCCCGCTGCCCGTGCTGGCTGCCGTACTCGCACTGCATGACCGGCACGCCGTCGACGCTGGTGGTGACGATATCCGGCAGCTCGATGGGCAGCACGTCGCCGCTCTTCAGCGACATCACCCGCCCCAGGGTCGTGGTGATGTCGACGAAATTGGCCACCAGCTCGATCTGCGATTCCTTGACCTCGTCGGCCATGCGCTCGCCCCACACCCGGTCTTCCTCGGCGTTGCTGTCGGTCAGCGGGCCGGACAGCAGATCGCGGATGGGCTCGATCATCGAGTAGGGCATGCAGATCTGGAAGTTGCTGGACAGGTTGCCGACTTCCAGATGGAAGGTGCTGGTGACCACGATCTCGTTGGGCGAGCTGGTGATGTTGGCGAACTTGACCTGCATCTCCGAGCGGGTGTAGCCGATCTCCAGCGGATAGACCGACTTCCAGGCGTCCTGGTAGGCGTCGATGGCCAGGCGCAGCAGGCGCTGGATGATGCGCTGTTCGGTGTGCGTGAACTCGCGGCCTTCCGACTTGGTCAGAAAGCGCCCGTCGCCGCCGAACAGGTTGTCGACCACCATGAACACCAGGTTGGGCGGGAACAGCACCAGGGCCGTGCCGCGCAGGGGTTTCATGGAAATCAGGTTGATGTTGGTCGGCACCGGCACATGCCGCGAGAAGTCGCTGTAGCTCTGATAGCGAACGGCCTCGACGGTGATGTCGGCACTGCGGCGCAGCAGGTTGAACAGGCTCATCCGGAACTGGCGGGCGAAGCGCTCGTTGATGATGTCGAGCGCGTGCAGGCGTTCCCGGATGATGCGGTGCTGGGTGGCCGGGTCATACGGGCGGATGCGCGAGCCGCCGCGTTGCGCCTCGCTTTCCGAACCGCTTTCCTCTTCGCCGCTGACGCCCTTGAGCAAGGCATCGATTTCGTCCTGCGACAGGAGATCGTCTTGAGCCATGGTCTATTGCACGATGAAGTCGGTGTAGAGCACGTCTTCCACCTGAAGCGGCTTCTGGGCGTTCGCGAACGGCTTGTCGAACAGGGCCAGGATCGCCTGCGAGAGCGACTGCTTGCCGGCCGGTGTCACCAGATCCCCGGCCTTCTGGCCGGACAGCAGCATCAGCAGGCGGCTGCGGACCTGAGGCATGTAGGTCAGCAGCGCTTCCCGGGTCTGGTCGTCGAGTACCTTGAGGGACAGGCCGATGTAGAGCAGCCGCTGGGAATAGTCGTCGCTCTGGATGTTGACCGTGAACGGATCGATGGTCACGAAGATGGGCGTGGCCGGTTCCTGGGGCGCCGCCTCCTCGGTACCGGTCTGGCTGGCCGACGAGATGCGCGACTCCAGCAGAAAATAGACGCCGGCCGAGCAGGCACCCGAGATGAGGATGATCAATAAGCCCAGCAGCCACCAGGGCTTGCGGCTCTTGCCGTCGGTCTTTGTCTTGGCCATTGATTACGCCGTCGTGGATTGCAGGTGGGGGGAGTATGCGTCCTGCGCCGCGCCCGGGATGGCGGAAAAAGGGCGTGCATCCGGGGTCAACTCGGGGCTTTGCCGGCGGCCGACGGGGGGTGATACGCCCGGCAGCCGCCGGCCTCCTGCGCAGTGCGATGGATCAGGCGTAGAGATCGACGCCGCCGACGCGCGAGCCCGGTGGCGCGGTGATCGTCATGCCGGCTTCGCCGTCGACGCCCTCGTCACCAGGGCCGCTGGCGCCCTGAGCCAGGGCCCCCGGGGCGCCGGATGCCGGGCGGCCGGAACCGCCGGACGCATCCTGCTGGCCCGGCTGGGGCTGCTCGCCGACCATGGCCTCGCCGAGCTGGATGCCGGCCTCGTTCAGGGCGGCCCGCAGTTGCGGAATGGCCTGCTCGATGGCGGCCCGGACCTGCGGATTGTGGGACAGGAACTGGGCCTGGGCCAGCTGGTCGTCGACCTTCAGCTGGACCGACAGCGGCCCCAGCTCGGCGGGGTGCAGGTGCAACTGGACCTGCTGGCCGCCGCGCTGATGCAGCTGAATCAGCTGCTGGCCGAGCCCCTGCTGCCACTGGGCGGAGGCCACGGGAGCGCTCAGTGTCGCGGTCGCCGGTGCGGGCGTGGAGGCCGCGCCGGCGGCATGTCCCGCTGTGCCGCCGGCCTGGGCGGCGAAGGTGTTCAGCGGTGCCTGGGTGGCATCGCCCCGGGCCGCATCCAGCAGGGCGCCCTGCCAGTTGTGCTTGGCGTCGCCAGCCGTGGCCGCTGTCATCGACTGTGTCGCGGCATTGCCACCGGTGGCCGCTGTCGCCGTCTGCAGGGCCTGGAACAGCGGCGGCGGGGTAGTGCCGTCGGCATTCCCGCCCGGGTTGCGACCGGCCGGCAGCGTGTCGACGGGCAGGGCGCTCATGCCCGGCTGACGGGCGCCGGACGAGTCCATGCCCGCCGGGGTCATCGGCGCATCGGCGTGATCGGACATGCGTCCCGGGGTACCGGCGATGGCGTCCAGTCGCTGACGGATGGCATCCAGCGAGGTATCACCGCCGGCGGACGCCTCACGCGGCAGGCGCTGATGCAGGGCCGAGAGGTCGAGCGCCGCCTGCCTGTCGGCCTTGTCCGCCAGCAGCGGCTGGAGCAGGGCGGCCAGCTGGTCGACCAGCGACTCGGCGTCGGCCGGCTTGCCTTTCTGGTCGGAGCCCGGATCGGCGGACAGCCGCTTGAGCAGCGTGTCGAGGGGCGTGTCCTGGGCACTTGACACCGGCGAGCCGTCACCGGACGCCTGCAGCAGGGCACGCAGGGTATCCTTGAGTGATCCCTGGTCCGGGCGGCCCTTCAGCTGGGCGGCGAGCTGCTCGAGCGCCGTCGCCAGGTCCGTCTTTCCGGTGCCCGGAGCGCCTGCCGTCTCCGCATCGGCCGCGTCGGCATTGCCCAGCTTGGCCAGCAGACCGGCGAACAGCCCGGCCGGCGTGGCGGGTGTGCTGCCGGCGCTGCTGCCGGTGGAGGAAGGGGGCGTCCCCGTGGCGGGGGCCAGTGCTGACAGGGCCATGGTAGGGGGTTACCTCCTCAGTGACTGGACTCGTGAGACGCGGTGCGCGACTCGCGCCGCAGCAGCAGGGTATTGGCCATCTCGTCGTTCTGGCGCTGCTCGCGCTTCAGCTCGCGGCGCTGTTCGCGCTGCTGGCGGCGGGTCTCCAGGGTGTCGTAGGCGGACAGCCGTCGCTGCTCCTGCTGCCAGTGCTGCTGGCCCTGGCCGAGCTGGCGCTCGCGCTCGCCCAGCGACTGGCGGGCGCGCTCGATGGCGGCGTCCAGCGAGCGCAGGAACTGCTCGTAATTGCGCCAGCTGTCGGGCCCGATGCCGCGCTGCATGGCCGTCTGCAGCTTTTCGCGGTACTCCTGGCGATAGCGTTGCAGCGTCTCGAGCTGGGTCTGGGCATCCTGTCGGGCACGCCGCAGCGCCACCAGCCGCTGGCTGGCGGTATCGCGCTTCTCGCGGGTCAGCGAGATCAGGGTTTCCAGGGGGGACGCTTGCGACATGACGGTTCACCTCGATGATGGCCCAGACTACCGGTTGCCGGTCTGGATCAATGCCTGCAAAAGCTGGCGGGTTTCCTCGATATTCGCGCGTTCGTCGATGCGCTGCTGGAGGAAGCGTTCCAGCTGCGGGTAGAGCGAGACGGCCTGGTCGAGCTGCGGGTCGTGGCCCGGCGTGTAGGCGCCGACGCTGATCAGGTCGCGATTGCGCTGGTAACGCGAGACCATCTGCTTGAACTGCTGGGCCCGGCGCCACTGGTCGTCGTCGACGACGGCGGTCATCGCGCGGCTGATCGATGCCTCGATGTCGATCGCCGGATAGTGGCCGCCCTCGGCCAGGGCGCGGGAGAGCACGATATGGCCGTCGAGAATGGCCCGCGCCGAGTCGGCGATCGGGTCCTGCTGGTCGTCGCCCTCGGTCAGCACGGTATAGAAGGCGGTGATCGAGCCGCCGCCACGGGGGCCGTTGCCGGCACGCTCCACCAGGCTGGGCAGCTTGGCGAACACCGAGGGCGGGTAGCCCTTGGTGGCCGGCGGTTCGCCGATCGCCAGGGCGATCTCGCGCTGGGCCATGGCATAGCGCGTCAGCGAGTCCATGATCAGCAGCACGTTGCGGCCGGCATCGCGAAAGTCCTCGGCCAGGCGCGTGGCGTAGGCGGCGCCCTGCAGGCGCTGCAGCGGCGAGGTGTCGGCCGGGGCGGCCACCACCACGGCGCGCCGGCGGCCCTCCTCGCCGAGGATGTTGTTGATGAAGTCCTGCACCTCGCGGCCGCGCTCGCCGATCAGTCCGACGACGATGACGTCGGCCCGGGTGTAGCGCGCCATCATCCCCAGCAGTACCGACTTGCCGACCCCGGAGCCGGCGAACAGCCCCATGCGCTGGCCGCGGCCGACGCTCAGCAGGCCGTTGATGGCACGGATGCCGACATCGATCTGGGTCTCGATGGGCGCCCGGGACAGCGGGTTGAAAGGGGGCGTGGCCAGCGGCGCATGGGGCACATCGTGCAAGGGGCCCTTGCCATCCAGCGGGCGACCGTTGCCGTCCAGCACGCGGCCCAGCAGGTGATCGCCCAGCGGGAAGCGTCGGGCGCTGCTCTGGGCGTCCTGGCCCTCGCCGAGGGGAAAGACCCGGGAGCCGGGCAGCAGGCCGCTGATCTCCTCCAGCGGCATGAGGAAGAGCCTTTCGCCCGAGAACCCCACCACCTCGGCCTCGGCGAAGCGGGGCTGCGGCCGAGCGTCGGGAGTGCCGACATGCGGCGACAGCTCGATGCGACAGGCGCTGCCCAGCGGCACCCGCAGCCCCACGGCCTCGAGCACCAGGCCGGTGGCGCGCACGATGCGCCCGCTGGCCCGATAGCCGGGCAGGCCGGTGACCCGGCGCTGCATCCCCGCCAGGGCGTCCTGCCAGTGCTGCTGGTAGGGGTTGGGGGCACTCGGCATCACGCTCATGCGCCGTTCTCGCTATCCGCTGACGACGCTTCGGCCGAACCGTCGCCGGGCTCGCCGTGACGGCGTCGCACCTGGTCGGCGATGGCCGCCCAGCGGGTCTCGAGCGTGGCGTCCAGATCGCCGCTGGCGCTGGTGGCGCGACACCCGCCGCGCTGGATGGTGTCGTCGGGCTGCAGTTGCCAGCCGGCGGCCTCGAACTCGTGACCCAGGTGGGCCTTGACCAGCGTCAGGTCCGCCGGATGCAGCCACAGGCGCGGCCGGCCCGAGAGGGCCGGCTCGACATGCAGAAGCTCGCGGACGATGTCGAGGATGACCTCGGGACGTGCCTCCAGCGCCTCGCCGGCCAGCTGCCGCCCCGTGGCCAGGGCCAGATCCACCAGCTGTTCGGCCAGGCTCTGATCGAGCTCGTCCAGCGCGGCGCGAAACTGCTCGGCGAGCGGCCGCAGCGGGCGCAGGGTCTGCTCGATCTCCTGGCGCATCTGCTCGTCGCCGGCCTCGCGACCCGCCTTCAGCCCCTGTGCGTGGCCTTCCTGCTCGCCCCTGGCGAGGCCTTCCCGGTAGCCGGCCTCGTAGGCCTCCCGGCGGGCGGCCTCGCGCTCGGCGTCGAGGCGGGCCTGGTGTTCGAGGGCCCGGCGGCGGATGGCCTCGCGCCGGGCACGGTCGCGGGCCTGGCGATCGACGCCTGAAGCGGCCGAGTCCAGCTCGTCCATCTGCCAGCGCTGCCAGTCGCCGGTGTCGTGTTCGGGCTCGGTGAGCCGGTCAGACATAGGTGTCGTCTCCGCCGCTCAGCACGATCTCGCCGCTGTCCGCCAGGCGGCGCACGACCTGCAGGATCGCCTTCTGCTCGGCCTCGACCTGCGAGACGCGGATGGGGCCGCGGGCCTCCAGGTCCTCCTGCAGCATCTGTGCCGCGCGCTGCGACATGTTGGCCATGAACTTCTCGAGCAGGACGTCCGGGGCGCCCTTGAGCGCGACCACCAGCGAGTTGGTCTCGACCTCCTTGAGGATCAGCTGGATGCTGCGGTCGTCCAGGTCGACCAGATTCTCGAACAGGAACATCTCGTCGACGATCTTCTGGGCGAGGTCCTCGCTGTGGGCGCGGATGTTCTCGATGGCGACCTCCTCCTGGGAGGCATTCATCAGGTTGAGGATCTCGGCAGCGGTTCTCACGCCGCCCATCTTGCTGCGCTTGAGGTTCTGGCCGTCGAGCATGCCGCTGAGTACCTCGGTCAGCTCCTGCAGGGCGGCGGGCTGCACGCCGCTGAAGGTGGCGATACGCAGCACCACGTCGTTGCGCAACTTGTCGTCGAAGTGCTGCAGCACGTCCGCCGCCTGATGGCGCTCCAGATGCACCAGGATGGTGGCGATGATCTGCGGGTGCTCGTCGCGGATCAGCTCCGAGACCATCGAGGGTTCCATCAGGTTCAGCGAGTCGATGCCCGAGCTGGAGCTGGTGCTCTCGAGGATGTCCTCGATCAGGCTCGAGGCGCGCTCGCTGCCCAGCGCCTTGGTCAGCACCGAGCGGATGTGGTCGCTCGAGTGCAGGTTGATGGCGCTGAACTGCTCGGCCTCGTCGTGGAAGTCGGCCAGCACCTTCGCCATCTCCTCGTGGGAGACCTGGTCGAGGCCGGCCATCTCCATGCTCAGCTCCTGGACCTCCTTGGGCGACAGGAACTTGAAGACCTCGGCCGCGCTGTCCTCGTCCAGCGAGAGCAGCAGGATCGCGCCGCGGCGGGCGCCGCTCATTTCGCTCATTGTTCGCTCATCCAGCTTCTGACGATCATGGCTACCAGCCGCGGGTCTTCCTGGGCTATCTCGCGGACATCCTTGAGGTTCTGTTCATAGGCCGAGGACTGCCGGCGACGGCGTGTCTGGACCGGCTCGGGCGCGGCCGCGGATTCCCCGCTCGCCGCTTCGCCGGATTCCAGTGCCGACTCGGCGGAACTCGGCGTGCGCAGGGCGCCACCCGAGGCCCCCTGGGCGATCGGCTGCGCCGTCTGACGCTTGATCAGCGGGCGCAGGATCAGCAGCCACAGGAACAGCGCCGCGAGTGCCACCAGCAGATAGCGGCCCAGGGTCAGTGCCAGCTGGATGATCTCGGGCGACTGCCACCAGGGCGTCGGCGGCACGCTGGTATCCTTCTGGGTGAATGGCGAGTTGACCACCTCGACGGCATCCCCGCGCGTGGCCGAGAAGCCCACGGCCTGTCGCACCAGCCGGTTGATGCTGGCCATCTCCTGGTCGCTGAGCGGCTTGCGAACCGTCTCGCCCTGGTCGTTGACCGCATCGCGGTAATTGACCACCACGGCCACCGACAGGCGATCGACGCCGCCGCGCTCGAAGCGGACGTGGTCGACCTGGCGATCCACCTCGTAGTTGACGGTGTCGCTGCTCTGCAGGCGACGCTTGGGCGAGTTGTTGCCCTGGGCGTTGGTCCCCTGGGCGTTGGCCCTCGGGTTGTTGGCGGCGTTGTTGGCCGCATTGTTGCCCGGGGCCTGGCCGGCGTTGCCTTGTCCGTTCTGGCCGTTCTGGCCATTGTCGATGGGCGAGGCGGCCGCGCCGGGCGGGGTGTTGGTCAGTGCGCCCGGCACACCCCGGGCCAGCTCGTCGCCGCCGGTATAGGTGGCATCGACCTGGCGGCTGCGCACCGCGGCCTCGTTGGGCGGCTGGTTGGGGCCATAGTGCTCGGCGGTGCGCTCCCGGCGGGAGAAGTCGATCTCGGCGGAGACCTGGGCGCGCACGTTGTCGGCGCCGAGGATCGGGGCCAGGATGCGCTCGATGCGCCGGCGGTAGTTCTTCTCGACCTTCTGCACGTAGTCCAGCTGGGTGCCGTCGAGACCGTTCAGGTCGCCGTCGCTGCGCGACAGCAGGCGGCCGTCCTGATCGACCACGGTGACCGCGTCGGTGGCTAGGTCGGCGACACTGCTCGAGACCATGTGGACGATGGCATTGACCTGGCCCTCGCCGAGCACGCGGCCCGGCTGCAGCGTCAGCACCACCGACGCCTTGGCGGGCTCGCGCTCGCGCACGAAGACCGACGGCTTGGCCAGCGAGAGGTGCACGCGGGCCGTGGAGACCGGCCCCAGCGCCTGGATCGACTGGGCCAGCTCGCCTTCCAGCGAGCGCTGGTAGTTGACGTGCTCGGCGAACTGGCTGATGCCGAAGGCCTGGTTGTCCATCAGCTCGAAGCCGACGTTGCCGCCCTTGGGCAGGCCCTGCTCGGCGAGCTGCAGGCGCAGCAGGTGGACCTGGTCGGCGGGGACCATGATTGCGCCGCTGCCCTCGCTGAAGCGGTAGGGAACGCCGCGCTTGTCCAGCTCGCCGACGATGCGACCGCCATCGGCGTTGGTCAGGTTGCTGTAGAGCACGCGGTAGGTGGGGCTCTGGGCCCACAGCAGCAGCACCGCGATCAGCGCGATCGCGGCGGCCGCGGCGATGATCAGCGGGATGCGCGGATTGCCGCGCAGCTTGTCGAGCCACCCGGCGGCCGAGGCGGAGCCGCCCCCCGTGGCGGGGCGCTTGGCGGAGGAGGACGACGTGGCGGCGTCGCTCATGCGAGCCTCCGCGTCAGGGTCCGGCCTGTCCGGGAAGGGGCGTGATGGTCGTCCCGGCGTGTCCGGGGCGCTGCAAGTCGCATAATCGGATTCGGCTCCAGCATCCTGTGTCTGGCCGCGGCCTGCTTGCCGGTGTGATGATGTCGTCGCTGTTGCCGGGCGTGGCGCCCGGGGGGCGGCAAAATCAGGGCGGTCGTTTGATGGAGGTCATTATCCGGAGCCGCCGTCACCCTAAAGGCGAGAAAAGCCCGGTTTTTGTCCGTCATTTGCCGTCATGCCGGAAGACGGGGGGTTGGTAGGCTTGCGGCATCATTTTCCGTCGAGAGGATTTTCCATGAGCAGCACGCCTGCCATGCAGTCGGCACTCGAGCAGATGAAGAGCCTGGCCGCCCAGGCGGGTGCGTCGTCAGCCGCCCGTCGCGTCGACACCACGGTCGGCCAGGGCGGATTCGCCGACGCCCTGCAGTCCTCGCTCGAGCGCATCAATCACCTGCAGCAGACCTCGAAGGCCAGCAGCCGCGCCTTCCAGGCCGGCCAGCCGGGGGTGTCGCTCAACGACGTGATGGTCGACATGCAGAAGGCCAGCGTCGCCTTCGAGATGGGCACCCAGGTGCGCAATCGCATGGTGTCGGCGTACAAGGAAGTGATGAACATGCAGGTGTAGGCTTTTACCCGCCTGTGAGGAGGCCGCGTCGGGAAAGTCTACCGACGCGGCCTTTTCTTTTGCCTGTCCGTCCTGGCTTGCCGAGCTTGCCTTCTCCGCGCCGGTGGCGTCACTGGCTGCGTGGCGGACCGAATCGCAGCGTGCGTTCGGGGCGGGCAAGCAGATAGCCCTGGGCCCGCTGGCAGCGCAGACGGTTGAGGAAGTCGAGCTGGGCGGGCGTCTCGATCCCCTCCGCGCAGACGCGACGACCGAAGCCGTGGCACAGCGTCAGCAGCGATTCGACGATGGCGCGGTCCTCGCTGGCCCCGGGCAGGCCGGCGATGAAGGACTTGTCGATCTTGACCGTGTCGAAGGGAAACTGCTTGAGGTGCGAGAGCGAGGAGAAGCCGGTGCCGAAGTCGTCCAGCGCGATGGCGATCGACTGGCGGTGCAGGCGCTCGAGCTGCCTGCCGACCCGCCGGGGCGACTGGATGAGCGCCGTTTCGGTGACCTCGACTTCCAGCGCCCCGTGGGGCAGGTCTCGCGCCGCCAGGGCCTGCACGATGAACTCGGGCAGGTCCCGGTCGTCCATCAGCTGAACGGCGCTGATGTTGACGCTGATGAAGAAGCCGGCGGGCAGGCGGTGGCGATCCGCGACGAGGCTGTCCAGGGCGCGTTCGATGATCCAGCGGCCCACCTCCAGCATCATGCCGCTTTCCTCGAGTACCGGGATGAACACGTCCGGCGTGATGCTGCCCAGCTCCTCGTCATGCCAGCGTAAGAGGGCCTCGGCGCCGCAGGGCGACGACAGGTCGTCCAGCGCCCACTGCGGCTGGAAGTTGAGAAAGAAATCCCCGCGCGTGAAGGCGCCGGCCAGCCGTCGTTCGAGGGTCTCGTGACGGCTGACTTCATCGAGCATGCCCGCCAGGTACTGGCGAAAGCGGTTACGGCCGCCCTGCTTGGCGCGCATCAGGGCGGCGTTGGCGCGTCGCAGCAGTTCCTCCGGCGCCAGGTCGCCTTGAGCGTCGATCGCCAGGCCGGTGCTCACCGTCAGCTGCAGACCCTCGATGGCCTGGAAGGCGTGATTCTCGACGGTCTTGCGCCAGCGTTCGGTCAGCGCCACCGCGTCGTGGCTGTCCGCCACCCGGGTGGCCAGCGCGAACTCGTCGCCGCCCACGCGGGCCAGCAGGGTGCCGGGATGCGCGCCGGCCAGCCGCTCCAGCACCTGGGCCAGTTCCTGCAGGGTGGCGTCGCCCCGCTGGGTGCCGTGGGCCTCGTTGAGCCGCTTGAAGCGGTCGGTGCCGTAGACGGCGACCAGGCGCAGCGGACGCCGGGTATCGGCCTCGTCGCCGCTGTGGGCCAGGGCCTGCAGGAAACCGTAGCGGTTGAGCTGGCGGGTCAGGATGTCGTGCCGGCTGATCCAGTCGATCTCGCGCTGGGCCTGGAGGCTGTCGCGCAGATCGCGGGCGACGATGATGTAGTTGCTGCGCCCGGTGGCGTGGTGCGTGATGCGCTGGATGACCGCCTGCACGGGAATCTCGCCGCCATCCCGGCAGCGCAGGTTGAGCTCGAGGCGCAGCGAGCGGGTGGCGGTGTCCAGCGAATACAGCCGGTTGTGCAGGGCGTCGATCGCCAGTGCCGCGTTCAGTGCCTCGCCGGGCATGGCGAGCAGCTCGGCTTCGCCGTAGCCGAGCTGGTTCAGGGCGCCCTGGTTGCAGTAGCTGAAGCGCCGGCTTGCCTCGTCGACGATGAGGATCACGTCCAGGGTCGCGTCCAGGGTGGCGCGGAACTCCTCGAGCGCGGCCTGCAGCCGGTCGCGCTGGCGGGCATCATGGAAGGCGCGCACCATGCGTCCGCCGAGCTGCTTGAGCGGCGCCAGGGCGTTCAGGATGGACGGATCGGGCGCATGGCCCAGATTGGCGACGACCAGCGTGCCGATGACGCGCTCGTTGCGCAGGAAGGGCACCAGCAGGGCGTTGTGCAGCGGCGGGTGCGTGGCCGGCAGGCGCGAGGCGTCCATGGCCTGAACGTCCGGCGGGGCCAGGTACTGCACGCTCGGCCGGCTGAAGCCGCCGCCGGTCATGACGTCGAGCGTCGCCATCGACAGGTTGCGGCCGCCGTGGAGGAAGAATTCCTGCATGGCGGGCGAGACGTCGCCCAGCGAGAGGCCGAGGATTTCCAGGGTCTCGGGCTCGGGGGCGTCGGCAGGCTGCATCACGCCGATCAGCCCGTATTCCCCCTGCAGGCAGTGCAGCACGTCGTCGAGCAGTTCCGCGAGGATCAGGCGTGGTGCGTCGCCGGCGATGTGGCGCCGTTCGATGTGACGCAGCAGATCGCCGAGAAAGGCCGCCGGGTCGACCGGGTGCGGGGTGCCGGGCGCCGTGCCCCCCGTGAGTCGGGAGGTCTCCTGGCGCCGGGCGATCTCCAGCGAGGTCAGGCGGGCCAGGCTCTCGAGGATGTCGCGCTGGTGGGGACCCAGGGTGCGCGGGCGGGTGTCGATGATACAGAACGTGCCCAGCGGCTGATGGCCGGGGCCGTGAATGGGCGTGCCGGCATAGAAGCGAATATGCGGCGCGTCCGTGACCAGCGGGTTGTCGGCGAAGTGCGCGTCCTTGCGGGCGTCCTCGATGACCAGCGTGTCCTGCCGGTTGATGGTGTAGCCGCAGAACGCATGCTCGATCGGCGTCTCGCGCAGGGTGGTGCCGCAGGCCGACTTGAACCATTGACGGCGCTCATCGACCAGGCTGACCAGCGCGATGGGCACGTTGAGCAGCCGACACGCCAGGCGCGTCAGCCGGTCGAAGCGCTCCTCGTCCTCGGTGTCGAGCAGCTGCACCGCCTTCAGCGCCGCCAGGCGCCGCGGATCGCGTAGCCGATCCGTTGTGGAGTGCTGGTCGTCGTTGCCGTGCCGGGGGTGCCACAGGGAAATCAAGAGAATCTCATGCCTCGATGTGGATCAAGCGACCCTGCATGTCCGAGAGGCTGGCGGCGACGCGCAGCAGCTCCTCGCTGGGAATCTGACGAATCAGCTCGCCGCTTTCCCGGTCGATGACGCGTGTCACGATGCGGCCATCATGCGAGTGCAGGTCGAACTCGATGCCGTAGTTCTTCATCGCCGCGTTGACGCGCTGAAGCGGCTCGGCCAGGTCGCTGCGGGTGGCCGCGGACGCCTGGTTTGCCTCGTCCGGCGAGTCGCCGGGCGGTGGCGTCAGGTTGGCCAGCAGGCGTTCGAGCCGCTGCTGGGGTGTCGCATCGGTCACGGGTGACATCTTGCCGGGCTGGGTGGCGGCCACGTCGGTCAGCGGTGTGCTCATGCTCGAACTCCCCGGAAGTGCCGCGGTGGCGCGGCGCTTGCGTCATTGTTGTCGATATCGGGATAAGCCTGTCTTAAGCATATCGGCGGTTGCCGATGGAACTTGAGCCGGATCGCTGCACGATTGTTCTACCACTGGGCCGGCAGCATGGCGCGAGTATTGCGATCCAGCGGGATGGCGGTGCTGGCGGCCCCCAGCACGCGGTTGTCGCTCGTGCGCACCAGCCGCACGTTGACGTAGGCGGTGGTCCGGCCGCGCCCGTAGGTGCCGACCAGGATCGCCTGGGCATTGTGCGAGGCGCTGAGCCGGCGGATGTCGCGGGAGAGCATCAGCTCGCCGGTGCGATCCTCGATGAACAGGCTCTGGCGCATCCTGACCTCGAGGATGTCGATGCCGGCCCGGGTCAGCGACGAGGCGAACAGCTCGGCCAGGGTGCGGCCGAAGGTCGAGGATTCGTGCAGGTCGTCGACATTGACGAAGGTGGCCACCACCACCGGCTGGTCCGGGGCGAGCCCGCGGGTGTTGGCCAGCAGGTCGGCGGTGCTGTCCTGGACCCGGGCGATCACGTCGACGGTGTCCTCGGCATTGGCGATCCGGCTGCCGCCGGAGCTGGCGCAGCCGGCCAGCGAGACGAGCAGGGCCAGCAGGGCGGGCAGTAGCAGGGCGCGGTGCATGGTCAGGCTCCTCTTTACCAGGTGCTGGAGACGGGCAGCGGCCGTGAGGAGGCATACTGGCCCGCGTCATCGCCGTTGATGTAGTACAGGTTGGACGACGCATAGAGCACGCGATCGTCCTCGGTGACCTTGGTGGTGATGACCACCTCGTGATTGCTGACCGACTCCCAGCTGCCGCTGAACAGGTCCACCAGCCCCGCCGCGGGGATCAGCGCCAGGGCGGGTTCCCCCCACTGGTTGATCGGCAGGGTCGCCACCGCGATGCCGGCGGAGAGGGCGGTCCAGGTGCCGCGTGGCGCGCGGGCATCGCGCCGGGCGCGGTGCGTGACCGTTTGTACATCGAAGGTGACGCGGGCGGTGTTGCCAGGCGCGGTGCGCACCAGCGCGCCCTGCGAGACCAGCCGACTGGTCAGCAGCTCCTGGTAGCTCTGCGCGAAGGTCGAGTTCTCGTCGTTCGCGTCGATATACAGCGCCTTGCCGCGCAGCGCCCGTCTGCGCAGCATGCCCTGCGCCTCGTTGGCGGCCAGCACGTCCCAGTGGTGGGCGGCCTGCATCTTGCGCTGGGTGCTGTAGGGGTAGGTTTCGGCCATCGGCACCTGGCTGGTGTTGACTTCGAAACAGCCGCTCAGCAACAGCGCGTTGCCGAGGGCGGCAAGGATCCATCTGCGTGACATGGGCAAGCCTTGTGATGAAGGGCGAGCTCGTGGGGTCGCCGGTTTTTCGTTTTCCTGGAGCGGGTTATCGGCGGGCGGCGGGCGAACTTTACCTTGCCCGTTTCGCAATATTCGCCTTTTCTGAAAAGAGTGGTAGAGATCGGTCGTGCCGGCAGAGTGGATGATACTATGTCGCTGAAGCCCGGGAGGCGGCGCGGGGGTATCGGCGGCCGGGTTGCGACTCGCTGGCAGACACGGGCACTACACTCTTTCCAATACGCTTTTTCACCGACGGTTATCCGGATAACCGCAGGGCGCAAGACATGAACGAAGACGACGATAACGCTGCCGGCATCGGGTGTCAGATAGTCTAGGCGCTGCCCGGCTCCACTCGACCCTCGGCTACCAGTCGCCGAGGGAGATCGAACTGGTAGCTGCGGCTTGAAAATGTGTCCGCTCTCACTTGAGCAGAACAAACTCTGCTTGGCCTGCATAGACCGTTGTTTGCGTGCAGACTGTTTCAGACAGAACCTAGTGGTTTTGCCGGGTTACCAACTACGATCTCGCCTGGTTGCACACTTTTCGTGACTACAGCACCCATCCCCACAATCGCGCCCTTGCCAATCGTTATCGGGTTATTGGTGCCGTCTTTAATAATGGCGCCAGCGCCAATATATACGTGGTCTTCTATCACGACATGCCCATTACATCTCACGCCCGGCGCAAACGTCACATAATCACCAATGGTTACGTCATGACTAATATGCGAATAAACGTTGCACTGGAACTGTTTGCCAATTTTTGTATTTGATGTTACATGGGTGTAGTGGCCGAAGACAGCACCTAGACCAATGTCGTTGGCTTCTAACGAAACAAACGTGTCAGAATATACAGATATTGGAGCCGCAGAGTTTTTTGGGATATAGCTCGATATTCTCTCGCGAGCGGAGGAGTCTGCTATTGCAATGGTATAAAATTTTTCACCTGGAATTTTCAAAAAATCACTCAGCTTGATAAGCCTTTTCCCATTTACTTCAGGATTATCTATTTTATACTTGTCATCAACGACAAAAACGAAATTCTTTGAGTCTACCGCAGGAAGCATTTTCCTCAATAAGGGCATCGTTTCTCGTCCTTGTCCCCCGGCACCAATAACTCCATAAGTTTTCATAGTACTGATCACCCACATAGCTTCCTGTATTCATAGAATAACCGCAGCACTTTGGTCGGTAGAGCATGGGATACCGACAGCTGACCCAGACCCAACGATAACAGACCCACTGCCGCGATGCCGCCAGCCAGCACCTCCAGACCGCCCTATCAGCGACCTGTGGATAAGGCGGGTTCATGCTTTCAGCTCCGTCTTAATCAAGTTGTTTATGCTTTGTTGGTCATGCAGAGAAAGCTTGTCAAAGATCGGAAGGCAGAGTATCCGGCTGGCTACGTCTTGGGAAACGGGCTGGTCAATCGTAGCACCCAAACACTCCAACGATTCCAGTGAGGGGTGAAAATACCGCCTCGCCAGTACGCCGTTTTCCTTTAGTATCGCAGCCACACGCACGGCCTGCTCCTCACTGTTAAAAACAACCGGGAAGTAAGAGTAGTTATATTCCAGTCCTTCCGGCTTGGCTTGTAGCTGCAGAGTTTGGCTCAGCGCCTGCTCATAGCGGTGCCATACGGCAGAACGGGATTTCAAATTTTCTTCCATCTCATCTAACACACACAATCCCATTGCTGCCTGTAATTCACTCATTTTAGCATTAATACCTAGCTCTTCAATTCTCTCCGGCCCCGTGATACCGAAATTGATCATTTTCTTGGCACGCTCAAGGTCTTCTTTGTGCTTGAAAATTATTGCGCCTCCTTCTCCTGTGTGAAAAAGTTTTGTAGCGTGGAAGCTAAGGGTGGCGGCGTCACCATAATTGAGAAGGCTTTCTCCTTTGTACTTAACGCCGAAAGCATGAGATGCGTCATAGATAACTTTGAGGTTATGCTCAGAGGCTATCCTGTCGATGGCCTGAACGTCACATGCATTACCGAAAACGTGTGTAGGCACAATCAAACGTGTTTGTTCGGTGAGCAAAGTTTCTATTTTTTTTGGGTCAAGACACCATGTGCTTGGATCTATGTCGGAGAAAACAGGGTCAATGCCTTCCCACTTCAAAGAGCTCGCTGTCGCAATGAAGGTAAACGGGGTTGTGATTGCTTCCGTATATTTTCCTTGGCCGCTTATTCCAAGCGCCCTGTAAGCAATTTGCAAGGCAAGAGTCCCGTTTGCTACTAATAGCAAATTGTCAACTCCGAGGTGGCTTTCTAGGCGCTTCGTCAGCTCCTGAACAAGTTGTCCGTTGTTAGTGAACCAGGCGCGCTCATAAATGCCATCAATGTAGCGGGCTAACTTTTCGCGATTTGGTAGATACGGCTTGGCGAGCTGAATCATATACGGCCTTTGTGAATATATAAAATAATTGGCTTTTAGCTTAGAGATGGATCATAAGTGTAAAAAATGGCTGTTCTGCCAAGGTGCATTGCATGGTATGGTATTTCCTTAATGCTATGAAAAATAACAAATATTTTGCTTTTTGAGAAAAGCTAGAGGCGCAACCACTTTATCAATGGTTAGTAGTTTTCTTCATGGCGGTAGCCGATATTTATTTTCCCTTTGGCAGCTCCCGAAGTGGCTGACCATCGTTAGGGGGGGGCAGCCTTTGGGACTGCTTACTTAAATCCATGGTATCCCCCCCCCCAGTTTGTCTTGCTTATAACCCATCATTTTGTGAGTTTTCAAGCAATTTCTAGCGTATTGTTTTTATATAGCATCAACACCCGATTTTTTATTAAATTTCTTTCTTAGTATGAACTCATTGATAAGTCCAGTTCGCTCTCCGTGATCGTAAACTGGATTCGCAGATTGATAGTTGGCCAGAGAGCCAATTATTTCATAAGGCAGTCTGTTGTTTTTAATTTTTTCAACTATATCATTGACGGCAAAATATACGTCCGGGGAGTGATTTTTGTCCCAATAGTCATCAAATACAATAAATCCACCATCTGCAACTAGCTTCTCATACGTGGAAAAATCTCTTATGACGCTAGAGTAAGTGTGGTCCCCGTCGATAAATAGAATATCTATGGCTATGCCTTGCTCTTCAAGATATGCTAGAGCTTTTGAATCGCATGATTCCTCTTTTATTATTGTGTATTCACCAGCATGCTTTGATAGATTTTTTATTAGCGTCTGTTCTTGAGAGAGATCGCCTTGATAGTGATTTTTTGGCAGGGATAGAGGGTCTATGCAATAAACCTTTGTTTTTAGATCGTGCGATAGCATTAGGGAGGCTGAATGGCCCACATAAGATCCAATTTCAACGTAATTAGCTTCTCTTTTATTTATGAGGGTTCTGATATCATGTAATATATGAATGTGATCATGAAATTTTCGCTCAGGGATATGTACCTGGATTTTTTTTAAAATTTCTAGAGAGTTAGATTCTCTGATGATAGAGGATAATTCCTCTCTGGTTTGTTTGTGTTTGTTAGCACTTGTTGTGGCAGCTTCTTCGTCCGTGGAGTTTGTGAGATTAATTGTTTCTCCAGTTTTCCAGAATCTTTTTAAATCTAAGGTGTCAAATTTACTGGGTTTCGGATCCTTCCTCAGCGAGGCTTTTACTTGACAATTATTTTGTTGCCAGCCTAATTGTTTAATCATATTGCAAAAAACAGTAATTCCTTCATGATTTGGTTGATTCCTATACTGTTCGCTTGTCTGTTCAGAAGATATTCTGAAATTAGACAAATATTTGTTCAGAAGCACCAAATTGCCTCTTCTTAGGAGGTTCATCCATGCTGAGAGGTCACCGCGACCTTCAGTTACTTTTCCTCCAAGCATGAACAAGCTGTCGCCTAAGCTTAACGCTATTTCCCGTGGGAAAAGAACGCTAGAAGGCTCGCCTATAAAATTTATTAGTCCATTGGAGAATATTGAAACCAGGCTTTTCCCATCAATATTTACGTCTTCCCCGAATGGGTTCATATAAGCTAAAGAAGGAGGTGGTATTATCCTTCCTTGCTCATTAATAACATTTCTCAATGCACTTGCCAAAGATAATTTTTTATCGGCTTTAAATGGCTTTATTAACTCTGACAATGCATTTGGATGCAAAGTGTCGTCATCGTAAAGAGGTTTTATGTAATCTCCTTTGGCTCGCCTTATGCACTCGGGCAGGTTTTTGATTTCGCCAAGCCGATTGGTATTTTTATAATATCGGATATCTATTTTCGTTGTTTTCTTATACTCATCGCATATGTCCGCAATGGCAGTGCTTTCACTGTCATCGCATATCAGGATTTCAAAATTGTTGTAGTCTTGATCCAGGGCACTTTTTAGAGCGTCCCTAAACCAAGTTTCCTTATATGCTGGGATGACAATAGAAATCAGTGGGTCGAATTCCTTTTCTTCTGAAGGAATAACGACTCTTAATGCTTTAGGCATCTCGCCGTATTCAGGCGCGATTGGAAGAAGGTTTTTTTCTTCTACAATGCTGTTAAAATAAGTTGATGCTCTTTTGTATAGCGTTTCTCTATCGTGTTTATTCCCTCCCCCTTTTAACCCCTTCTGATAATCCACCTCCATTAAAACAATTTCAGGATCGTAAGAGAGAGAGTTTAAGCATCTTGCTATAATCGTTATTTCGTCATCAGCACAGTGTGAATTATAGCTTGGGCAGAGAATGCATTGGTCATAAATACTGTATGCCCATGCCTTCCTCACCATTCCGAACGAGGCGATCCTTCCATTCCATTTTCCATCATTAAACGCAAGAAGCCCATTTCCGTTTTTTTCTAACTCATTATAAGCACGGATAAGCCAATGCATACCAGGATAGGCATCTTGGGCTAGGTATACTATATAGCGAACTTCGCATCGCAGAGAAATTTCGTTAAGGGTTTTTATAAATCCTTGTCGCTTCGAGTCATAAGCTATGATGACTTTAAGTGGCATTCCTGCTCTGTTAACAAGGGCTTTGGCCGTATTTAAACCAAGCTCCTTGTCAATGCAGGGCATTACTACAGCCACGCCGCTTGGATCTTGGTAACTGTATGAGCTTGTGTTTTCTGTATCTACTAAATCTATTGAGTTATTGATTTCTACATATCTCGAAATATTTTTTTCATTACTTTTTTTAGATAAACTAGATCCAATATATTTTTCGCTAATAGGCAAAAAACGATTAATTGAGGCATGGTCTTTATTGCGACTGAAAAGAAAATATGCTAAATCGTTTGCTCCGTATATAGTTTTTAGTAAAAATGATAGTTTGTTATTTTGGTTTTTTGTAAAATTCGATATGCGTGAGTTGGTGGCAATAAATATCACGTCCGCACTTTTTAACTCAGTCGCCTGACGTTTTTCTTCCGGAACGTCTTCCGGAAAATAGCTGCGGTACTGCTCATTGTTGAAGCGGTAGAAGCGGAAGCCATTGCGAGTCATCCACTGCTCTAGGTCTGCAAACCCAAGCTGATTTTCGTGTGTCGGTTGGAAAGCGACTCTGGCTTGTACCAGGAGCGTGTCCTGCATGGCTTTACTGCCATGCTCCAGAATCGTCGCACCATCATTGACAGCATCGAGTACTAGCCAATCGATTGAGGGCAACCCTTCGATCTGGTCCAGGGAGATTGTCTCAATGGCATGCTCTTCAAGCTGTTGCGGATGTTGACCTTCTCCGACTTCTGCTTGCTGGCTCTCGATCAGGGGCTTCAATGAACCGTCAAGGGTTGAGTCACTACAACGATAAATCGATACAGGCTGGCCGTTCCCAAGGGTTACGCCGGGGTAGTAGTGAACGTTGGTATGACTCTTGAGAGAGTTATCCGCAGCTCGGGTTGTCGGGTCAAAGCAGATTAGTTCCAGATAATCATCGTTTAGCATCTCGCGAACGGCGCTGTTTCCCAGTAGTTGCCCGCCGTTATCGATTGCAATGATTTTGCCCTCGAAATCCCATTCGAACTCACCGTTGGTATTCGAGTCTGACTGAATTTTTACCGGCGTACTCTCATCCTCAAACCAGGCTTGGCCACGCTTATTGAACGTCAGTGCGGCAGGGGGCTTACCTTCGCAATGGCGTTGCCAGATAGCACGTAGCGCTTTATGAAAATGGCGCGCGAAGCGTGGCGCATCACAGACCGGTGAATTGATAAACACCTGCCGAAGTGAAGCACGTATAACCGCTAAGCTGGGCAGGTCGGAAGCGAGCTCAATAACGCGCTGTCGATATTCTTCCCAGCTGTTGACGACCAGTTCTGGCATGCCGGCATTGGTCAGGTGTGTCGCTGAGTGGCGACCGGCAAATGTCGGTCCGGGTAACGTCACGACAGGAACGCCCATCAGTAAGGCTTCACAGGTCGTCAGCCCACCGGAGTAAGGCCAAGGATCGAGAGCGATGTCGATACGTTGATAGCTTTCTAGGAGTTCTCTGTGTGATTCAGGCCCCTCAAGTATAATTCTTGATTTTTCGATTCCGGAATTTGTGAATACATTCCAGATTCTCTCCTTGGCTCTTTCTGTTTTGTAGGCTGCTCCTTTGAGAAGCAAGTTGCTGCCAGGAATATATTTGAGAATATCTGCCCATTGTGAAAGCGTGATGTTGTTGATTTTTGCTGGATTGTTAAAACAGCCAAAAGTTATGTGTCCGTTGGACATTGCTGGCAACGCGGTTACTTCTGGAGCATACTCTGGTGGGGTGTAACAAATATAATCGTTGGGTAGTCGGATTAATTTTTCTGTATATTCGAAATCCTGTCCTTTTGGTGTTTCGATAGGGTCGCTTATAAAATAATCATAAGCATCAATTCCCATGCTGCTGATTTGCCCCCCTATCCATTTAACGATGACGGGAGAAGGGTGGTGCATGAATGTTAGGATTCGTGTGCCGCCACTGTAGCCTGCTAAGTCAAACAGGATGTCGATTTTGTCTTTAGTTATTTTTTTCGCGAGATTTTTGTCGTCAAGGTGGTAGGTAAGGTTCCAATTTTTTACTGTATTGCGAATCCTTGAGTTAAGAAAGTCTTGTGAGTCACTGTCACTGTATACATAAATTTCGATATCATTTTTGAGCTTTTCAAGCGTGCTTGCTAACATCCAGCCCACAGGGTGAATCTTTAAGTGAGAAGATATTATGCCGACCTTAATTGAACGTGCTTTAGATATCTCGTTTTCTAGTGACTCCATTTTTTCGATAGGAAATAAATGGCTGAATTCAGAAATTTTTTTTCGGATGGAAGAGGCGGTCTGAGAGGGGTCATAGTGAAGACTCAAAATTTCATTAGCGTAAGGGAGGAGGGATCCCGGTGATAGCTCCTTGGCTCGGCTGTAATGGTATGATGCCTTTTTAAAGTCATTCAAGTCAGTTGAGAGATTTCCCAAGTTGTTATGTACTGCTGGATCATCGGGGCTAATTTCAGCAAGCTTTTCCATCTCCTTGAGGCCTTCGTCGAAACGAAAGCTCAATGTGAAAATGGAGCTTTTTAAAGCCATAATATTTTCTGGAGCGTACCCCAGTTCTTCTGCTCGCTCAAGGTATGGCATAGCCTCATCGCCGCGTCCCGACTTATATAGCATCTCTGCCATATTAAACTGCCAATAAGAATTTTCAGGATCTATTAATAGCCCCTTTTTTTGATTTTCGGCTGCTCTCCTGTAGTCTCCGCACGAAAAATAGGCTCTGGCGAGTGTGCCAAAAAGCGTTGGGTCTCCCTCATTTTCTAATTCTAGAGAAGCCTCGAGTGCGCCAATGGAGTCTTCATAATCTCCTGTTTTGAATAAGCAGTATCCTAAGGATTTCCAGCTAAAGGCATCGTTGGGGTTTGTCTGTATAAGGGTTTCTGATAGTTTTTTTGCCTCAATTATTTCTCCTTGATGATATAAAGCAAGAACCTTGTCTTTTTGATCGTCAGTAACCATTCTGTTGAACCTCATGGTAGGTTGTGCTTAGAAATCCTTTCATGACCGGTAGCCAGGACGGGCTCTTTTGCTGGCAAGCTCTGAAATGTCGTATTATCATAAGAGTGTTGTAGGCCTTTTCTTAGTGCTACCTTTAACACTCATGGTAAAGGGCTCTCCCTTAGCCTTTTCCGCCGGAGCCCATCATTCTAAGAGCTTGGCGTCCGGCTGCTGAAAAATGAAATTCGACCTAGTGTAGCAGAAGAAAAAATCATGAAGAGCGAGAAAAAGCGGTTTTTCATGGTGATTTTCGCAATAAAAAGGGTCGGCGCTAAGCGCCGACCCTTTTTGGTTAGCCCGATATTTTCGGGCCGATTACTTGATATTAACGGAGCAAGGAAAGCACGTTCTGGGGCGTCTGGTTGGCCTGAGTCAGCACGGAGGTACCCGCCTGCTGCAGGATGTTCGCCCGCGTCATGTTGGAAGCTTCTTTGGCGTAATCGGCATCCTCAATCCGAGAGCGTGCTGCCGACAGATTGATGGAAGTCGTATCGATATTTTGAATCGCTGATTCAAAGCGATTTTGTACGGCACCCAGATCGCTGCGTGCATCATCCACATTGCTGATCATGGTGTCGAGATCAGCCAGCGAGGTAGAGCTCAGTACGTCGAAGCCGAAGGAGCTAACGCTACGAGAGGTAACAGAACCACCGGTAAGACCTGCTGTACCACCACTTTTGTACTGGTTCCAACCAGTGGAGGTGCCGATCTTGACGGCGATAGTCTCACCATCATCAGCGCCAACCTGAATGTCGAAAGAAGACCCGGTGGAAGTAGCAGAAAACAGCTTCGTACCATTGAATTCTGTTTGGCCGGTAACACGATTGATCTCTTCCATCCGTTGGTTGACTTCCTTTTGGATGGAATCGATATCGGCGCCGGAGTTGGTTCCATTCTTGGCTTGAACGGTCAGCTCACGAATGCGCTGCAGGTTGTCGTTGATCTGGTCCAGTGAGCCTTCGGCGGTCTGGGACAGGGAAATGCCGTCGTTGGCGTTGCGGCTGGCTTGGTTGAGGCCGGTGATCTGGCTGGACATGCGGTTGGCGATGGCCTGGCCGGCGGCGTCGTCCTTGGCGCTGTTGATGCGCAGGCCGGAGGAGAGACGCTCCATGGCGGTCTGCAGCTGGTTCTGGGAGCGGTTCAGGTTCTGCTGGCCGATGAGGGCGGTGATGTTGGTATTAATGACTGCCATTTTCGTGTTCCTTCCTTTTCTACCTTCGACAAGGTCTTGAGGCTCCAGCGGCGCGCCGGGAATCCGGCTTGGTCACCGCAACGGCGCCGTTGGCCGTTACCCCAGTTATCGACCCTTCACCGGGATGCTTTAGGGTTTCGGGAAAAATTTTTGCGTTCGGTGGGTGATGGCGTGCTGCGCGGGGTTGACGAGGCCTCCAAGCGTGTCGACGGGTAAAGCCTGCTGCCGGCGTGGCCCGCCGTTGAATCGATCCCGTGCATTTCGGGTACCATCCACGTGGCCGTGGCTGCATTCGGCGGCGTTTTGGTCGGGGCGACCTCGGTCGGTTCATCGAACGAAAGCAGGGAGGCGCACGAGGATCTTGCCCAGTGTCGATATCTTTCTCGAGCTCAGCGCGCAGGCGTGCCTAGCTCACTACCGGGGGGCGGCGCAGGTGGTGCATGCTCGTAGCGTGGACGGGCGGCGGGTGGCGTTTCCCGCGCGGGCGCTGCGTCACATCGTCACGCGGGATGGCGTGCACGGCCGCTATCGGTTGTTCTTCACGCCCGAGGGCCGATTTCAGTCGTTGGTGCCCCTGCCGGGCTGATAGAGTCGACCGGCCCATGGGGGCATCGGCAGAAAACCGCGGCAGCGAGGCAAGGCGATGACCACAGCGCTTCAGTGGCTGGAAGCCCAGCAGAACATTCACGAGATGATCGCCCGCCAGGCGCCGCTGACGGACACCCTGGCCGCCGTGGCGGCCTGGGCGGGGCTGATGCTGCCCGAGGCGCTGGTGTCGATCATGCGCTACGACGCCACGACGCGCACCCTGAGCCTGGTGCCCGGGAGCGCGTTCTCGAGCGAGTACGTGGCCGCGCTGCAGAATGCCGGGATCGGCCCCGAGGCGGGCAGCTGCGGCAGTGCGGCGTTTCACCGCCGGCTCACGGTCACCGAGGATATCCATCGGGACCCGAAGTGGGCGGCGTATCGGGCGCTGGCCGATCACGAGGGGCTGCGGGCCTGCTGGTCGATGCCGGTGCTGTCCGGCGAGGACGAGCTGCTGGGCACCTTCGGCGTCTACCATCGCCGGCCGGCGCTTCCCTCCGAGCAGGACTGCCAGCGCATGCAGCAGGCCGCGGCGCTGGTGGCGCTGGCGGTCATCCGCGACCGGGACGCACGGTCGCGCCGCTCGCTGGAGGCGCGTTATCGCGCACTCTACGACCAGCACCCGGACGGGGTCTACGAGTTCGACACCCGGGGCTATTTCCAGCGCTGCAACCGGGCGCTGGAGCGGATCATCGGCTATCCCGAGGCGGCGCTGCTGGGGCGGCACTTCCGGGAGTTCGTGCTCGAGGAGTCCCGGGAGCCGACCCTGGCGCGCTTCGACCGCGCCCTGGCCGGCGAGGTGCAGCACTACGAGCTGGCCGCGAGGCGGGCGGACGGTACGACCTGCGATCTGGAGATCACCAACTTCCCCATCGTGGTGGACGGGGCGACGGTCGGCGTGTTCGGCATCTGCCGCGACATCTCGGCGCGCAAGACGCGCGAGGCGCGCCTGCGCCTGCTGCAGCGGGGCATCGAGGACTCGCCCAACGGCGTGGTGATGGCCGATGCCGCCCGGCCGGACCTGCCGCTGATCTATGTGAACAAGGCCTTCACCGCGATGACGGGGTACGCCGCCGAGGAGGTGATGGGCCGGAACTGCCGCCTGCTGCAGGGCGGTGACACCGATCCGGTGGCGGTGGCTCGGGTTCGCCAGGCGATCGACGCGTGTCGTGACGTCCAGGTGGTGCTGCGCAACTATCGGCGCGACGGCACGCCGTTCTGGAATCAGCTCTCCCTCGCCCCGGTGCTGGACGACCGGGGACATTGCACGCACTTCATCGGCATGCAGCAGGATGTCACCCGTCAGCGCGAGCAGGAGGCGCGCCTGGCGTTCCAGGCCCGTCACGACACCCTGACCCGGCTGCCCAACCGGGCCTCCCTCGAGGCACGGCTGGACCACGATTACCGGCAGAGCCGACGGCGCGGCTCGCTGCTGGTGCTGATGCTCATCGACCTCGACGACTTCAAGTCGGTCAACGACGGGCTGGGCTACGAGGCGGGCAACCAGTTGCTGATCGCGGTGGCCCGCCGCCTGCAGGCGTTTCCGGGAGCGGGGGACACCCTGGCGCGCCTGGCCGCCGACGAGTTCGCCCTGCTGATGCCGGGGCTGGCCAACGAGGCCGGGGCGATCGCCCTTGCCGAGCGGCTGCTGGAGGCATTGACGCAGGCCTTCACGGTGGCCGGGCAGCGCCTGCACGTCAGCGCCAGCATCGGCATCGCCGGCAACCAGCAGGCCCTGGCGCACCCGCGTGACCTGCTGCTGCATGCCAACCTGGCCACGCAGCGGGCCAAGGGGCAGGGCCGCAATACCTGGCAGTGGTATGCCGGCGGGGATGGCGAGGCGGTCAGCGAGCGGGTGCGGCTGCGGCGCGATATTCAGGAAGCGATCGAGCGCGACCAGTTCGAGCTGCACTATCAGCCGCTCGTCGAGGCGGCGAGCGGTCGGCTGCGCAGCGTCGAGGCGCTGGTGCGCTGGCGCCATCCCGAGCGGGGCATGATCTCGCCGGGGGTGTTCATCCCGCTGGCCGAGCAGACCGGCCAGATCATCGCCCTGGGCCGCTGGGTGCTGCGCCGGGCCTGTCGGGACATGGCCGCGCTGAATGCCCGGGGGGCGGACGCGCTACCGGTGGCGGTCAACATCTCGCCGCTGCAGTTCCGGCGCCAGGGCTTTCTGGCGGAGGTGGAGCAGGCGCTGGCGGACAGCGGCCTGCCGGCCGAGCTGCTGGAGCTGGAGGTGACCGAGGGGGTGCTGATGTCCGGGGCCGAGTCGGCCATCGCCCTGCTCGGCGAGCTGCGCGCGCGGGGCATCCAGATGGCGATCGATGACTTCGGGACCGGCTTCTCCAGCCTGAGCTACCTGCGCGATCTGCCGATCACCAAGGTCAAGCTCGATCGCGCCTTCATCCAGGACATCACCACCCGAAACGACAACGCCGCCATCGTTCAGGGGATCATCACCATGGCCCATCACCTGGGGCTGAGCATCGTGGCGGAAGGCGTGGAAACCGCGGCGCAGCGCCGCGACCTGGTGCGTCGGGGCTGCGACCTGCTGCAGGGCTTCCTGTTCGCCCGGCCGATGCCGCTGGCAGAGCTGCAGGGCCTGCCGGCGTGCCTGCCCGTGGCGTGACGGCCGGGTCGGGAAGCGTCAGCGCTCGCCGGCCAGTGATGTTATGAAACGCTGACGGCGCTCGGCCGCGTCGAGGGGCTGGGCGGTGAGATGAACCAGCTTGGTCAGCGCCGCCTCGGGGGTCATGTCGGCACCGCTGAGCACGCCGGCGTCGCTCAAGCCCCGGCCGGCGGCGTAGGCGCCGATCGATACCGGCCCCTGCGGGCACTGGCTGATGGCGGCGAGCAGCTTGCCCTCGCCGCTGGCAGCGGCCAGTACCTCGAGCAGGGCCGGGTCCTCCGGGCAGTTGCCGCTGCCCCAGACTTCCAGCAGCGCGCCCTGTACCGTGTCGTCCTCCAGCCAGCGGGCGGCCAGTGAGGCGGTGATGCCCGGCCACAGCACCAGGCGGGCCACGGGCGCGGCGCCCAGGGCGGCGTAGTCGGGCAGTTCGAAGCGCGGCAGGCCGCGCTGCTGGTCATCCAGGCCGCGCCCGGGGTAGAGCACGGGGTGGCCGTCGACCAGCTCGCCGAGCAGCGGATAGTTGGGACTGGCGAAGCCGTCGGCGGCGCGGGTGTCCCACTTGCGGGTACGCACCCCGCGGCGCAGGGCGCCGCCGAAGACGACGGCGACCTCCTGGAGCGCCGGCAGGGCGGCGAAACGCAGGGCGGCCTCCAGGTTGGCCAGGGCGTCGCTGCCCTCGGCCTCCAGCGGGCGCTGCGAGCCGGTGACCACCACCGGGCGGTCGATGCCCTGCAGCTGGTAGGCCAGGCTCGCGGCGCTCCAGGCCAGGGTGTCGGTGCCGTGGATGACGATGAACCCGGCGTAGTGACGGCCATCCAGTGAGCCGTCATAGGCGGCGGCCAGCGTCCGCGCCAGGGCCTGCCAGTCCGCCGGCGTGGCGGCGCTGGAGTCGATGGGGCGCGGCGTGGCGTGGACGACGAACTCGGGCAGCGAGGCGCGGCGCGCAGGCGCCAGGGTGGCCAGGGCCGCCTGGATACGGCGTTCGATGTCGCCGCTGGGGATGAGCCCGCGCTCGCTCTCGCGCATGCCGAAGGTGCCACCGGTATACAGAATCAGCAGGGGGGCGTCGTTCATCGGGGCCTCGCTTGCTCAATGCGTGAAGGGGTGAGGGGGCTCACTGGTGGCGGGTGACCAGCCGGCCGTGGTCGTCGAGATCGAGCTGTCGGCGCCGCCCGGCGAGCAGCGCGCACAGCGCGGCGGCCAGCACGAAGCCCAGCAGCGCTAGGGTGATCACGGTCAGGTTGTCCGTCCGCCCGATCAGGATGCCCACCAGCAGCGGCCCCAGGGCGGCGATGGCGTAGCCGATGCCTTGGACCATGCTCGACAGCTTGCCCGCCAGCTGCGCGGTGGCGCTGCGCAGCACGATCAGCGTGAGCGCCATGCTGAAGCTGCCGCCCTGGCCGAGGCCGAGCAGCATCACCCCGGCCCAGCGCCATTCCAGCGGGGCCTGCAGCAGGGTGACGATACCGGCGGCGGTGCAGGTCAGCAGGATCAGGATCGTCGGCCGCTGGTCGCGCCCCAGGCGGCCCAGCCAGGGCGCGCCGAGGGCGGTGATCAGCTGGCCCATGACCGAGGCGGCCAGCAGCCAGCCAGCCTCGGCCTCGCCGAGCCCGCGCTTCTGCAGCAGGGCGGGGAGCCAGCCGAAGACGATGTAGGCCAGCGCCGACTGGCTGCCCATGTAGCCGGTGACCTGCCAGGCCAGCGCCTGACGAAACACGCGGACCCGGGGGCCCCGGCGTGGCGCATCGTCGGTGGCCGGCCAGGGGTGCGGCATGCGCCAGCGCCAGGCGATCAGCGCCAGCAGCGCCAGGCCGGCCCAGCTGCCCAGCGACAGCCGCCAGTCGCCGAAGATATCGGCCAGCGGGACGCTGAAACCGGCCCCCAGGGCGCCGCCCAGGCACAGCGCCATGGTATAGACGCCGGTAACCAGATCGGCGCCCTGGGGCAGCTCGCGCTTGACCAGCGCCGGCAGCAGGGTGCCGGCGATGCCGATGGCCGCACCGGCGCCGATGGTGCCCAGGTAGAGCAGCGCGACGCTGGCGTTGGCACGTACCAGCAGCGAGGCGGCCAGCAGCAGCAGGGCGAGGCTCAGCGTGCGCTCGGCGCCCAGGCGCCTGGTCAGCCAGGGGGCGAGGGGCGCGAAGATCCCCAGGCAGAGTACCGGCAGGGTGGTGAGGATGCCGATGGCGTCGGCGGACAGCCCCAGCGCCTGCTGGATGCGGATCAGCATGGGCGCCAGCGACGACAGCGCCGGGCGCAGGTTGAGGGCGACGAGAATCATCAGCGCCAGAAACGGCAGCACGCGGCGCCAGGCCAGTGAACGGGACATCACGAATCCTTGGTCGATCAATCGTCCCGGCGTGACGGGGATGATGGGGTGGACGAGGCGGTCGGTGACCGGGGCGCGTGCGTGCCCCGATGGTCCGGGTCGGCGGCGTCGGGCGGCGACGACAGGGCTTCCAGCCCGTAGAAGGCGGTGGCCTGGCGGGGGCGTCCGGCCTTGGCGCGAATGGCGCTGACATCCTCGGTGCTCACCCAGGGCGCCTGGCCGGCGAGCGGGTTGCGCTCCACCGTCAGGGCGCCGTCGTGGAGCCAGCAGCGCTGGGGCGTCCAGGCGACATGCCACAGGCGCTCCCGCCAGCGGGCCGTGTGGTCATCGACCAGGGTCAGGCGCGACTCGGGGATCAGGGCGGCGAACTGGCGGGCATTGAGCGGCTGGCCGGTCTCCGGCAGGGTCACGGCGCCCTGGAAGCGGCCGGACTCGAGGGTGGCGTCGTCGGTGGCATCGTCGGCGCCGGCCGGCTCGATGCGCCCCCGGCCGCACAGGTGCAGCAGGTGATCGTCGACCTGCTTGACGACCCAGACCGTCTGTTCGGACTTGTGCCTGCGCTTGAACCAGTTGCCGAATGCCAACGTCGAGAGCTCCCTGGGTAATGAATCGAATGAGGTGCATTGCCGCCCGGGCGGGGCATCATATCGGCCGGGCCGTCGCCGGCCCGGCACGTTTTCCGGCTTACAGGCTGTGGCCGAGCACCACCTGGCAGATCGCCGAGAAGCTGCGCGCTTCGGGCGGGCGGTCCAGGACGATGCCCAGGGCCCGGCCGACGTCGGCGGCGGAGATCAGACCGCGCACGGCGGTGCCGCCCTGGGTGTCGGGTTCGGTGATCAGCAGGTGCTGGTCGCCGAAGGCACGGAGCGCCTCGACCAGCTCGCCGACCGTGATCTTCTCCAGGCGGGCGAGCGGCAGGGCGTGGAGTTCCTGGCGCGGGGTCTGGACCATCTCGACGGTGACTTCGTCGCGGTCGACCTGGTGCTGGCGCATGGCCAGGGTGATGCGGCGCCCGCCGATCAGTTCCCGGGCGTTGACCACGCCGGTCAGGTGGCCGGCGGCGTCGAGCACGAACAGCAGGCGCACGCCGCCCTGCTTCATGATCTCGAGCGCCTGGGCGATCGAGTGGGAGGTCGGGATGGTGAAGGCGCCGGTCTGGGTGAAGTCGGTCAGCAGGGCCCGGGCGGGGCTGTCCATGGTCAGGCTGGCCACGGCCTGCGGGCGACGGATCGTCACGTCGGCGTCGAGCGTTTCCAGCTGCAGCGCGGTGCCAGTGGCCGATGGCGCGATGGTGGTCATTCAGAAGCCTCCTGTGTCGGCTCGGTGGGTCGGTGCGAAGGGCCGGGGTGCCGTGGTTACTGCATGTAACGTCTCAGGTCGCCGCGCACGCTGTCCAGAAAGGTCACGAAATGCGTGTCGCGGTCGTCGTCGACGCGGTCGATACGGCAGCCCAGGGCCATGTCACGTTGGACCAGAATTTCATCGAAAATTTCCAACGTCAGCTTGGCGACGGTGGCCTCCTGCGGCTCGACGGCGCCCTGTTCCAGCGTGAAGGACTCGAGCAGGGTGGCGCGCACGCGGGTGGTGCCGCCCTCGGTGAGGATGCGCCGCACGAACAGCCAGCCCTCGCAACCCAGGGCCGGGCCGTCGTCGCGCCGGCGGCGAAACAGGGTGCGGTAGCAGGCGCCCTCGGCGGCGCTCTTTTCCGCCATGCTGCGATAGCCCTGGGTGACACGCGAGGCCATGGCGCCGGCGCTGGCCAGCTTGCGCAGTGCCGCGCGATGCTCGCGCTCCAGCTGATCCTGGCGGTTGAAGCGCTGCCAGCGTTGATAGTCGGCGAAGAGCGGGGTCGCATCCATGGTAAGCCTTCCTTGTTGACGGGGTGCCGGTGTCGCCGGACGTCGGGCCACTCATGATGTCGCAGCCGCGCTCTCGTGGCCAGTCTCGCGTGTGCCGGCAGGGCTAAAGTTCCGCCGCCCGGGGCCGATAGCACGAAGTGACAGCCGAAAACCGGCCTATTCCCGCGCTCGTGGCGGCGACGGGGCTGGTACAAAGGGCGCAGATATCAGGGGGCATAGATGGCGAGCATAGCGTCTTTGGGGATCGGGTCGGGCATGGACCTGAACGGGTTGTTGAAACAGCTCGAAAGTGCCGAGCGCCAGCAGCTCACCCCGATCACCCAGCAGAAGTCCAGTTACAAGGCGGAGATTTCCGCTTTCGGCAAGCTTCAGTCGGCGCTGGAATCTTTCCAGGGGGCCGTGGACAAGCTCAACGATACCAAGACGTTTCAGGCGGTAAGCGCGAACGTCAGCGGCACCGGTCCCGAGGTGACCACCGACAGCAGTGCGGTCCCCGGAACCTACACGATCGACGTCAACAACCTGGCACAGGCGCATTCCATAGCCAGCCAGCGATTCGCCGATACGACGAGCAACCAGGCTTCTGTTGCAACGACGATTACCATCGATCAGCCCGGCATCAGTGGGGCGAGCTTTGATGTATCCATCGACCCGGCCAGCAGCTCGCTGGGCGATATTCGTGATGCCATCAATGCTGCCGATGGTGGCATCGCGGCCTCCGTGATCAATGACGGGAGCGGCAATCGCCTAGTGCTGACGTCCAAGGATACCGGGGCGAGTTCGGCCATGACGGTCACGGTAAACGGCGATGCAACGCTGGACAGCAAATTGTCCTTCAATGCCACTGATAGTGATCCGGACGGAATGACCCAGACTGTCGCCGCTCAGGATGCCTCGCTGACCGTCAACAACATCGCCATCACCAGCGCCTCGAACAATGTGGAGGGCGCGATCCAGGGAGTGACGCTGGATCTGACGCAGGCCAGTGCTGATGCGACCTCCGCATCGACGCTCACGGTTTCCCGAGATACCGGCACCATCAAGGAGGACATTCAGTCGTACGTGGATGCCTATAACAGCCTCCAGGACACGATGAACTCACTGACAGCCTTCAACGGGGGGGGCAAGGCGGCCGGTGAGCTGATCGGCAATAGCTCGGTCAGGGGGATCGATTCCGGCTTGAGGCAGGTGACCAGCAGCATCGTTGGTTCCGGCAATATCTCCATGCTGGCTGACATGGGCATTGACCTTTCTGTCGACGGCAAGCTCGAGGTGGATGACACCAAGCTGACCGATGCGCTGAACAACGATATGAGTGGCGTGACACAGTTCTTCGGCGGGGATGCCACGACCGATGGTCTGGCTGACAAGCTAGGCGCCAGACTGGATTCCATTCTGGGCAGTAACGGACCCATAGAAACCGCGACCTCGGGCCTCGAGAATCGTATCAGTTCCTTGGACGACCGATACTCACGGACGGAAGACCGTATCAACGCCACGATCGACCGCTATCGGGAACAGTTTTCCCGTATGGACTCGATGGTGTCCAGCATGAACTCGACAATGAATTATCTATCGCAGCAGCTTTCCTCCGTGGGAGGGCAGTAAGCAGGCTGCTGACGTGTACAGGAGTGATCTATGAGTACGCTTCAAGGGGCGGGTGCCTACGCTCAGGTAGGGGTTGAAAGTGCGGTGATGTCCGCGACACCCCATCAGTTGATCGTCATGCTGTTCGATGGTGCGCTGGCCTCGCTCAAGGCGGCTAAGTTGCACCTGCAGCAGGGCAACAAGGTCGAGAAGGGACGCTCGCTGTCCAAGGCGATCGATATCGTCAACAACGGTCTGGCTGCGGCGCTCGACTATGAAAAAGGAGGCGACATCGCTGCCAACCTGGGCGCATTGTATGACTATATCTCGCGGTTGCTGTTGCAGGCCAACCTGAGAAATGACGAGCAGCGTATCGATGAGGCGTATACCCTGCTCAACGACATCGCATCGGCCTGGCGCGAGATCGCCCCCCAGGCGAGGAGCTGAACCGCATGATGGCGGCAAGAGATGTGCTGGAAAGCTACGAGCAGCTGCTGCAGCGCTCGGCAAGGATGCTGGATCTGGCCCGCAATGGTGACTGGCCGGAGCTGGTCGAGGAGGAGTCCGGTTATGTGGTGGCCGTCGAGACGATCAAGCGTCTCGAGGTCGACTGCGTGCTGGAGATGCCCGAGGCCCGGCGCAAGGCGGAGCTGCTCGAGCGGATTCTCGAGCAGGATGGCGAGACGCGCCGTCATCTGCAGACACGCCGTGACGAGCTGGGGCTGCTGATCGGCGATCAGCAGCGTCAGCGCCAGGCCAGCCAGGCCTATCGCGGCGGCAGCCAGGTTGTGCGGATGTCGCCGAGGTCGCGGTGAGCGGTGTCATCACGCCGCTGATCGATACCCTGCTCCATCAGGTGCTGGGCAAGCGGGGTGATGCCCCGGTGATCCGCAATGAGGCGGAGCCGGTCAGGCCGCTGACGCCGAATTCGGCCCTGCGCGCCCTGCACAGCGATTCGCGCCTGGAGTCCGGGCGTGCCGGTGGCACGCTGCCCCAGCCGGGCGTCTCCCCGGCGTCGGGCAGGGCCTCGGGCGAGCTTCCGCAGGCCCTGCTGCCGGCCTCGACGACGACCCGCTTCAGCCCGGCGGCACGCACGATTGCCGATGTATTGCTGAAATTTCCCGCGCCGCCGTCGGTCATTCGCCCGGCGGCGCCGTTGTCGGCATCCGGGGCGTCACTGGATGCGACGCAGCTGGCGCCCCGGCTGCAGGCCGGCATCGAGACCAGCGGCCTGTTCTACGAGGCCCATCTGGCGCGCTGGTTTCGCGGCGAGCTGTCGCGCGGGATGCTGCTGCGCGAGCCGCAGATGCAGTTTGCGCCCCGGCTGCCGTCGACATCCAGCGGCGCGGCGGGCACGGCGCCCACCGGCGGCTTTCCGCCCCCTCCGCAAGCGGCAGGAAGCGGAGCGGCCTCTGCCTCGCCCGTGCCCGCCATGGCCGCGTTGAGCTTTCGTCCGCTGGCGGCTGGTGATGCGCTGTCCGAGGTCGCGGCGCGGGATCTCCAGCTGGCCTCGCAGCAGGCCCAGGCTGCCCAGTCGGCGCAGGGCAAGGACGATGTCCTGCAGCAGCTGGTGCGCCACCAGCTCGAGATGATGGTCGCGCCGGTCATCCGTTGGGAGGGGGAAGTCTGGTCCGGGCTGTTCATGGCCCTGACCCTGCATGTGCCGCCGGAGGCCGAGCGGGAGCCGCGCGACGGCGGTCCGGAGGAGGACGCTCCCGAGGGCAGCTGGCACAGCGAACTGACGCTGCGCCTGGCCAGCCTGGGGGAGCTGGGGGTCCGGCTGTGGCTTCGCGAGCGCTCGCTGGCCCTGGAGATTCACGCCAGCGAGGCATCCGTGTTCACCAGGCTGGAGGCGGGGCGGGCGGACTTCGAGTCGCGGCTTCGGCGCTGCGGGCTGGATGATGTGAGGGTCAGCGTGTTGCGCGACGAGCATGGCGATCGCCGGCCGGGCGGCGCCGAGCCCGCCGGCTTCGAGGGCGAGGCATGACCTACCGGGATCCCCGTTCCGAGTCGCGCCGCCAGGCCGTGGCGCTGGCCTATCGCGAGGGCGATGCCGCGCCGCAGGTGGTCGCCAAGGGCTACGGCGAGCTGGCCGAGCGGATCGTGGCCGAGGCGCATCGCCAGGGGGTTTTCGTCCATGATGCCCCGGAACTGGTCGGCCTGTTGATGCAGGTCGATCTGGACGCCCGGATACCGCCGGCGCTCTACCAGGTCATCGCCGAACTGCTGGTCTGGGTCTATGGGCTGGAGCGCGACGCGGAGGAAGAAGGCGTGGAAAAGCGTTGATCTCGATCCTGTGGGGTCAACGCTGGCGACCATGAGCGCTTTCCAGGAGTCACGGCCTGACGTTTTCTGCTCATGAAAATGCGTTTTCAAACAGCTATTTAAACTTTGTGACTGATCTGAGTCACGTTTCCTGCACTGTGCCTGAGTTTCTTGGCCGCTTGAGTTGAATTTCTTAATAAAAAAGTCTCACAATAATGGCACGCTGACAGCGTTCAGTGGCCGGGCGCCGCGAGCTATGGTGACTTCTGGTGTATGGGAGGAGGTAGGAAGGGTGGCGTATCCTGTTGATTGATCTCGCCAGATCACA
>NZ_WNXF01000009.1:0-157698 GCF_010993675.1 Modicisalibacter sp. 'Wilcox'
ACTGATGAAGCATGAGACGGGATATCGCCCTCCAAGCCCCATCAAGGCTTGACGGGCAACATAGAATCTCCCACGGCTATTCAGCAAGCCGGGCGGGCTGGTGGCTGGGCTGTCTTGTGGGAGGGGATTCATCCCCGACAGCGGCGACCCGGTAGTTGGCTTATCGCGACTGAAGTCGCTCCCACGGCTATTCAGGCGGGCCGGTGGCTGGGCTGTCTTGTGGGAAGGGGATTCATCCCCGATGGCTCAGCCCGCTGGCCGATTCATCGCGACTGACGTCGTTCCCAAGCGGCGAACAAGCGCCGTTTTCCGTATCTGATCGAGGCGTCGCACCGCGGCGCCTCGTTCTATTTTGGGCTCCCTCTCATGCTCGCGTGTCACGATCTGTTATGCTTGGCGCCCTCGCCGAGCGACACCGGACGTCCGAGCGATCTTCACCCCTGTCACCCAACGATCGAGTGAGTGCACGCATGGCCAGCCGTCCAGAAGCCACCGACCTGCAGCGCGCCCTGAAGGCCTGTCGGGGCTCGTTTGTCACGGTGGGGTTCTTCAGCATGTTCATCAATCTTCTGATGCTGGTCCCCCCGCTCTACATGTTGCAGGTCTACGACCGCGTCATCGCCTCGCGCAGCGAGGACACCCTGTTCATGCTGACCCTGGTGGTGGTCTTCCTGTTCGCCGTCATGGGCCTGCTGGAGCTGGTTCGCTCGCGGATCCTGATCCGCGTCGGCAACCGGCTCGATACCCTGGTCAACGAGCGCCTCTACAGCGCCATGTTCCGGCGCAGCGTGCTCACCCAGGGCCAGCAGACCGCCCAGCCGCTCAGCGACCTGACCAACCTGCGCCAGTTCCTCACCGGCAACGGCCTGTTCGCCTTCTTCGATGCCCCCTGGGTGCCCATCTACCTGGCCGTGCTCTACCTGTTCCACCCCTGGCTGGGGGCCTTCGCCACCGTGGCCGGCATCATCCTGCTGACGCTGGCCATCGCCAACGAGAAGGCCACCAAGTCGATTCTGGCCGACGCCAACAGCGACCACATCAAGGCCCAGAACCTGGCCAACTCCAACCTGCGCAACTCGGAAGTCCTGCACGCCATGGGCATGCTGCCCGGCATCATGGGCCGCTGGGCGGCGAAGCACCACGAGTTCCTGGCCAAGCAGTCGCGGGCCAGCGACCGGGCCGGCGCCCTGACCAACGCCTCCAAGGTGCTGCGCATGCTGTTCCAGTCGATGATCCTGGGGCTGGGCGCGCTGCTGGTGCTCAAGGGCGAGATGTCGCCCGGGATGATGATCGCCGGCTCGATCCTCATGGGCCGGGCGCTGGCGCCGATCGATCAGATGATCGGCAGCTGGAAGGGCTTCGTCAGCTCGCGGGGCGCCTACCAGCGGCTCAACGAGCTGCTCACCCAGATTCCCGACGAGAACCGTCGCATGTCGCTGCCCGCGCCCAGGGGCGACGTGGCCATCGAGACCGTCGCCGCGGCACCGCCCGGGGTGCGCATGGCGACCATTCGCGGCATCAACTTCACGGTGGCCAGCGGCGAGCACATCGGCATCATCGGCCCCAGCGCCGCCGGCAAGTCGACCCTGGCCCGCGTGCTGCTGGGCATCTGGCCGCCGCAGGTCGGCAGCGTGCGCCTCGACGGCGCCGACATCACCCAGTGGAACCGCGACGAGCTCGGCCCGCACATCGGCTATCTGCCCCAGGACATCGAGCTGTTCGACGGCACCATCAGCGAGAACATCGCCCGCTTCGGCGAGGTCGACGCCGAGAAGGTGGTCGCCGCCGCCCGCAAGGCCGGGGTCCACGAGATGATCCTGCAGCTGCCCAACGGCTACGACACCGCCATCGGCGCCGCCAGCGGCGCGCTCTCCGGCGGCCAGCGCCAGCGCGTCGGCCTGGCCCGCGCCCTCTACGGCGACCCGGTGCTGGTGGTGCTCGACGAGCCCAATTCCAACCTCGACGACAGCGGCGAACGGGCGCTGGGCGACGCCATCGCCCAGCTCAAGGCCGAGGGCGTCACCCTGTTCGTGATCAGCCACCGCCAGAGCGTGCTCAAGCACGTCGACAAGCTGCTGGTGCTCAAGGAAGGCCAGGTCAGCATGTTCGGCCCCCGCGACCAGGTGCTGGCCCAGTTCGCCAAGCCCGGCAAGGGCCGGGTCGCCAACACCAGAAGCAACGGCCGGCTGGCCGCCGTGCAGGGCGGCCAGGGGCAGGGCAACGACGCGCAATCCCGGGAGCAGGACTGATCATGGCAGGCGACATTTCACGCAGCATCGACATCACGCCGTCCCGGCAGTCGCAGACCTACCCGGGCGACAGCGCCGCTCCCGGGGCCAAACTGCCCACCAGCGACCGCTTCTACAAGCGGCTGGGGCTGATCATCCTGCTGGTCGCCTTCGGCGGCTTCGGCGGCTGGGCGGCCACCGCCGACCTGGCCGTCTCCGTGGTGGCGCCCGGTTCGGTGTCGGTCGAGTCCTTCAAGAAGACCGTCCAGCACCTGGAGGGCGGCATCGTCCAGCAGATCCCGGTGCAGGACGGCGATCACGTCGAGGCCGGCGACACCCTGCTGGTGCTCGACAAGACCCAGGCGCGCTCGCAGCTCGAGATCGCCCGCTCGCAGTACCTGATCAACCGCGCCGCCGAGGTGCGGCTGCTGGCCGAGCAGAAGGGCGCCGACAGCCTGAGCTTCCCCGACGAGCTGCTCGCCAGCGACGCCCCAAGGGTCAAGGAAGTGCTCGCCGTGCAGCGGGCGCTGTTCCAGGCGCGCCGCGAGTCGCTCGACGGCACCCTCGCCGCGCTCGACGAACAGAGTCAGCAGATGCGCGAGCAGATCGATGGCCTGCAGAACCTGATCGGCGTCAACCGCTCGCGCATCACGTCGCTGAAGGGTGAGGCCGACGACTACCGCTCGCTGTTCAAGGAAGGGCTGGGCGACAATCAGCGCCTGCGCGAGCTGGAGCGCCAGGTGCTGCAGTTCCAGGGCGAGAACGCCCAGCATCACGCGCAGATCGCCAAGCTCAAGTCGCAGATCAGCGAGAACAAGGTGCAGAAGCAGGTCAAGCAGCAGGAGTTCCAGAAGGAAGTCGGCGAGCAGCTGCGCCAGGCCCAGGCCAACATCGCTGATGCCGAGGAGCGCATCACCGCGCTCGCCGACCAGGTCAAGCGCACCACCGTCACCGCGCCGGTCACCGGCACCGTGGTGGGCATGAAGGTGCACACCGTGGGCGCGGTCATCAAGCCGGGCGAGCCGATCATGAACATCGTGCCCGCCGGTGACGACTTCGTCGTCGAGGCACGCATTCCCAGCAAGGACATCGACAACATCTACCCCGGGCAGTACGCCGAGATCCGCTTCAGCGCCTTCAACCAGCGCCTGACCAACGTCATCAAGGGGGAAGTGGTCAACGTCAGCGCCGACACCTTCCAGGACGAGGCCACCGGCGCCAGCTACTACAAGGCGCGGGTCAAGGTCACCCCCGAGGGCAAGCGCGAGATGACCGAGAACATGCAGCTGCTCGCCGGCATGCCCGCCGAGGTCATGATTCGCACCGGCGAACGCACCTTCGCCAGCTACGTGGTCAAGCCGATCACCGACATGCTGGCCCGCGCCATGCAGGAGGAGTGACGATGGCCACGCGCAAGACGACCGGCACGCTGCTGCTGGCCCTGCCGCTGTGCGGACAGCTGGCCTGGGCCCAGACGGCGAGCGCCGACTGGACCGACCGGCTGCCGGCGCTGGACAGCACCACGGATGCGGCGGCTGCCGACGCCGCGCCCTCCGCCGGCATGACCGGGACGGCGGCGGATGGCACCGCCGCGCAGGTGGCCGAGCCGCCGGACGGCGCTTCGGCCGCCGAGCCCCTGCCGTCGCTGCCGGCGCTGTTCAAGGCCGCGCTGGACAACGACGCCAAGCTCGCCAGCCAGCGCTACGAGGCCGAGGCCAGCCAGCAGAACGTGCCGATGGCCGAGGCCGGGCTCAAGCCGCAGGTCAAGGCCAGCGCCGGTTACATCTACCAGCAGTCGGACAACTACTACACCAACAACCCGGCCTACAACCCCGACAACGAGCTTAGCCGCGTCGGCAGCGACTACGAGGCCCGCTACCAGGGCACCACCCGCGACCAGACCTGGCGGCTGCAGCTTTCCCAGCCGCTGTTCAGTCTCGAGCGCTGGCGCAAGGTCGGCAAGGCCGAGGCGCAGAGCGCCGCCGCCGAGCTCAAGGTCGCCGTGGGCGAGCGCGACCTGGCGCTGAACGTCGCCAAGTCGTATCTGGATGCCTTCCTCGCCTCGCGCAAGCTGGGGCTGCTGGACGCCAAGCGGAAGTCGCTCGAGCTGCAGGTCAAGCAGGCCCAGCGCGCCTACGACCTGGGGGTGGGGGACCGCATCAACCTGCTCGAGGCCCGCTCGCGGCTCGACCAGGCGGTGTCCGACACGCTGCAGGCCGAAAACGAGCTCGACAACGCCCTGAGCGCCCTGGAGCGCCTGACCGGCCGGCTGCCGCGCTTCGACGGCTCGGCCCTGGGCGATCTCGCCACGGTCGACCTGCCCAGCGACTGGGGAACGGCGGACGACTGGCTTTCGCGCACCGCGGACAACGTCGAGGTCAAGCTGGGCAAGCAGCAGCAGAAGGTCGCCGAGGCCGAGACCGGCGTGCGCGCCGCCGGGCACTACCCCGAGCTCAACCTCAACCTCTCCTACTCGGACCGTTCCTCCAACGACCCCTTCCGCGAGAGCCGCGACGCCTCGGCCAGCGTGCAGCTCGACGTGCCGATCTACCAGGGCGGCTACACCTCCGCCAGCGTGCGCCAGGGCGAGCTGTCCGCCCGGGCCAGCCACGCCTCCTACACCAACGCCCTGAAGCTGGCGCGCCAGGAGGTTCGCACCCGGCTGCGCAGCCTCGACGGCGACGTGCGTCAGGTCAAGGCGCTGCAGCGCTCCATCGAGTCCAGCCGGCTGTTCCTGCAGGCGGCACAGAAGGGCCAGCAGCTCGGCCTGCGCGATCTGGTCGACGTGCTCGACGCCCGCGCCAAGCTCTACGACCAGCGCATCCAGCTCGTCGAGGTCATCCGCCAGTACCTGCTCGATCAGCTCAATCTGCAGGCGGCGGTCGGCGCGCTGGACACGCGCGATCTAGTCGATACCATGACGCTACTGCAACGAGTGAGCGGATGACTCCCGAATGGCGCCAAGGAATGGTAGCGACTTTCTTCGCATGGCGATGCGCGGCTTCGACGCCGCCGTCGCTATATCTGTAGGCAGCTTTTTTTTCTGGTGCCTGCCGAACCTGGCCTATGCCTATGGTATCGAATACCCGCTGCTGATCGTGGCGGGGGGGCTGCTGCTGCCCGCCGTCGGCGAGATGTTTGGCCTCTACGAACCCTGGCGCGGGCGTAGCGTATTCAGCATGTTTGGCACCTATTTTGTTAGTTGGCTGACTACTATTCTGCTGATAAGTGTCTTCCTGGTGGTCACACAGAGTGGCCATATCTACTCGCGCTTGTGGATGGGCTTGTCTGCTTTAGGTGTGCTGCTGTGTGGTTTTCTAGCTCGCGGCATACTGTATGGATATTTACGAAGGCTGCGCGCCAGTGGCCATAATCTCAAGGGTGTACTGTTCATAGGTCTGCCCGGCAACGTCGAACTGGTACGTCGACATTTGGCTGAAATGCCTTATACCGGCTATCGCATCGAGCAAGTTATCGCCCATGATGACGAAACGCAAGTCATGGCAGAAGTGTGTCAATTGGCCAAAGATGCTGCCTTTCAGCGTAATTTTCATGAAATATGGCTCAGCTACCCGCTGAGCCACGGTACTACTGTCAAGAATCTGGCTGATCATCTGATTGCTGTTCCCGTCGATGTCCGTTACTTTCCCGACCTGACGGATGTGAGGTTGTTGAACCATCGCATTGCCAAGGTGGCGGACATGTTTTCTCTGGACCTCAACTACAGTCCGCTGCGCGGGCCGGCTCGAGTAGTGAAGGCAGTGGAAGATCGCCTGCTTGGCACCTTGCTCTTCATCGGATTTCTTCCTGTCATGGTGATGATAGCGATTGCCGTGAGAGCCACAATGGGGGGGCCTGTGCTTTTCAAACAGTACCGTCACGGCCTGGATGGCAAGCGCTTCAAGATCTACAAGTTTCGCACCATGCGCCCGCATGACACCGGCGGGCACACCGCCCAGGCGAAGGCTGGAGATATGCGCATCACCCCTCTGGGAAGATGGCTGAGAAAGACCAGCCTTGACGAGCTGCCCCAGTTGTATAACGTGTTGCAGGGGCGAATGTCGCTGGTCGGCCCCCGCCCTCACGCGATGGATCACAACGCCTTGTACAAGGACTTGATCGGTGCTTACATGCAGCGTCATCGCGTCAAGCCCGGTATCACCGGCTGGGCACAGATTCATGGTCTGCGTGGGAATACCGAGACTGTCAGTGACATGGAACAACGTATCGAATATGACCTCTATTATATCAATAACTGGTCGCTGGGGATGGACCTGAAGATACTGTTGCTGACGATTACGCGGGGATTTGTCAACGACAAACCCTGATTTCAGGAGCTTACATGATCATACCCGTCATTCTATCCGGAGGCTCCGGCTCGCGCCTGTGGCCGGTTTCCCGTGAACACTACCCCAAGCAATTTCTCAAGCTAAATTCAGATACCCATAGCTTGTTGCAGGAAACCGCGCTTCGCCTAAAGGGCCTATCGGACTGTCGGGATCCAATCGTCGTCTGTAACGACCAGCATCGCTTTCTGGTAGCAGAGCAACTCGACAGCCTAGGTATTTCGTCCTCTCGCATCCTGCTGGAGCCGGTAGGGCGAAATACTGCGCCGGCACTGGCGTTGGCTGCCATGGCGGCGCTTGAGACAGTCGAGGATCCTGTTCTTCTGGTTATGCCGGCAGACCACGTCATTACCGATGTAGCAGCATTTCAGATTGCCGTGAAGCAGGGGCTGGAACTCGTGAATGGAGGTGATCTCGTTACGTTCGGGATTCAACCCGATTCGCCCAATACTGGATATGGCTATATTCACAAGGGAGACGCGAGAGCTGGCGGCTATGGGGTAAACGCTTTTGTCGAAAAGCCTGATCAGGAGCGTGCACAGGCCTATCTGGCCTCGGGTGAGTACTTGTGGAATAGCGGTATCTTCCTGTTTCGCGCAAGCCAGTATCTGGATGAGCTATCTGAACACGCCAATGATATTCTGCAATGTTGTGAAACCGCTTACCATGCGCGTCGTGAGGATCTCGATTTCCTACGTATCGATGAGGCGTCCTTTGCAGAATGCCGTAGTGATTCAATCGATTACGCTGTCATGGAAAGGACTCGGCGTGCTGCAGTGATTCCCATGAACCCAGGGTGGAATGATATCGGTGCATGGGATGCGCTTTATGAGTTGAAAGCCAGCGAAGCCAATGGAGGGAATGCGATACAAGGCGATGTACTTCTTCATGAGGCACATGGAAACTACATTCGCAGTGAGTCACGTCTGGTCGCAGCAGTTGGGGTAGACGATCTGATCATTGTTGAAACCGATGATGCGGTGCTGGTGGCGGATCGCAATCGCGCGCAGGATACCAAGCAGATCGTAAACGCTCTGAAGGCCCAGCAGCGCAGTGAGTGCCATACTCATAAAAGTGTGTATCGCCCTTGGGGGCATTATCGTACGATGGTTATCAGTGAAGGGTTTCAGGTAAAGGAAATTGTTGTCAATCCCGGACATACTCTTTCCTTGCAGATGCATTATCATCGGGCCGAGCACTGGATCGTTGTGCAAGGCACGGCACGAGTAACGCAAGGGCAAGGCCATGGCGACTTCGATAATCTGAAAAGCTTTTTACTGTCAGAAGACGAATCAACCTATATCTCCCTGGGAACTGTTCATCGGCTGGAGAATCCCGGAAAGATTCCGCTACGCCTGATAGAGGTACAAACTGGTCGTTACCTTGGCGAGGATGACATTGTCCGCTTCGAGGACCATTATGGGCGCCTGCAATGAAGGTGGTTGTCAATGCTTCCAGCATGACACGTCAGGCGACAGGGATTGGCCGCTATACTCGTGGCCTGTTGAGCCAGTTGATTAACGATTTTTCGCTAGATATAAAAGCGTTCGATCATGCGCATCTCTGGCCTGATAGCCAGTCGCTAGCGTCCTGGCTTCATGAGCCAGGTACTTCTGGCGGAAAGAATGATGGATGGGTGCAACGTTGTTATCCTTTGCTTCGTCGGCTTCCTGGGCGTTTCGTTTTAGCCCGCATGCGACTGAAAAGGCAGCTCAATAAATTGAAGAGGTGGGAGGTTTACTGGGAACCAGACTATCTTCCCGTTGACTTTTCCACGAGGCGCCCTGTAGTGCCGGTAATACATGACATGGCCTGGTGGCGTCATCCAGAATATGTACATCCTGTCATGTGTCGCCAGCTTGCACGCTATTTACCCAATGTTGTTCGCCAGGCGGCACGAATCAATGTGGTTTCTGCTTTCACAAGAACAGAGCTGTGCGAGCGCTTCGAAGTCGAGCCACAGAAAATAGATATTGTCTCTCCTGCGGCGAGCCATGAGTTTCAGCCAGGCGCTTTAACGGCTCAGCTGGCAGAACATTTCATGTTGCCGGAAAGGTACATTTTAAGTGTCGCCACTTTGGAGCCGCGCAAGAATCTGTCACGTCTTCTGAGAGCGTACCAGGCCCTTCCGAGTAGCCTGCGGCAGGGTTGTCCGCTTTTGCTCGTTGGCCGCCGAGGCTGGCTGGACGAAAAGCTGCGAAAACAAGTCGATACCATGCAGGCGAGTGGTGAGGTTCGCTGGCTGGGGTATGTACCAGGCTCCGCGTTGCCCGGGCTTATGGCCGGAGCGACGCTTATGGCCTATCCCTCCTTGTATGAAGGGTTCGGTATGCCTGTGCTGGAATCGCTGGCATGTGGAACCCCGGTTCTGACTTCTGACGTAGCATCACTTCCGGAAGTGGCTGGCGATACGGCTGTCTATGTCGAGCCAACTTCTATCGACAGCATCCGTCAGGGCCTTCATACTCTCCTGGATGATACTGAGCTGCGAGCCCGCTTGAGCCAGGAAGGCCCAGTGAGGGCACAGCATTTCAGCTGGGCGTCCTCAGCCATGCGCTTGAAGGATAGCCTGAAAAACGCGGCTTACGAGCATGATGAGTAAGGACACTGGATGTCATATGCCCGACTGTACACGCCTGTTCGGCCTCGATTTTCCTATTGCTAATGTATCGGAAACTGCAGAGCTGGTCGCGCAAGCCATTGATCGCAGGTACCGTTTTCAGGTTGTGACACCCAACCTGGAATACATCTATTGGCAGCATCATAATCCCGAGCTGGGGAGTGCGATGCATGCTGCGGAAATCGTGACTCCTGATGGTATGCCTCTCGTCTGGCTGTCCAGAGTGCCCGGAGGTCAGCGAAAACCGTTGCCTGGGAGGGTGACTGGTGCCGATCTTTTGCCTGCCTTGTGTCGGCTTGGGGGGCAGCGACAATGGCGTATCATGCTGTTGGGTGGTGCGCCGGGAGTGGCGGAAAAGGCTGCCGAGCGCCTGGTGGACATGGTTCCGGATCTGCCAGCTCCGCAGACGCTTGCGCCGGATATGAATTTCGAACGTGATCCCTGTAAAGAACAAAGGGTTATCGAGTCGATCAACTCCTATCGACCCCATCTGCTTGCTATTGCCATGGGGTGCCCACGCCAGGAGTGCTGGATTCGTAAGGTCCTGTCGCGTCTGGATGCGAATGCCGTGATAGGCGTTGGCGCGTCACTGGACTTTCTTGCCGGTAATCAACGTCGTGCTCCCATGTGGATGCAGAACGCTGGGCTGGAGTGGCTGTGGCGATTTTCATGCTCGCCACGTCGTCTCGGAAAACGATACCTGTTGACGTATCCTCGCTCTATCCCACTGGTGATCCGTGAGCTAGCGCGTCATCCGGATGGCCAAAAAGTGGCAGATGAACCCTGGTGGCGTATGGTCTTGGGCCAAGATGCCTCCACCCCTGTCGCCAGAGAGTTCGACGCGAGGTAGTTCGGCAGTACGAGCCCGGATAAAACGGCTTAAGGGCAAGCTGTCGTTTTTATTATCAGGAGATTCTGCATGGCGGAAGACGAAAGCTCAAAGGCTCCGTATCTGCTTAGAAACAATACGAACCTGGACTTCTCGGTTCTGGAATCTCGGCTTGCAGAGATTCTCATGGAGCAGGAAACCGTTCCCGCTTCCCCAGCGGCGCTTCCCAGCCAGCAGGCACCAGCTTCTGGTAACCTGAAGAGGCTGTCGATTCGGTTGCGATCCAGTGCCCTGGTCAGGGAATGGCTGCCTAGGCATCCAAGGCTTTACCGCATCGCAAGATCCATTTATCGCAGCCTGAAAAAGGCAAGAGTGTGATCAGGCTCAGAAGTAGGTCAAGGTAGCTTGATGCCGATATTTCAGTTAAGAAACTGGAAATCGGTTGTTAGGTGTCAAAAATAGTATTGTTTATCTAGGAAACCATGGAATGCATAGCAAAACGGCACTGATTACGGGAATTACCGGGCAGGATGGGGCTTATCTATCTCAGCTGCTGTTGGAAAAAGGCTACACAGTCTATGGGGTGTCACCCCGCCGGAGCACCTCTGATGTCAACCTTTCGAGGCTTGAATGGCTGGGAGTTACCGACAAGGTTAAACTGGTTGATGGAGATCTTGCCGACCTTTCAAGTCTGGTTCGTATAGTTCAGAAATGTCAGCCAGATGAAGTCTATAACCTTGGTGCTCAATCTTTCGTACAGACTTCCTGGAATCAACCTCTGTTGACGGGGCAAGTGACTGGCATTGGTGCTGTTAATCTTCTGGAGGCTGTAAGGATTGTCAAGCCCGGTGCCAGGTTTTACCAAGCATCTACTTCAGAAATGTATGGCCTTATCCAGGAGCCTAAACAAAGCGAGAGCACTCCGTTCTATCCTCGTTCTCCCTATGCTGCAGCAAAGCTATATGCTCACTGGATGACGGTGAATTATCGAGAAAGCTTTGACCTTTATTCCTGCAGTGGCATTCTTTTCAATCATGAGTCGCCTCTGCGCGGACTTGAATTTGTGACGCGAAAGGTCACCGACGGTGTGGCGCGAATCAAGTTGGGAATGACTCAAGAGATGCGGCTTGGCAATATTGATGCAAAACGTGACTGGGGACATGCTCGCGATTACGTAAAAGCCATGTGGCTCATGCTGCAGCAGGACGAACCTGACGATTATGTGATCGCTACTGGTGTGACCACAAGTGTACGTGATATGTGCCGCATTGCTTTTGAGCATGTTGGTCTCGACATGGAGAAGCATGTAGTCATTGATCCTAGGTTCTATCGCCCCGCCGAAGTGGATGTGCTGCTCGGCAATCCTGCCAAGGCTCAGCAAAAACTTGGCTGGAGTGCGGAAACGAGCCTTCAGGACATGATTGTGGAAATGCTTGAGGCTGACCTGAAGCGCTTGGGGAATGCATGATGACTCCGCAGCCGGAAACCGCTGGTGTGTCGTCTCCGGTCCTGCTGGTCACCGGAGGTAGTGGCTTTGTTGGTCGGCACCTTATCAATGCCTTGGCCTTGCGCTGGCCTGAAGCCAGCCTTCATGCAACTGCCCACAGCAACCTGCCGGACGACGGCCCGACAGGTTGCCAATGGGATCGGCTTGATGTTGCGGAGGCCAGTCATGTTGCTGAAATTATTGAAGTTTTGAAGCCTTCTGTCATTGTGCATCTGGCTGCTCAGTCGCATGTACCCACGAGCTTTGAGCATCCAGTAGAAACTTGGCGGATCAACTTGAATGGTACGCTGAATCTTCTGGAGGCCGTGCAGCAGCATAGCCCCTTGACGCGATTGCTGATAGTCGGCTCTTCCGACATGTACGGTGGTTCCTTTCGTTCAGGCAAGGCCGTGACGGAGGATTCGCCGTTGCTACCGCTCAACCCCTATGCCGCAAGCAAGGCAGCTGCCGACCTGGCCGCTTACCAGTATTCGCAAAGTGCCGGGCTGGCAGTTATTCGGGCGCGCTCTTTCAACCACACAGGGCCGGGTCAGAACGAACGATTCGTATTGCCGGCCTTTGCCAGTCAGATTGCCAGAATCGAACGGGGCGCTCAGCCTCCTGTTCTGGAAACCGGCAATCTGGAGGCTGAGCGCGACTTTCTCGATGTTGATGACGTAATCGAGGCCTACCTGGCCCTGATGTCGCTTCCTCGAGAGCAATACCAGGGACAAGCCTACAATATCGCCTCGGGGACTTCAGTGCCCATCCGGGCTCTGCTGGAGCGGTTGGTGGCGCTTTCGACACGGCGTATCGAGACGCGGCTTGATCCGGCGCGTCAGCGTCCCGTCGATATTTCACGAGTCGCCGCTGACACCTCTGCGATTCAGCGTGCTGCCGGTTGGCGGCCAACCCGATCCATGGACGACATGCTGCTACGCCTACTTGATGATTGGCGGCAGCGCTTGGCTGGGTAAGTAAATGAATTTTTCACTACTTTTACATCTCACGAAGCAGGATCTGGTCGACCGCTATACTGGCTCAATCCTTGGTGCGGCCTGGACTTTTATCATGCCGCTTGTGAATATCCTGATATTTACCCTGGTGTTTTCCCGAATAATGGGGATGAAATTGTCTTCACTGGGGCTTGATCTTGGCCAGTATAGCTACAGTGTCTATCTGGTTATCGGTGTTCTTGCCTGGAATCTTTTTGCCAGTACCTTGACCCGAGTCACCAATGTCTTCCATGAAAAAGCGCCTATCATCGGCAAGGTCAGCTTACCCCTTTTCTTCCTGCCGCTTTATGTGTTGGTGAGCGAGCTGATCATATATTTCATATCCAACGTTTTTTTCATTATTTTTCTCGTTATCATAGATTTCGATTTTTCTCGATACTGGCTCTGGTGGCCGGTCGTCCTTCTGGCTCAGCAGATGTTGGCCTATGCCCTCGGCCTGATTTTCGCGATACTGAGCGTTTTTATTCAGGACATAAAGCAGTTTGTCGGAGTATTGACACAATTATGGTTCTGGATGACGCCGATTGTGTATGTGGTAGACATTCTTCCGGAAGGCTGGAAACCGCTGTTTTTGCTCAACCCCTTCTACCATATCGTTAATTCGCTGCGTGATGTTCTGATGTTGCACAGCGCCCCGGCAATTTTTCCGCTGGCATGTATTCTGTTCCTTGCCACGGCGATGCTGGGTTTCGGACTATGGCTTGGCCACAGGCTGGAGCGCGACATTCGAGACTTTATTTAAGGCGCATCATGATCGAAGTTCGTCATCTCTCCAAACATTTCCGCTTCTACCATAAGCCGGTAGACCGCTTGAAAGAAATTATGCTGCGCAAGCCCAGGCATCATCTGCACACTGCGCTTGATGATGTTTCCTTTCAGGTGGGTGACAGCGAGACTTTGGGGATCCTTGGTCGCAATGGGGCAGGCAAGTCAACGCTGTTGAAGATTTTGATAGGAGTTTTGCTGCCGGATGCGGGCGAGTTCAATATTACCGGCCGAATTACCGGTCTTCTGGAACTGGGGACCGGCTTTGATGCCAATCTAACTGGCGCGCAGAATATTCGTGCCAATGGTCTGTTTCTGGGCATGAATGCTCAGCAGATTGAGGAACGTCGCCAAGCCATTATCGAGTTCAGTGAGCTGGGCAGTTTTATTGATGAGCCACTGCGCACCTATTCGTCGGGTATGGTAATGCGCCTGGCTTTCTCCATCGGTATTCATGCCGACCCCAGCTGCTTCGTGATTGATGAGGCTCTCTCGGTTGGTGACGCTCACTTTCAACAGAAATGCATGCGTCGGATACGCGAATTTCGTGCTCAGGGTGGGTCGATTATCTTTGTTTCGCATGATCTGAACGCAGTGAAGATGCTCTGTGACAAGGTTATTGTGCTCAATGGTGGCCATGTCGTCTTCGAGGGTGAAGCGGAAGAGGGAGCCAACTATTATAATCGACTGCTTGCTGAAGATACCGAGTTTCCCGACGAGGATGTTGAAACCGCCTACTACGGCACAGGGGAAGCTAGGATCATCGATTATGAGCTACGAGGACGCCAGTCGGACACCAGCAGTGTCGCCAGTGGAGAAACGGTAGATGTTCTACTGGATATCGAAGCCTACGAGAATCTGGAGGAGATTACCGTCGGGCTGATGGTTCGGGATCGCTTCGGTCAGGATATCTTCGGCACCAACACCTGGTATCTGAATCAACCGCTTGCCATGCGGGCCGGCGAGCGCAAGCAATGTCGCCTGACTCTGGAAATGAATCTCGCGCCCGGAAAGTACACCCTGACACTAGCGCTTCACGAGAGCAGTGATCATACCCGGCGCTGTTATCAATGGTGCGACAACCTGATACGTTTCGATGTCTCCGGCATTCGCGGCACTCAGTTCGGCGGCATCTGCCGCTTGCCGTTGCAATGCGATTTCGTGGATATCCCTGCTGATTCTCCCGGAGCCGAGACGCATGCTGCGCGCTAACAACCCGCGGATCGATACCGCAGCCCTTTCGGCCCGGATCCAGCGGCTCAGGGAAGGGATGGGCTCGCCGCCCGACTGGCCGGGTGAACGCCGCTGGGTAGAAAGTCTGGAGGGAGCCAGCGTCGCGCTGGGTGCCACGCATCACCGTCGTGCCCCTGTACCAAGCGATGCCAATACCTTGCTGCAACTCCGGGATAGTGATTTCGTGGATGCGGCCTATCAGGCGCTGCTTGGGAGACTGCCGAACCAGATCGAATACTATGGGGCGCTGAGTCATCTCAATGCCGGCGAGCCACGAGAGTCTCTTCTGCTGACGCTAGAAGCTCTGGCTCGCAAATCTGAGGCCGAACCGGCAGCGGTGGGCATCAAGTCCATTCCCGGTATGCGTCGCGTTCTTTTGCTGGCTCGAATGAGCAGGTTGCGCAAGGTCGGTCGACTGGTGCGCTGGTCGTTTGCCCTGTTGCGACTGGACCGTTTGCGCGAATGGCAGGAGCGACTGGCGCATCTGCAGGATGCTCGCTATCGGATGCTACTTGACCAGTTGCGCCATCAGTCGCGAGGGATTAATACATTGCAGCGACGTGTGACGGAGTTGGAAGCCGACAATGACACCTTGCATCGCCAGCAGGCTCGGCGTCCTGTCGTTTCGGACGCCTCGGGTCCGCCTCCAGAGGGACGACTTGCCGGTGAAACCGATTTCTATCGGGCTCTGGAAGCGCGTTTTCGCGGCTCGCCACAAAGTATTCTGGCATTGAAGAAGGAACACCTGGAACGGGTCCGCGGCGTTACGCCGCTCGAAGCTGGCAAGCCCCTGCTGGATCTTGGTTGTGGCCGAGGAGAATGGTTAAAGCTGTTGCAGGAAGAGGGTATCGATGCTCTGGGAGTCGACCTGAACGCAGCCAATGTCCGCGCCGCTGCCGGTGAAGGACTGCAGGTCCATTATCAGGATGCCATCGAGGCCCTGCATGAGCAGAATGATGACAGTCTCGGCATGGTGACTTCATTTCATCTGATCGAGCATCTCCCGATGGATACGCTACGTCGGCTGTTTGCTGAAGCCTGGCGAGCGCTGGCGCCGGGTGGAAGGCTGCTGCTCGAGACGCCCAATCCGCAGAACCTGATTGTCGGGAGCTGCAACTTTTATCTTGACCCCACGCATGTGCGTCCGATTCCGCCCGACCTGTTGGCCTTCCTGGCCGAGTTCAGCGGATTTGTCGACGTTCAAATCCTGCCACTGCATCCGGTTGCTGAGGCAGAACGATTGCCAGGTACCGAAGAAACCACGCTGCGTTTGAATCATTACCTGTACGGCCCGCAGGATTACGCGTTGATGGCCGGCAAGCCGGCACCAGCACTCCAGGAGTCAGAGGCATGAGCAAAGGCGCAATTGCCGTCCACCAGTTTCACCATGGCGTCGATGTCGGTGACGGCGTTACCAACAGCCTGTTCTTTATTCAGAAGCTCCTGCGTTCGCTGGGTTTCGAGTCTGATATCTTTGCGGTCAACGCTCCTCGTTCACTCAGCGACAGGATTCGGCCCTACCAGGCACTGGAAAAGTGCGACGCTGAGCGAACCTTGCTGTTGCACCACCACTCGATGGGGCATGATATAGGCGCTTGGCTGGAAAGCCTGTCGTTGCGTCGTGCTCTGGTCTATCACAACATCACGCCGGCCGAGTTCTTCGCGCCGGGAAGTGACAATCGTCATTATGCCGAGCTGGGCCGCGAACAGCTGAAACAGTGGCGTGACACCTTCGCCGCCGTCCTCGCCGTCTCGGAATACAACGCCGACGATCTCGTCTCGCTCGGCTATGCCCGCGACGCCATTCGTGTCATTCCCCTGCTGGTCGACAGCGACAATCTTCTCGACGAAACCACAACCCTCGGTTCGCTGGCCACGCTGGTGCATCCCGCGCTCGAGTTTCGTCCCGCGCTAGCCTTTGTCGGCCGCATCGTCGAGAACAAGCGCCAACACCTGCTGCTGGAAATGCTCTGGTATCTGCATCGAATGCTCGATTTGCCCGACGACGAAAAGCCCATGCTGGTGCTGGCCGGCGGCGGCGAGACGTCGCCCTATGGCCGGTTCCTCTGGCAGCGGCTGCATCAGTTGCATCTTGATGACAGTGTGGTGATCTGCGGCAAGATCGATGACGCGACACGCCAGGTGCTTTATCGACAGAGCGCCGCTTTCGTCTGTGCCAGTGCTCATGAAGGCTTTGGAATGCCGCTGGTCGAGGCCATGGCCGCTGACTGCCCTGTCGTGGCCATCGACAAGGCCAACGTCTCGCATACTCTTGGCGAAGGCGGGCTGATTCTTGGCGAAGACGATCCGGCCGGCATGGCGGCTGCCGTGGCACTGTTGTTGCAAGACGAGCCCCTGCGACATGCCGTACAGGAAGGACAGCGTCATGCCCTGACCCGTTACACCTCCGAGCGGTTGCGCGATGAGCTGCGTGATTGGCTAGATACTGAGCTCGACCTCCGGCCGCCGCATCCTGCTGCCCCTTCTTTCACATGACGGATAGCACGCCACCGCCCATGCAGACTCTCAAGGCCATTCACCAGTTCGCTGTCGCCTGCGCCCGAGGCGACGGCATCACCAACGGCATGCTTTTCACCCAGCGCCTGATCCGGGCCTGCGGGCTGCCCTCGGAGATCTACGTGATCGATGTGCCTGATGACATGCGCGAACGGGTGAATGACTTCCAGGCGTATCAGGCGCAGGAAGACGAATTGCTGTTGATACATCATGGCAGTGGCAACGGCCAGGAGCACTGGCTGCAGGCGCTGTCCTGCCGCAAGTTGATGGTGTATCACAACATCACGCCTGAACGTTTCTATGATCCGCACGATCCGGCTATCCCTGTGTTGCGCCATGGCCGCGAGCAACTGAAGACTTGGCACGAATGGCTGGACGGGGCTATCGCCGATTCCGATCATAACCGTGACGAGCTGCTTGCCGCCGGCTTCAGTGCGGCAGACACGGTGACCCTGCCGCTGCTCGTTGACCTGCAACGGCTGCAGACCGGCGCGCCGCTGCCGCAGCAGACCCCGCGTGACTCGGATGCCTGGCGGATCCTGTTCGTCGGGCGTCTGGCACCCAACAAGAACCAGGCCGGTCTCGTCGCCATGCTGGCCGAGATGCGCCGCCGTAGCGCCTGGCCGGTGACGTTGACGCTGGCGGGCGGGGGCACTCCGGAAATGCTCCGCCATCTCGAAGCGCTGATCGAACAGCACGGCCTCGCGGATAACGTGGAACTGCCCGGCAAGATCGACGACGCGCAACTGGCCCGGCTCTACCAGCAGGCCGATCTCTACGTCAGTCTCAGCGAGCATGAAGGTTTCGGCATGCCGCTCATCGAGGCCATGAGCTACGATCTTCCGGTGCTGGCCTACGCAGCGCCCGACAGTAGTGTGGCCGCGACGCTGGGGCAGGGCGGCCTGCTGCTGGGCAGCTCCGAGCCCTCGGTCGCCGCCGCCACCGCGTTACTGGTACTGCGCAACCCCGGCCTGCGCGCTCGCCTGATCGACGCCCAGCGCCAACGGCTCGAGGATTTCGAACCCGCCACGCTGTTTGCCGGCTTCCGTGACTTTCTCGCCCAGCAAGGCATGGCGATCCCCGAGCTTCCCGCCAGCGCCCCGGCGTTACCGAGCCATTGCCAGTGGCGGATCGAAGGGCCGTTCGACAGCAGCTACAGCCTGGCGCTGGTCAATCGCGAACTTTCCCGCGCCCTGGCAAGACAAGGGCAGTCGGTCGCCCTGCATGCCACCGAGGGCGGCGGCGACATTCCCGTCGACGCTCGTTTTCTCGATGATGACCCGGAAATCGCGGCTCTTCATGCCCGCGCCCATGAGCCTGCCTGGCACGACGCCACTTTGCGGCTTTGCTACCCGCCACGCACCACCGAAATGGCCGGTCGTCACCGTCTCATCCACACCTATGGCTGGGAAGAATCCGTCTTCCCCTACGAGCATGGCCAGGCTTTCAACGCCCGCCTGTCGATGGTGACCACCATGTCGCGCTATGTCTCGCGTGTACTGCTCGACAGTGGAGTCGGACTGCCAATGCCGGTAACCGGCGTGGGCACCGATCATTACCGCGAACTGGTGCCGGAGCCCGAGGCGCTCGCCGGACGTCTACCCGCGGCCGACGGCACGATGACCTTTCTGCACATCTCTTCGTGTTTTCCGCGCAAGGGCGTCGATGTGCTGCTGGAAGCCTGGTATCGGGCGTTCGACCAGGATGACGGTGTGCGTCTGGTCATCAAGACGTTCCCCAATCCGCACCACCGGATCGAGGAAATGCTCGCCGAGTGCCGCCGACAGCACCCGCAGGGGGCACCGGTCGTGCTGATCAACGAGGACCTTTCCGCCGGTGCGTTACGCGCACTCTATGCTGAGGCCCATGCACTGGTCGCCCCGAGTCGAGGCGAAGGCTTCGGCCTGCCCATGGCCGAAGCCATGTGGTGCCATTTGCCGGTCATCACTACCGGGCATGGCGGCCAAGCTGACTTCTGCACTTCCGAGACCAGCTGGCCGATCGACTTCGACTACGCCCGAGCGCGAACCCACATGCAGCAGTTCGCCTCGGTCTGGGCCGAGCCCAGCGTGGACGACCTGATCGACCATCTGCGTACCTTCGCCGCACATCACCGCGACGGCACCCTGGGCAGCTGGACCGCCGAGCGCTGCGAGGCGGCTTACCGGCGTATCTCGCAAGCGCATACTTGGGACGCCGTGGCCGAGCGCACCCGCAATGCACTGAGTGCGCTCGACGACGGCCGCCTGCCCGTGCTGACGCCACGTCCGCGTATCGGCTGGGTGAGCTCCTGGGGCAGCAAGTGCGGCATTGCCACCTACTCGCGCCTGCTGGTGGAGCCCGCGTTGAGCCAGCAGGTTCACATGCTCGCCAATAGCGATGCCGAAAGGATCGTCGCCGACCATGATGCCGTTACCCGCTGCTGGCGAACCATAGAACCCGACGGCCAGGGCGGGCACATGGAAGACTCGCTGGACGAGCTGTACACCACGATCCGCGAAGCGGAGCTGGACACCGTCGTCGTCCAGTTCAACTTCGGCTTCTTCGGCCTGACGCCGTTGTCACGGCTGCTCGAACGGCTCCAGGCGGACGGGGTGCGCACCCTGGTCTTCTTTCACTCCACCGCGGACGTCCACTGGGGCGAGCTGCACAAGAGTCTGGCGCACATGGCCGAGGCCCTGCGCGGCTGTACGCGTCTCATGGTGCATGGCGTCGATGATCTCAACCGGCTCAAGGCCATGGGGCTCGACGCCAATGCCACGCTGTTTCCCCATGGCGTCATGGCATCACCCGCGATCACGCCGCCCGAAAGCGATACCTTTCGAGCGCTGCGCGACAAGACCGTTGTCGCCAGTTACGGTTTCCTGCTGCCGCACAAGGGCGTGCACGAGCTGATCGAAGCCTTCGCTGCACTGGCCGAAACGCGCAACGACCTGCACCTGCTGCTGCTCAATGCCCTGTATCCTGCGCCCGTCTCCGAGGCCGAGCAGGCGCGCTGTCGGGCGACCATCACCCGACTCGGCCTTGAGTCCCGTGTCACCATGCTCAATGACTTCCTGCCGGATGACGAGACCCTGGGTTGGCTGCAGGCCGCCGACCTGCTGGTATTTCCCTACCAGCAGACCCAGGAATCCTCTTCCGCCGCGGTGCGCTGGGGGCTGGCAAGCGGCCGCCCGGTACTGTGCACCCCGCTGGGTATCTTCGATGATGTGGCCGATGCCGTGGGCTTTCTGCCGGACACGCATCCCGCCGCGATGCAGGCGGGAATCGCCGAATGGCTCGATGACGCGCCGCGCCGCCGACAGCTGCAGGATGCCGCCGAACGCTGGCTTGTCGCCCACGACTGGCCGCGTCTGTCGCAACGCCTGAAGGGGCTGCTCACCGGGCTGGCCTGGCCGGCGCTTGACGACGACGCATGAGTCCCCGTCTCGGGCGCAGCCATCTGGTGCTGGCGGCCCTGAGCCTTGCTGCCGCCCTCTGGATCGCCGTGGCCGACCCCCTGGCCACGGCAGGGCGGCTCTCGTGGATGACCTACGACTCCGCGCTGGAAATGCTGCGCCCCGTGCCGCGCCCCGACCCACGCATCGTCATCGTCGATATCGACGATGCGGCGCTTCAGGCACAAGGGCGTTGGCCCTGGCCCCGCCGGCGGCTTGCCGAGCTGGTCGAGGCCATTCAACAGGCCGGGGCAGCCGAGATCGGCCTGGATATCCTGCTGCCCGAGCCCGGTTCTCCCGCAGGCGACGCCGCGCTGGCTCGGCAACTTGACACCGACAATGTCGTCATGGCCACGGCATTCGGCGATATTCGGCCGCGTCCGGACGCATGGCCCCGGGCCGGGCGCGAACTGGCCCCGGCGGCCACGCTGGGCGAGAGTCCTGCCACGGGGCATATTACCCCGCATCTCGACGCCGACGGCCGTATACGCTGGCTGTATCCGCGCCTGTGCGGCCCCAAGGGATGCCGCGACACACTGGCCTTGGCGATGCTCGAACAGCTTACCGGCTTGCCACTGCGTCTGGGTTCGTTGCAGGCCGGTGCCGGCGGCGAGGCGTGCTTGGCCGTCTTCTGTCGTCGAACGGATGCCCAGGGCCGATTGCTGATCCCCTACCAGCACCCCAGCCGCTTCGCCTATCTCGGCGCCGATGCGGTGATGCGAGGTGACCATCGAGATGTGCTCGATGGGGCGCTGGTGCTGATCGGCACATCCGCGGCCGGGTTGGGGGACATCGTCGCCACGCCACGCGGGCCGCTGACGCCCGGCGTGGAACTGCACGCCGTGCTGTTGGCGAGCTGGCTGGATAGCCTGCACTGGCGCCTGCTGCCGCATGCGCGCTATTGGCAGTGGGGCGGGCTGGCGCTGATGACCCTGATCGTGGGGCTGGCGCTTGCCCAGCGACCGGCGCGACCAGCGCCGCGTACCCTGCTGGTGGCCACTACATTGCTCGGGGTTGCCGTGCTGCCACTGGTATGGCTGGCCCGAGGCGCATGGCTGGACCCATGGCCCTGGTGGAGTACGGCCCTCGGGCTGGCGATACTGTGGCTGTTCAACGACCGATGGCGGCTCTGGCGCCGCCATCGCCAGCTCTATCGCGCCTTCGGGAGCTACGTGCCGCGCGGTGTCCTGCGCCAGCTGGCACTGGGGGAGGGCGATCCCCAGCGCTATGATGCCCAGCGCCGAGAACTGACGCTGCTGTTCACCGATATCCGCGGCTTCACCGCCATCAGCGAGCGTCTCACCCCGGAGCAGCTGACCACCCTGACCAGTCATCTGTTCAGCGAGCTGACCGAGGTGGTGCACGAGCATGGCGGCACCCTGGACAAGTACATCGGCGATTCGCTGATGGCCTTCTGGGGCGCGCCGCTGGCTCACGACGACGACCCACAGCGTGCGCTGGACTGTGCCCGGGAGCTCCTGCAGCGGCTCGAGGTCGTCAACGACTGGAGTCGCGAGCGCGGTCTGCCTGCCGTGCGCATGAACATCGGCCTGGAATGTGGTGAGGTCACGGTGGGCAATCTCGGCTCGCGGCAGCGCCGCGCCTACACTGCCCTGGGGCCCGCGGTGAATGTTGCCTCGCGGCTCGAGGAACTGGCCGGACGACGCAACGAACCCATCCTGCTGGGGCCTGGGTTGATGGCACGGCTCGACCCCTCGCAGGCATGTTACCTGGATCGGGTTCAGCTGCGAGGTGTCGCGCAGCCACTGGCTATCGGCGTGCCGGCGAAGAAGGCGAACTCTTGACCCTCGCGGGCGATGCCCGAGGCCGGCCGTAGGGCAAGCCGATCCTAGGCCAGTTCGGATTCCAGCAGCTTGTTGGAGACCTGAATCTGCTTGCCGTGCACCCGGATCAGGCCGGATTTTTCCAGCGCCTTGAGGGCACGCCCCGCCATCTCCCGGGTGCAGCCCGCCATCATCGCCAGTTCCTGGCGTGTGTAATGGATCGTCACGCCGTCACTGCGTGCTCGGGAGGCCAGTTGTGACAGCTCCTGCAGGCAGCGATGAATGCGCCCGACCACATCGCGGAAGGCGAAATCGCTGGCCCGCTGGGTCGTCTTCATCAGGCGCAACGACAGCTGGCGGCCGAGCGCATAGAGCAGTTCCGGATGTGTCGCGGCCAGTTCGTGAAAGGCGGTATAGCTGAGGCTGGCAACTTCACATTCGGTATGCGCCGCCACCCAGGCCGATCGGCGCGATTGCGGGTAGAAGACTCCTACCTCGCCGGCGAACTCCCCCGAGCCCAGGTAGTTGACCACCATCTCCTGCCCCTGCTCGTTGATTACCGCCACCTTGGCCACACCCTGCAACAGGTACAACAGCATGTCGGCCTGGTCGCCGCCGCGCAGGATCATTTCCTTGGCGGCGACGCGGCGGCGGTGGCAGTGCGCCAGCAGGGTGTCTTCCAGCGCATCGCTCATGAAGGGAGAGGACATGTCGCGACTCACTCCGGTTCGTTCACCCAGTGCGTGGCGCCGACGGCATCGACGCCGGGACTGACCTGATACTCGAACAGCAGGCCGGCCTCCTTGCCTTCACGGGCAAGCGTACCTTCCAGGCGGCTTGGGGATTCAGCATCGCTGCGCAGCAGCCCGCCGGCCGAGACGTCACCGCCACCCACCACGTGCACTGGACCGGGCAGCGAGTCGGCATGCACGTCCAGACGCGTGGCGAAGCGCTGGGTGTCGAAGTCCACCACCAGCCCGGGATGGCTGATCGCCGCCCCTTCAAGGGTGGCACCCCGCTTGATATAGGCCTCGTAGGCATTCAGACGGAAGTGGGCACGTCCGCTGGTCGGTGCGCGCGGGCCATCGGGCACCGTCTCGAGCAGCGCGAACACGCTGTTGAGCCCGGCGTACTGGTGGTTGCGGTAGATCAGCTGGGCAATGCTCGGCGTGTCGCTGCCGCCGTCGCGATAGTCGCTCCAGCGCCCCCAGGTGACGGCACGCTCGGCCACCAGCCCCCGGTCGGCGGGCTGCCATTCAGGGCCGACCGCCTCGCCCAGGGCATAGGCCTCGGTGGCAAGACCGGGGGAAGCTAGATAGCGGTCCACCTGCTGCAGCCCCTCTTCGTAGCTTTCCACGCCGGGGGCCGACTCTCCGCGTGCCAGCGAGGTGCTGGCACGCGCCTGTTCATAGCTCAGCGGTACCAGGGCATCTTCACGCGGATGGGGAGGCGCATATTCATCGGGCGTGACGCCCTCGTAGGTAATATGCGCCTGGCGCTCGCCACGGCGCGCTTCCAGTAGTGCGCCTTTCTGTTTCGCGTAGAGATCCCGTGCGCCCGCCTGGCAGGGGCCCAGCCCCGCGCTGTCGCAGGAATCCGACAAGGGTGCCATGACCACGCCACCGCGCCGCACGCTCAAGCGGCTGTCATCCTGGGTGGTCAGTACGCTGAAGTCGGTGCCGCGAATGCCGATGGCCGCCACCGGCGTATTGAAGCGGAAGTGCGCCTTGTCGCGTGCCCCGATCTCGCCGGTGACCGAGCGGGCCACCCCGTGAAGTAGCGTTACGTGGGCCCTGGAGCGGGAAGGGTAGTCCGGCGTGTAACGATAGGCATCCAGGCGCAGGGCGCTGTTGCTGCGCAGGCTGATGAAGGCGCCATCCACCATGCGCAGGTGAATATGGCTCCCCGCCGCCGTCTCGAAACGATCCCCCGGATAGACCGAATCGCCCGTCTGTGGTGTGTGTTCGGCATCGTCTCGAAAAAGCGACACCTTCCCGGTCACGAATGCCACCTTGCCGGCCGGTTCGGCAGCGAATGCCGGTACGGCCAGTAACCAGGCCAGCCACAGCAGCCAGGCCACCAGCGCGGGGGCTGCCGGGAGCGTACGCACCGCATGGCGAATGTCGTAATGCGCGTCTTTCATCCACGATGTCCCTGCTATTATGACGCCTCATTCTTACGGATCGGCGCCTGCTAATTTTTCGGTATGATACGCCGCATCGGCTTCTCAACAAAGATTCGCATATTGTTAACCCTTCGATCACCTCAATGTCGTACACCCTTGGTCGAGGCGCCAGTCCGGCTCATCGGGCTCGCCCTGATGCTGGCCGGCCTGCTGATGGTGAGCCCTTCTTGTCGCGCGGATGCTCTGCAGGAGGCCCTGGCTCGGCACCTGAAAAGCCAGCCACTGGCGCAAGTCTACGACTGGCTGGGCGGTGTGTCGGCCAGCGGGGACAAGCAAATAGAGCGCCAGCGCTGGCTGGGTCAGATCGCCCTGGAGATGGGCCGGTATACAAGTGCCGCGAGGCATTTCGAGCAAGTGGTGGTCATGGCTCCCAACGACATGGGCACACGCCTGGACCTCACCATTGCCTATGCGGAACAGGGCAACCTGCCCGCCGCCCGAGCCAGTCTGGCGGCGTTGCATCATCGCCTGGGCGATGCTCCGCCACCGCCCGGGGCTGCCGAGCGCATCGCCGAGCTGGAGCAGCGCCTGTCGCGCGCCTCGGCCACCCCGCGCTGGGCCTGGTTCGAGGATGCCACCGGCAGTCTCGGCATTGCCGGCGGCTACGACAGCAACGCCAACCTCGGCTCGCGCCATGACAGCCTGGCGGTAAACCTGTGGGGCGAGTTGCCGCTGCGCCTGCAACTGGCCGAGCCCAGCCGTGCCCGGGGCAGCGCCTACAGTCAGCTGGATGCCCGTGTGCGAGTACCGCTGGTACAAGGCGATAACGGGCAGGGGAGGTGGGGGCTGCTCGCCGGCGCCGACCTGCGTCGTTATCACGACCTGGATTCCCTGCATCGGCGCGGCATGCACCTGGGCCTGCAATGGACCGGCCCGCGGCGGCGGCGCCAGTTCACCCTGCTGAGCTATCGGCAGCAGATCGACGGATACGAGTCACGCACCAGCCTGGAAGCGGGCATGCGCCAGTTGCTGGGTGACGGCTGGCTGGCTGGGCTGGGCGCACAGTGGCAGCAGGAGCCGGAATTGCCTGCCAGCCGCACCCTGCGGCTGTCGCTGTGGCGGGAATGGCAGGGCACCCTGTTCTGGTGGCAGGGCAGCCGGCAATGGCGCCCCCGGCGCGCGGCAGGGGGCACCTGGCGGCTGGAAGCCGGGATGGAGTCGCCTCCCTGGCGTTTCCATGATCTGGCGCTCAGCGCCTTCGCCAGCGGCGAATACCGCCGCGACACCGAGGCCTATAGTCCGCAGTTCTTCGGTCGCGAGACCCGCAGCGATCGTGTCCGCCGGCTGGGGGCACGCGGCCGGCTGCCGCTGGGCACGCACTGGGTGACCGAGATGGACGTCTCCTGGGAGCGCACCGACTCCACCATCGCCCTGTACGACACCCGCCGCCTGCAGGCCGAGGCCCGGCTGGAATGGCGCTTCTAGTCTGTCGCAGCCGAATTATTACTTATGTGCTGAAAGAGTCAGACTTTTTTTTCGCCAAAGTGTGAAGTGGTTCACACTTTTGCAGGAACGAAGTCCCACAATGCACGATACCCAACCGGGGAACGTGCCCCGAAAGGGGTACGGCAACGCAGGGGGGCCGACGGGCCCGGGAACGACTGACGCACGTGTCAGCCACCTGCGCGTCGATTCGACAAATCAACAAATGGAGTTTGATCCATGGCAACTGTTGCTGCACAGATCCAGCAGATCTACATCGGCCTGCTCGGCCGCGCTGCTGACCAGAGCGGTCTCGACTACTGGACCAATGAAATCGATAGCGGTGCCCTGACGCTCGAGCAGCTGCGCGCCAACATCGTCAACGAGCAGCCGGAATACGCCAACGGCCTGGGCACCATGAGCCGTGCCCAGGTGGTTGCCAGCCTGTACGAGAACCTGTTCGACCGCGCGCCGGACAGCGACGGCCTGGACTACTGGGTCAACGGTGGCGGCTCCGGTGTCAACGCCGACCAGCTGGTGCTGGCTCTGGTGAACGGTGCAGTCGCCCAGGACACCCTGGCGCTGGACAACAAGGTGGAAGTCGCCCAGTACTACACCGCCAACGCCGGTGACAACTTCTCCGCCGACGCCGCCGAAGCCGCCATCGCCAACGTCGACGGCAGCCTGCAGTCCGTTCAGGACGCCAAGGCCGAGATCGATTCCGGCAGCGTTTCCAATGGCCAGACCTTCACGCTCACTGACGGTATCGATAATCTGAGTGGCACTGCCACTGACGACACCTTCATTGGTGACGATACCTCAGCCAACGCTGGCGATACGATTGACGGCAAAGCGGGTACTGACACCCTCAAGCTGTTCAACACTACGGCTCTGGGTAACATTTCTGGTATTGAAAATGTCGTCATCAATGGCAGCAATGGTACGGTAAACGTCGCGAACAATGCGGATGTTACCACTCTGACACTGAAGAACACCGATCTCACTGATGGAGTAGTTGGTCCGGCTGCTGCGGCTTCTACCTACACCGTCGCTGATGGCCAGACGGTTGCTCTGGAAGGTGTAACCGATGCTGGCGGCACCGATGACTTCCTTCAGATCAATTCAGCCGCTTCTGTTACCTCTCAAGACGTTACGCTGAACGGTGTTGGTGATACCGCTCCGGCTGGCAACGAAGCTGGCTTCAACATCAATGGTGCAGGTGTTGAAACCCTGAATGTCGAAGCAACAGGTAAAGATAGCAACGTTGCTCTTCGCAATACAGGTAACTCGCTCGATACCCTGAATGTCTCTGGTGATAGCGCTGTTCAGTTTAGCGGCACGATCCCTAACGCCACTAGCATCACCAGCACTAACACTGCGGGCGTTACCCTGACCACGAACGTTGCCACCAACACTGCTGCCGGTCTGTCCGTCGCCATGGCTGAAGGTGACGACTCTGTCACTCTGGCACAAGGTGCCGGGGCAAATGCTCTGACCAACAACACCAGCGTCGATCTGGCTGCCGGTGACGACACTCTGAGCATCACCAACCTGAATGCTGCTGCCAACATTCAGGACGGCGCCTCCTTCGCCGGTGGTGAGGGTACTGATACCCTGAATATCCATAACGGTGCAGTGCTGGATGCGACTCGTGGTGCCCTGTTCAGCGGCTTTGAGACTGTTGACCTTGCAAACGGCACTGGCACCTACGACCTGAGCACGCTGGAAGCCAACAACTCCATCGACTCTCTGGTCGTCAGCCAAGCACTTGTTGGTGGTACTACCGTTACTAACCTCGCAGAAGGCGCTGACGTCGAGATCGGTGCGGCTCTGACTGGTGCTCTGGTCATCAACCAGAAAGACGCAGGCGCCGGTTCCCCGGACGACTCTCTGGACGTCACCGTCGATGCGCGTGCTGGTATCACTACGGGTGGCAACCTCGACATCAATGATATCGAGACCGTCAACCTGTCGGTGAAGGGTACTGGTTCCACCACGACCCAGACCCAGACCATCACCACCCTGACCGCTGACGAAGCGACCAAGATCACCATCGATGCGAGCGATGCCAACGCGACCATTGGTGATCTCGTGGCCGAGTCCGCTGTGCTGGTTGATGCTTCTGCTTCCGCCGAAGATGTCAGCATCACCACGACTGACGCCTTTACTGCCACCTCAGGTGTATCGTTCAAAGGTGGTGAAGGGGATGACACCATCAATCTGACTGGTGCTGATACTGCTGCTGCAGCTGCAACCGACCTTGACTTTGTTGTGCAGGGCAACGGCGGTGCTGATGCTATCACTCTTGCTGCCGCTGGTACTGGTGTAGACCAGGTGGTGTATGCTGCTCAGTCCGACTCCACTGCGACCGACTTCGACAGCATTGCTAACTTCGCTGCAAACGAAGACTCGGTTGACCTGAGTGCCTTTGGGATTTCCGGTCAAGCTGATGACGCCGTACTGGACAAGTCTGCTGCTTGGGGTGCAGGTGTCTCCCTGAACGCTTCTGGTGATGTTGAAGTTACCGATGCAGTGGCTGGCAACTTCTTCAACGATGCGGGTATCGACCGTGGTGTGGCTGTCGCCTCGGATGGTACTGACTCCTACGTCTTCGTTGATACTGATGGCAATGGCGACTTCAACGCTGACGGTGACATGGTTATCCAGCTGGCTGGCGGTACCGACACTGCTGGCGCTGTTGCCTCTGTTGGCGACTTCACCTTCGCCTAATCCCTCTCCCTGAGACGGATGCCTATCGCCCGATAGGTTGGCTACAGAACCCCCGGCTTCGGCCGGGGGTTTCTTGCTTTTAGGGATCAAAAAAATACCGATTACAGCGCCAGAATGGCCGAAACTCACCGTCGCTATTCCGTGCTGGCGGTCGTTTATCAGAGTTTGTTAACATTGCAGAAGGCAGGAATCGGCCTATCCGATAGGCACCGATTTCTCGCTCAGCGACGCGATCACTTCAAAAAATACTACGCAGGGAACTAGGTCTTGATATTTGTTATTGGCTGGGTTGGGGCTTTGACCTGCCTTGTCGTGTCCCTGTTGATACGGCTGTGTCGGTGGACCTACTGGGAGAGCCTGCCCACATTCAAGGGCTACCTGAAGCGCTACCCGCATTGCCGCACCGATCGGGGCGTTAAGTGCCGGGTGTGCAACTCCCGTAGCATTCGCCATTGGGGCACCCGTACCCGACGGACCTTTACCTGTAATCATTGCGGTACCAATCTGTATCGAAAGTGATGACGCCCTCGCTGGCTGTCATCGTTCCTGCCACCCCTCATTCTCAGGAGTAGACCATGGCCGATTCACAAACCGTGACCATCGATGGCACGCAATACACGCTCAGGGACCTCTCTGATCGAGCGAATGCCCACCTGATCAATCTGCGTCGCACCGATGAGGAAATCGCCCGCCTGAAACAGCGTCTCGCCATGACGCAGACCGCCCGTCAGGCCTATGCCGACGCGCTGCAGGCAGCCTTGCCCAAGCAGCAGCACTGAGCGTAACTTGTCACAGTAAAAGCCGTTGGTGGGCAGAACATGTTAAAAGAAGCAGAGATCGTCGAGACGCTGATTGAACTCTATGCGTCGGGAGACGATAAGCGCAAAGGCGCTTACAAGCTGAGCAAGGACGAGTTCAAGGCGGTGGCAGGAAGAAAAAACTTTGATTCCCGTTTGTTGACCAATCTGGACATCACGTTGGCTGGCAGAGGGTATCGCTTACTCGACTACGCCGACACCGAAGGTTATGTATTCATGGTGGGTGGGCGTTCTCTGGCCAAGCAGCTCCAGTCTCTGCCCGATGAATTGATCGAAGAATATACTGTAGATGACGAAGACTGGTGATGTTGGGGGCGTCTAACAGACCTTCACGTTCCTGCAGGAGTGCGAGAAGAAGCGCAGCTGACCCAGCATGCCGCCAAGGTATTGGGCGATAGCGGCGTGATCGAGCCATGGCCGTTGCAGATCGAGCGTGGCGACGGGCAGGAACCGCTCAAGGTGCAGGGGCTGCATCGCATCAACGAGAAGGCCTTGAACGAACTCTCCGCCGAGGCATTCGCCAGTTTGCGCAGCCACGGTGCCTTGGCATTGGCCTATGGCCAGCTGTTCTCGATGAACCAGCTCTCGCAGCTCACCGAGCGGGCGAAGTTTCATGCCCAGCAGCAGTCAGGCAAGGCTGCCGACGAGAATCTGGATGCGTTCTTCGACGGTGACGACGAAGAACTGACCTTCGATTTCGGGGAGTGATTACGACCTGGGCTACCCTTTTTGGGACGCTGTGGGCCTGCGTGCCGATCATTGAGCGTTACTGTCGCTCCCTGGCCGCCCCATGCGGCGCTTTATGCTGCTACCTGCCTGTTTCCCCTTACGGCATAAAAGCGGCCCACGGGCCGCTGTAGGCTGCTATCATGGCGCCATGACCGACTCCCTCGATGCCCAGGGCCTTGATGCGGCCCCGATCCCTCCCGAGACCCGCGAGGCACTGCTGGCCACGCTGGCGGGCTACGAGCACCTGCTGTTCGAATCGATGGGGCAGGCCGACTACGACGCGCTGCGGGCCCTGTACGCCGACTGGGTCGAACGGCTGGGTGATTCCCCGGAAGCCATCGCGATCTGTGATGCCCTGGACGACTTCATCGATGCCAATGTCGAGGAGGGCGATGCCGAACGGGCCTACTTCGACCTCGTGGCGACTGTGCAACAAGCGGGCGGCTGAGCGCCCGCATGTCAGCTTGATCTTGTCGGATCTCCCTCGGTCTAGCGAAAATCCTCATCAAAGGTAGATTTAGAACGGTAGCCTGTCTGGATCAGGTGTTTGCCTTTCTCTGGGTATTGTTCATCAAACAAGGGTAGCTCCTCCAGATAGTACACTTCCCCGTTCTTGAGCTCCGGCTCTTGAGGGCCAAAGACCGTATCCTTGAAAGTCAGTTGCTTGCTATGGGTTTTTTCTTGGAGATGCCCCAGGCGCTTCAAGAGGGTGAGTGCAGCTTTCATCTTGTCTTTTCTGCGCAGTTTGGGGTGGGTCTTTTGGGTGATGTCGGAAATCACAAACTGATAAACCCCGTGGGAGTAGTTCGATAGCTTTCGTATATCCTGGACCAAGCGATTGCCAAGGGTCACAATTTCAGGCTCGCCGGCTATGTAGTCTAGATAATGGCGGGAATAGTGGCGGCCCAGGCGATAAGCATAGGCCAGCGTTTTGGTTCCTATCTCGCCTTCATAGCCTTCGAAGGTATGCAGTACGCCCGCCATGCGTGAGATGTTGTCCATGAGCTTCGAGGCATGGCCCTCGGCATGGTAATAAATCTGGTCGGGACGTGTTTCTTGCTCGATGCGGCGATACATTTTTTTCCATAAAAGTTTAGCGCCTGCCGAGAAGGTAAGGGCGCGGCGCGACTTTTGTTGGTCGAGATTTTCAATGGATTCTATTAAAAGCTCACGCAAGCGTTCCTGGAAAGGCTGGATGTCGGCATCGGCAAGCTCGTTGGGTAGTTCTGTGCGATGACCCACCATGGGGGTTGGATAAACAAACAGAAACCGGGCCAAAAACCCGCTGCCATGTGCATCGTCGCCACGCTTGTCCAAAAATCGCTGAATGATTTCCGGCTGGATCATGAGCGAGGCTGTCAGGCGAGCATCGTTCAGAATGAAAGATTCACTGGTGCGCCTGTCAACGGAAATGGAAGAGCCGCTCCACAACGCGTTGAACAGGTAAAGATCTTCAAATGCCTTGCCGGTAAAAAGGCTGCCCGCCTCGCTCGACAGCAGGCAGGCGTTGGGAATGTTGGCATGAAGCGCGTAGGTAAGGGCGCTGGGTGTGGTATTCTCGTAGATCAGGCGATAATCGGTAGGTGGGGCCGGTTTTTCCTTGTCGTGGTGGGCCAAACGTTGCTCGAACGTGAGTGTGGCCTGATCGTCCTCGAACGCCTTTAGCATCCTTTTGCGCAAGACTTTCTGCTTGTCCTGCCAATTTTTCAATTCTCGCTGATAGTCTCGCTGCCGCTGCTTCAGCTCGATTGTCTTTTCATCTTGAAGCTCCCGGATCGGGCCAAAAAAACAGCCTTCCAGCGCCGTTTTGCGCTCGCCGCTCCTGGCGGCGACCAACAGCATCAGCGATGTGGGGACACGATGACCGTTGGGGTATTCCACGTCCACCAACCCTTGGCATGCGGTGGCCATCGCGCCCAGTGCGACCGACGCCGCCATCTCATAAGCCACCTGGACGTGATCACTGACGGCCACCACGGCTGACTCGAACCGGGAATCTTCACGAAAAGTTGGCCAGGCACTGCCGATGGCCGGGATCGGGTACTGCTCGTCGGGCAGGCTATTGGCGGCCTCTATTTCGAGAATCGCGTCTGATAAATCATTTATCACTGTCTTTATCCATGCTAGTTCTGCAAGAAACAGCAATTCTAGCAGGGATTAAGAGAGTGTTTTTGATTAAAAAACAGTCCGTCATGGTTTTGACGGGGAGTGACCGGGTTGGCGGCGGCCTCGCTGGAGACGCTTCCTGGCTCGGCGGGTTACACCGGGCGACCCGGGCCCAGCTCCTTGAGTCCCCGTTCCAGCAGGGTCCGGGCGGGGCCCGAGGGGCATCGGCGCCCCTGCTCCCATTCCTGCCAGGTGCGCACATTGACCCCCAGCCGATAGGCGAAGGCGGCCTGGGTGTCGCCCCGTGATCGTCGCAGGCGGATGGCGGCCTGTAGCAGGGCGTGAATGTCCTGAGCGTGGTGCGTCTCGCTCGGCGTTGCCGAGGCCGGGATGGGCGCGTGTGTCGCGGGGCCTGTGGCCAGCCTGCTGGAAAAGAGCGGCGCTTCCGCAGGGGGTGAATTACGCGGAGGCTGGCGATAAGCGGCTACGGTTTGGGGGTTTTCGGCTTCGTAATTGCGTAGCCAGCGATCGGCAAGACTGTCCATGGGGACTCTCCTGGGAATGGAAAAAGGCACGGCGCTACCGTGCCCTGTCATGGGTTAACTGCGGCTCGTGCCGAACACATGCACGCCTTGCTGGAAGGGCTTGGTGTGCGCCTTGCACAGGTAGCTGAGATTGAAGACCGCTTCCTCCTGGCCCATGAAGTCGTCGCGATGCAGGCAAGCCGTGTAGGGATAGCCCGTGATGGGGTTTTCGCCGACCTGAACCAGCCCTTCGACGTCGCAGGACAGATAACCCAGCGCCTTGGCCCAGGCGCGTGCGATTTGATGATACAGGCCTCGCCCTTCGTATCCGCCGCCTTCCGAGGGCCTCAATCTGCCCAGTTGATAGTAGGCGTCGTAGTTCACGTACATCATGAGGTGGTAATGCGGCTTGTCGCTATTGTGCTGCTCCCGGCACCATACATAGCGCAATACCGTGGTGTATTTCGTACCGGCCTTGACCAGCTCTGCATTCAAGTGGCGGAAGAAGGCGCTGAGAACGACATTGTCATTGGTAAGCTCGAAGGCGGTCATCCAGTCTGGAAAGCGCAGATCAATACGAAAGGCCAGCACCCGATTGTAATGCGCAAGCGCTCGGGTTTGTGTCAACAGACTTCGTTCCAGATAATTCTCGACCAAGGGCGCCTTATCGTGTTGATTCACTTCAAAGCCCCGATAGTACGAGTCGTAGTAACAGTTCAGTTTGGTGTACAGGGGATGGCGCTTGGGCTGTGATTGAAACATGAATGTTTTCCTTGTGACGCGCAGGAGGAAGCGTCAAGCCTTTGGCATTGACGCGATTATGGATCAGGGGGGATTTGCTTAACGCCCTCAGAAGAGAGGGCAATATCTTGAGAATGCGTCATGGGGTATGGCCCATGACAGCCTGTAATGACTGGATCAATCCGCTTTCAGGGATTGAGTGGTTAAGGGGGTTGGTTAAGTTATCAGGTTATCTCTTCAGGGATTAGAGATAAGTAGATTTAGATATATTACTGAACCGTCATGGCAGCCGATCCGCATGCCCCGGAAGGACTGGGGATAATGACGCCAACGCCCCGGACGTACCGGGGATCGTTGTCGGGCCCGAGCTCTAAAAACTTTCCATTGGCAATGCGGTACGCTGCATGACGCTCATGGGATGCCAACGGTCTGTCAAATAATACGTCATCGCCGGAGTCGCTTTCCGCCCGGGCATAACCCCGGGATTTTCCGTCAGCCACGTAACGGCACTGACGGCATCCAATATCGATTCAAAAAATCTTCAGCCACGTACTACCTCCTTGAAGCCGGGAAGCGATGGCTTCGATGACACGTCATTCCCACCTCAGGAGGTTTTCATGACGCTCACATGTCCGAGCTGTGGCTCGCCGCGGGTGCGTGTGCGGCACCGCGGTCGCAAGGTTGGCGGAGGGATCGGGGGTACGGCGGGGGCGGCCAGCGGGGCCGCCGGTGCGCTCAGCGGCGCCGAGACGGGGGCCCTGGTGGGTGCCTGGGCCGGGCCGGTCGGCCTGACCGTGGGTAGCCTGGCCGGGGCGATCTTTGGTGGCCTGGTGGGGGGCACGGCAGGCGGTCTCGCCGGTGCCCGTCTGGGCCAGCAACTCGATGCCCGCCTGCTCGATTCCCACCAGTGCCTGGCCTGCGCGCACACCTTCCGTCCTCACGGCGAACCGTCCCTGGCGGAGGCGGGCAGGCGTGTTTAGTGCGACGCCAGTTCGTTGAAAAACGCCGGGTTTTCCTGAATGGTCGCAAGCACCTTGGCCGCCAGGCCGGTCGGATTGCGACGCTTGCTCTCCCAGCTCTTGATCGTATCCACGCTGGTCCCCATGGCGTTGGCAAATTCGGCCTGTGACACATGCAGCGCGGCACGGATGGCTTTCACATCCGCGACCTCGTGGCGTGTGACACGCGCGGCGCGGGTCTTGCCCTGCTTGATGTCGACGGCTTCCTGCAGCGATGTCTGAAGGTCGTCAAAAATGCTCATTCGGAAACCTCCCCCTTCAACTGGTGGGTCAGGGTCTTGAGTGCGGCCTTTTCCGCCGACGTCAAGCTGTCTTTCACGCTTTTGGGATAGGCCAGGATCAGGTAGATGACCTCGGCGGTGGCCAGAAAGTAGATGGCCCGGGCACCGCCCTGTTTGCCTTGCTGCCGCAATGCCATGCGAATCTTGCGTAGACCGCCTGTGCCCTGGATTAGATCCCCCTTGTCGGGTTGCGCGATCAGGATGCGCTGAAGTTCCTTCAGTTCCTCATCGGTCGCGATGCTCTGGATCTGCCGAGTAAAGGTCGGTGTTTCAATAAATTCAATGGCATGACTCACGTCAGGGGCGTCCTTCGGGTCGTGTCTTGCTTGGTGTACATAGTACATCTTGCGGCAGGGGCTGTCGATCAGGACACGCCGTCTTCCCCGCGCATTCCGCGCGTCCATAACCCATCCACTCATCATTCGTCACGGCCCAGCCCGCTGCCTTCGGGGAGCGGGCCGTTATGCCGTGTTTGTGTCTCAGGAGAGAGATCATGACCCAGCCCACGTCACGTCCTACTACGCTGTCCCCGGTTGTCGCGGATGAAGCGGCCCGTTCCGCCCGGCTGCCGGACAGTGCCGATCCAGAAGGGCACGCCAATACTGCCGAGCCCACCCCCGAGGTAACCGAGTCGCCCAAGGCCTCGTTGTCCGCCCGAGCCCAGCCGGGCAGTGTCACCGCCTCGGTCCTCGCGGTCATCGAGCAGAGCGGGGTGCCGTCGCCGTTCTCGATGCCGCTGGGGCGAGCTCCGCGTCCGCGTCGCCCTGACGGCCCCCAGCGCCGCTATCGTGATCAGGCCCGGCGCCTGGTCGATACCCGCGCCCTGGATCGCAAGGCCTGGCTGTCGATTCGCCAGAGCGGGATCGGCAGTAGTGACGCCGCCGCAGCCGTGGGCCTCAACCCCTACAAGTCCCCGCTCGAGCTGTGGCTGGAGAAGACCGGTCGTCAGCCGGCATCCACCGACCCGGCCCCCGAGGCGCAACTGACCAGCCCGCTGCATTGGGGCCAGGTCCTCGAACCGCTGGTCGCCGAGCACTACGCCCGACACACCGGCCACCGGGTGCAGCGGGTCAACGCCATCCTCCAGCACGTCGAGCACCCCTGGATGCTCGCCAACCTGGATCGTGAGATCGTCGGCAACGACGCCGTGCAGATCCTCGAGTGCAAGACGGCCGGGCTTCACGGCGCCCGGCTGTGGAAGAGTGGGGTGCCCGAGTACGTGCAGCTGCAGGTGATGCACCAGTTGGCGGTCACCGGCCAGCAGGCCGCCGATGTGGCGGTCCTGCTCGGGGGCCACGAGCTGCAGATCCACCGCATCGAGCGTGACGAGGCGATGATCGCGCAGCTGATCGCCCTGGAACGCCAGTTCTGGGACTGTGTCGAGCGTGACACGCCACCCCCGTCGGATGGCAGCGAGTCGGCGGATCAGGCCCTGCGAAGCCTGTTCCCCCAGGATGACGGCGAGACCGTCGACTTCAGCCATGACGTGGGGCTCAGCCAGGCGTTTGTCGACCTGCAACGGGTGCGCCAGACCCTGGAGGACGCCAAGAAGGAGGAGCTGCGCCTCAAGCACCGCCTGCAGCAGGCCATGGGCACCGCGACCCTGGCGACGTTTCCCTCGGGCAGCCTGAGCTGGAAGCAGACCGCCCCGGTGAAGCGACTCGACACCAGGGCCCTGCAGAAAGACCACCCCGGCCTGTGTGCCGACTACCTCACGACTCACCCCGGCTCACGGCGCTTCGTGGTGCGCCGCTGAGTACTTTCCCCGTCCCACTCGACACCTGACATCCCTCATCCACCGAAACGCCTCAGCGCGGCTCTCCGGCCGTTCTGGGGCGTTTTGCGTTGGGGGGCAACCACTTGAAGAGACAGGAGGTTCCCATGCTCAAGGGACTCGCCATTACCCCGCCGATTCTCGGGCGGATCACCATCGGCAAGGTGGTGGAGAATCACGGCAAGCGCCTGCCGCAGAAGGACGATCAGTTCACCATTACCTCGCAGTTGCAGACCCGCGACGGCTGGTTGCGCCACCCTCTGGATGAGGCACTGCGCAGCGAGCAGGAGGGCAAGCTGCGGCGCATCCCCATCCGGTTGCTGTTCAACGATCCCGATCTCAACCTGCGTGCCGAGTACGCGCTGTTCGACCGCCAGACCGCACGCCCGCTGTGCGTGGGCGACGGCGAGCAGTGCAAGCGACGCACCCGCGAGGGCATGGAGACGCTGCCGTGTCCAGCCCCCGACGCCTGCCCGCTGGCCCAGGGCGGGGCCTGCAAGCCCTACGGACGGCTCAACGTGCTGATCGGGGACGACGATCCGCTGGGCAGCTTCATCTTCCGCACCACCGGGTTCAACTCGATTCGCACGCTCGCCGCACGACTCGCCTACTTCAAGGCGGTCTCCGGCAATCGCCTGGCCTGCCTGCCGCTGGAACTCAGGCTGCGCGGCAAGTCGACCCGCCAGAGTCGCGGCACCCCGATCTTCTACGTCGACATCACCCTGCGTGAAGGGTGGACCCTGGAAGACACCCTCTCGGAGGCGCAACGCCTGGATCAGGAGCGAGAGGCCACCGGCTTCGACCAGAAGGCCCTGGATCGGGCCGCCAAGGCCGGGTTTGCCAACGGGGCCTTCGAGGACAGTGCCGAGGAATCCATCGACGTGGTGGAGGAGTTCTATCCCGACCTCACTGCCACCGAGAAGACGGCACACCGAGACGGGCAGGGTAGCTCAGGCCAGCCCGTGACCCTGGCCGACAAGCTGCAGGCCAGGAGCCAACAGTCAGGCAAGGCCGAAGCCACCGACAAAGCGGAATCCCCCGCACCGACCACTGACGATAGCCAGCAACCCGCAACACGCCAGGCCAAGCGCGCCTGACCCCCAGGCCCGCGCACGGCGGCTCTGTTCTCAGCCGTTCTTGGCTCACCGCCGCTTTCGATTCATCCAACGCCACGCACTGACGACGCCCGCTGCCGGTCTGGCGCGGGCGGTTATCGGTACGTCATGACTCACACATCCAAGGAGCACCCCCATGCGCATTCTCACTCACGATCAACTGCATCGCGCCGCCCCCGCCATCTTTGCCCAGCAACCCGATGAAGCCGTCTCCGAGCGTTATGGCTTCGTGCCCACCATCAACGTGGTCGATGCCCTGCAACGCGAGGGCTGGTACCCGGTGCGGGCCCAGCAGACCCATGTTCGCCAGATAGAGCGCCGCGAGGTCGCCCGCCACCTGATCCGCTTCCGCCAGGACCCCGATCGCCAGATCACCGTGGGCGACAGCGTCACCGAACTGGTGCTGACCAACAGCCACGACCGCAGCGCGGCGTTTCAGCTCGACCTGGGGCTGTTCCGGCTGGTGTGCCTCAACGGCATGGTCACCCCGGTGGGTGACGTGGGCGGTATCCGCGTGCGTCACGGCAAGCACGTGGTCGACGAGATTCTCGACGGCTCGATCCAGCTCAGTCATCAAGTGCCCCGCATTGCCGAGAGTGTCGAGATCTTTCAGTCCACGCTGGTCAGCCAGCGTGAAGCCCGCGTGTTCGCCGAGGCCGCGCTGACGTTGCGCTACGGCGAGGACTGGCAGCACTCCAGCCCCGTCCAGCCGGGTGCTCTGCTGGAAGCCCGTCGCAGCGAGGACGCCAACGGCAGCCTGTGGAGCGTGTTCAATCGTACCCAGGAAAACCTCTTCAAGGGCGGCTTGCGCGGGCGTACCGCCAGCGGGCGACGGACCCGCACCCGAGCCATCAACAGCGTGACCGAGGACGTCCGCCTCAATCGCGCGCTGTGGACCCTCACCGAACGCTTCGCCGAGCTGAAAGGTGATGTTTTTGCAGCCTAAATGGCCGGCATTTTTCTACCAATTTTTCTACAGGAGTTCCCATGACCGCACTGCACCATCCCACCTTCACGCTTCCCGCCCCATGGCTGCTGGGCGAAGAGCCCGGCACCTATCGCGTCAGCGGCGATGTCACCGACGCGCAGCTGCTGCATCTGGCCAAGCTGATCGCCCAAAAGCGGCTCAGCAAGGGCACTCGCCTCGGTCGTCCCGATGAAGTCCATCGTTGTCTCCAGACACTGATGCTCGACTACCCCTACGAAGTGTTCGGCACGTTGCTCCTGGATGCCCAGCATCGGCTGATCACCTTCGACGAGCTGTTCCGGGGCACGATCGATGCGGCCAGTGTCTATCCTCGCGAAGTGATCAGGCACGCCATCGAGCACAATGCCGCCGCCGTAATCCTGGTCCACAACCACCCCAGCGGTGATCCCGAGCCCAGCGACGCCGACCGGCGCATCACCCAGCGCCTCAAGGACGCCCTGGGGCTGGTCGACATTCGCGTCCTGGATCATGTCGTGGTGGGGCATGAGGGGTATACCTCGTTCGCCGAACGGGGCTGGCTGTAAGGCCACCGTCATCAGCCACCGTCGCTTCCCTGCCTCACGCTTGCCTTGACCGGCAGCGTGGGGCGGGAAGGGGCTGCGGGAGATCTTTTTTTCTTTACGCAGCAGGTGAATAGCGTGACGCGGCAAGGTCAGGGAGAGAGGCGTCCATGGTAGACTGCGAGGACCGCGACAGGAGGGCGCATGGCCACCAATCACCACGATACCGGCTACAAGGAGCTGTTCAGCTATCCCGAGTTCGTTCAGCAGCTGGTCGAGGGCTTCGCCCCGACCGAGATCGCCGAGCTGATGGACTTTTCGACGCTGAAGAATCACAGCGGCAACTACATCACCCCGCTGTTCGAGGAGAAGTTCGAGGACGTGGTGTGGTCGGTGGAGGTCACCTGGCAGGGCGTCACCCAGCGGGTGTTCTTGTACATCCTGCTCGAGTTCCAGTCGTCGGTGGATCGCACCATGCCGATTCGGCTGATGCACTACGTGGCCTGCTTCTACGACCACCTGCTCAAGACCCAGGTCACCACGCCGGGCAATGGCTTGCCGCCCGTGCTGCCCATCGTGCTCTACAATGGCTCGGAACGCTGGACCGCCCAGCAGGACGTGTACGACATGGTGCAGCCGGAACCCCCGACGTTCCTGCGGGTCTATCAGCCACACCTGCGGTACTATCTGATCGATGAAGGGCGCTACACTGACGAAGAGCTGGGCCTACGCCAGACCCCGTTGAGCGGCGTGTTCAGCATCGAGAATGCGTCCGCGAGCCGCGAGGCCCTGCAACAGGCCGTTAACCGGGTGGTGGCGATCATCCAGGCCGATCCCCAGAAGGACCGCATCGACGCGATCCTCACTCGCTGGCTCAAGCGTCACCTGCAGCGGCTGGGGGCCGAGGTCAACCTGGAGCAGCTCAACAGTTTGGTGGAGGATAGAGATATGTTGGCAGAGAATCTTGAAAATTGGGCACAGAAAGAGCGTCAGGTAGGACGCGAGGAAGCTGAGAAGCGTGCTTTGGAAGAAAAGCGTACTACTGTCCGTCACCTGCTGGCCTTTGGTGTGCTCAGTGACGAGCAGATTGCCGAGGCCACCGGTCTAGCGGTGGCTGACGTTCAGGCGTTGCGCATCGCAGATAAACATTAGTCCAGCCTTGTCTCCCTCTGACGAACAACATAAAGGGCAACACCATCATTTGGTGGAAGATAGAGACATGTTGGCAGAGAATCTAGAGAGTTGGGCACAGAAAGAGCGAGCTGAGGGTCGCGTGGAAACTCAGCGCGAAACGGCTCATAACCTGATTAGGCGGACAGAGATGGATGACCCGATGATCTCAGAGATCACTGGGTTGCCCATTCAGGATGTTGTCCGACTCCGGCGAGAATCGCAGCACTGAGGCAGTCATACCTACATGCTGGCAGAGAACCTGGAGAACTGGGCGCAGAAAGAGCGCCAAGAAGGTGAGCAGGTGGGGGTTGAAAAGACCAAGCGCGCGACCGCTCAAAACCTGATCAAGCTGGGCGTGCTCAGCGACGAGCAGATCGCTGAAGCCACTGCTCTGCCGCTGGCTAAGGTCCAGGCACTGCACCTCGACGATAAGCACTGATCCAGCCTTCTCTCCATATCCCGTCTGACGCACAAAAAGGGCAGCCGCCAGGGCTGCCTGCCGCCTGCGTCTATCCCCGCGAGGTGATCAAGCAGGCCATCGAGCACAACGCCGCCGCGGTGATCCTGGTCCACAACCATCCCAGTGGCGATCCCGAGCCCAGCGATGCCGATCGGCGCATCACCCAGCGACTTCAGGAAGCGCTGGGGCTGGTCGACATCCGCGTGCTGGACCATGTGGTGGTCGGCCACGAGGGCTATGTGTCGTTCGCCGAACGTGGGTGGCTGTAGGGCCATCCGCATCGCCCACGGCAATCGCCGCCACCCACCTGGGCCCCTGGCCCGCTCAACTCCCGTCCCACCTCACGGCCGCCTGACTGGGCGCCGTGGGGTGGGGTGTCGAGGACGTATTTTTTTGATGTAGTGGGCAAATAGCTTAAAAGGGGAGCCGTGGGTGATAGCGCTTGACAAATGGTGCCGTGGTAGAATGTTGCCCTGACGATAGGAGTTTCCATGAGCGAGCTACTCGATCCCACCAACGACTACGTGTTCAAGCGGTTGTTTGCTGAAGCCCCGGATCTTCTGGTCGATCTGATCAACGATCTGCGCCCGGACCTGCCCGACATCGCTGCGGTAGAGATTCTCAACCCCAACATCGAGCCGAACGAGCTGACCGGCAAGTACATTATCCTCGACGTGCTGGCCCGTGATGGCGACGGCCATTGCTACAATGTCGAGGTGCAGGTACGCCGCTACGTGAAGTGGACCCCGAAATTCGGACCAGGCGCTAAGCTCTGATCATTCCGACAGGAGAACCTGATCATGAGCAGGAAACGCAGGCAATACAGCGCCGACTTCAAGGCCAAGGTGGCCCTCGCCGCCCTCAAGGGCGAAGAGACCACGTCGGAAATCGCTGCCCGCTTCGAGATCCATCCGACCATGGTGAGCCAGTGGAAGCGCGAGTTGCTGGACAATGCCACCGGGATCTTCGAAGGCAAGGGCGACGGCAAGGCGGCCCAGAAGACCCAGGAGGAGATCGACACGCTCTACCGTGAGATCGGCAAGCTGACGGTGGAACGCGATTTTTTATCACGCAGGCTCGATCGTTGAGCCGGGCCCAGCGCCTGGCAATGGTTGAGCCGCAGGCGCCCGATATCAGCCTCCGACGCCAGTGCCAGTTGCTCGGCATCAGTCGCTCCTCGGTGTACTACCGGCGCAAGGCCCTGCGGGTCTACGATCTGGAGCTGATGCGCCTGATCGACGAGGAACACCTGCGTACGCCGGTCTATGGTTCTCGGCGGATGACGGTTCATCTCAACCGTCTGGGCCACCCGGTGAACCGCAAGCGCGTCCAGCGACTGATGCGCCAGATGGGGCTACAAGCGGTGTATCCCAAGCCGTGCACCAGTCGCCCCCGGGAGGGGCATCGGATCTATCCCTACCTGCTGCGGGGGCGTGTCATCGACCGCCCCAACCAGGTGTGGGCGACCGATGTGACCTACATCCCCCTGGCACGCGGGTTCATGTACCTGGTGGCCATCATGGACTGGTGCAGCCGTCGTGTGCTGGCCTGGCGAGTATCGAACACCCTGGATGCGGACTTCTGCATCGACGCCCTGGAGGATGCCCTGGCACGCCACGGGCCGCCCGAGATCTTCAACTCCGATCAAGGCTGCCAGTTCACCAGCCAGGCCTTCACCGAGGTGCTGGAGGCCCATGACGTTCGGATCAGCATGGACGGCAAGGGCTGTTACCAGGACAACATCTTCGTGGAGCGACTCTGGCGCAGCGTGAAGTACGAGTGCGTCTACCTGAAGGCCTTCGAAGATGGCGCTCACCTGCGTGAGGAGCTGAAGCGTTACTTCACTTGGTTCAACAAGGAGCGGCCCCATCAGGGCCTGGACGATGCAACACCCGATGAGGTGTACTTCGATCAACCACTGATCCAGGCGGCCTGACGCCTGATGACAACCCGGTCAGAGCTTAGCTCGCCTGTCAGGTGGTCCAGTGAATGGGGTCCACTTCAACGGTGCCTGGCACAAGCGGGGATTGTTTTATCTGGCACGCACGCTGGGGACTCAGCTGAGCGGGGGCGAGGACTATCAGGAGCTGCGTGCCTCGGTGGGATTGCACCTGCTGGACTTCGATCTGTTCACGGGGACGGAGGCCGAGCGTGAGCAAGCGGTCTGGCGCTTCGAGATGCGCGACGAACGTCAGCCCGATATCTCGCTGGGGAACATCCTGCAGATGAACCTGATCGAACTCAACAAGGCGGATCACCTGGGCTTGCCGGAAGGCCCGCTACGCGCCTGGATCACCTTCTTCAAGCACTGGCAGGAGGAACTCACCATGGCCAATGTTGCCCATGAACCGGTCAAGAAGGCGATGAGCCGTATCCGCGAGCTCAGCGCCGATGAAGAGACCCGTCGCCTGGCCTTTGTGCGTGAGCGGGCGCTGCGGGATGAAGTGTCTCTGCTGAACGACGCGAAGCGTGAAGGAGAGATGACAGGTGAACGTCGTGTTCTGCAGCGTCTACTTAGTAGGCGCTTCGGCGATTTGCCGGAGTGGGTTATTCAAAGACTGGAAGCGGCTAATGCCCAGCAGCTGGAAGACTGGACGGATGAAATCTTGGTAGCGGACAGTCTTGATGAGCTGTTCAAACATTAAAATGACCAATAGCGCCATGGGCCGTATCCGCGAGCTCAGCGCCGATGAAGAGACCCGCCGTCTGGCGTTCGTACGAGAGCGGGCGCTGCGGGATGAGGTGTCATTTCTTAACGATGCCCGGCGGGAAGGACGTGAAGAAGTGGCGAGAAATCTGATTTCAATGAACGTATTGGCTGATGCTCAAATCGCTGTTGCCTCTGGGTTAACAGAATCCGAAGTTAAGTCTCTTCGTACTGAAGATAAGCACTGACTCCACCTGACGCACAAAAAGGGCAGCCCTCGCGGCTGCCCTGATGCTATCTGTCTGATTTCTTTTTATTGTGAGGGCTCTCCGTCCGGTGGTTCGTAAGCGCCCGGGCATCACCGCTTGTCGGTGATCAGGCGTTGTGCTGCCAGTGGTGGGGCAGGAGTTCGTGGATTTGGCTGGCCTTGTGCGTCGGCAGCCGTTCCAGCACGTCCTTCAGATAGGCGTAGGGCTCGTGACCATTCAGCTTGGCTGACTGGATCAAGCTCATGATGGTGGCGGCGCGCTGGCCACTACGCAGTGACCCAGCGAACAGCCAGTTGGCGCGGCCCAGCGCCCAGGGGCGAATCAGGTTCTCCACCCGGTTGTTGTCGATCGGCAGTCGGCCGTCATCCAGGTAGCGCGTCAGTGCCGCCCAGCGTTTCAGGCTGTAGTCCAGCGCCTTGGCCGTGGCCGAGCCGTTCGGGATTTTTTCGCGGTGAGCCAGCATCCAGCGGTGCAGGGCATCGGCAAGGGGCCTTGCTCTTGTGTCGCGTAGTCGTTGGCGTTCTTCCGCGGTGAGCGATTGGGCCTCACGCTCCACCTGGTAGAGCTGACCGATGAGGTCGATGGCCTGCTCGGCGATCTGGCTCTTGCCGGCCACGTGCAGGTCGACGAACTTGCGCCGCGCGTGGGCCATGCAACCGATCTCGGTGACGCCGTTGGCAAAGCTCTGCTTGTAGCCGCTGTAGTCGTCGCAGACCAGCTTGCCCTGCCACTTCCCCAGGAAGTCGCGGGCATGCTGGCCGCCGCGCCCCTCGCTGAAGTCGTAGATCACCGCCTTCAACCCGGCATAGGGCGTGGTGGCATAGGCCCAGAGGTAGGCCCTGTGGGTCTTCTTCTTGCCTGGAGCCAGCATCGGCACCGGCGTCTCGTCGGCATGCAGCACGGGTTCATTGAGCAGCAGGTCACGTAGGGCATCGATCAGCGGCTGGAGCCGGACGCCGCAGATGCCGACCCACTCGGCCAGGGTGGAACGCGGAATCGCCACCCCGGCACGGTCAAAGATCTGCTCCTGCCGATACAGCGGCAGATGATCGCTGTATTTGGCGATCAGTACCTGGGCCAGCAGGCCGGCGGTGGGGATGCCCTTGTCGATGATCTGCACCGGCATCGGCGCCTGGGTCAGCGTCTCGCAGTGATCGCAGACCCACTTGCCGCGGATATGGCGCTCGACGTGGAACACGCCCGGCGTGTAGTCGAGCTTCTCGCTGATCTCTTCGCCGATTCGTCGAAGCTGGCAGCCACAGGCGCAGTGTTCGCTATCAGGGTCGTGCCGGATCTCGACGCGTGGCAGGTCGGCGGGCAAGGGCCTGCGTGTGGGCTTCTTCTTGGACGGCGGTGGTGCGGCAGGCGTCAATGCCTCCAGCTCGGCCTCGATAGCGGCGATGTCAGCATCCACCACCTCCTCCAGCAGGCGGATCTGCAGGACGTTGAGCTGCTCGCTGCGTTTGCCGAAGGCGTGGCGCTTGAGCAGCGCCAGTTCATGGGTCAGCTTCTGGTTGACCTGCTCGCTGTGACGCAGCGCCTTATCCTTTTCCTCCACCTGCGACATCAGGGTCGCCGCCAGGTGGCGGAGCTGATCGGGGGAGAGCTGAGACAGGTCGGGTGGCGTGTTCATCCGGCGAGTATGCCAGCCTGCCGGGAGCAGTGGGATTAGCGCATCAGCGAATAGCCTGGCCGTCGCGTCTGTGCCGTTCATGGCGGAGGCCTCAGACCACCGAGATCACACCGCCGGCGCCGAGACACTGCCAGGGAAGACCTGTTACCAGTGCCTTGACCTGCTCGGGACAGAGTTCGACACGATCGCCATGCCAGCTGCCGGCCCAGTGAAACTTGCCCTGATTCAGGCGCCGGGCACACAGCCAGATGCCGAGGCCGTCGTGGATCAGCACCTTCATACGGTTGCCGCGCCGGTTGGCGAACAGATAGGCGCAGTGCGGCCGGGCGGTACCGAATACCTTCACCACCCGGGCCAGCGCCGTGTCGGGGCCGGCGCGCATGTCCAGCGGCTCGGTGGCCAGCCAGATCTCGTCGATACGGATCATCCCAGCAGCCCCTTCATCCACTGCGCGCACTGAGCCGCCTTGGCCACCGGCCAATGCACGGTGATCGTGCCGTGCGCCGAGGGCACCTCGATGCGGATTGCCGCGTCGGAAGTGGAAAGCGTCGGGCAATCAGCCGTTGCTGCCGGGGCCGGCAGTGGCACGAACGCCGGCACGGTCGGCAGTTGGCTCTGGCGTTTGGCCTTGCGGATCCAGGTCTGGACAAGGTTGGTATTCAGCCCGTGCTGCAGGGCGACCTGGGCAATCGAGGCATCACCCTGGAGGCAGGCCGCGACGATCTTGGCCTTGAACGACGGGGCGTAGCGACGGCGACGACGGACCTCACGTTCGGTGGTTGGTGTAGTCATGAATAGGTGCCCACTTATTAATAGATGGGTACCTAATGTCGCCGGCCAGGGCTTTCCGCGTAAGGTGTGTTCAGCGGACGGTTACGATGCAGGTGGCGACTTCGCGACCGCTGGTGTTTCCAACATCGAAAACTTCTACATCCGTGATATCGGTGCAGCTGACACCACCGACTTCTCCACTATTGTTGGCGAAGAGCAGGTCTGGAACGATCGCTCCACATCCAACGTCATTTTCAACGACCTTGGTACCGATGCCGTTCTGGGGATCAAAGGTGATGGCAACACCCAGCTCGGCACTACCACCTTCAGCATGGAGACCGCGACTGACGCGGTTAACATCCTGATCGATGGTGGTGTGAAGGGTGGCAGCGCCATTACCAACACTTCCAATGGCCCGACTGCCGCTACTCTGACCTCTAAGGGCGGTAGCAACGTCGTGGGTGCTGTTCAGTTGTCTGGTGGTAACACTGTCGATGCGGCAACCGTCGATGCTCAGTCTAATCTGATGACTGGCAACATCACTGGTTTCGCTGCCGACGCAACCCTGACTGTTACTGGTTCAGGCAGTGCTTCTCTGGGTACGCAAGCCACCAACGTCGACACCGTTGACGCTTCTGGTAATAGCGGTGGCGTTACGCTGACTCTGGATGCAGAAGCTAACACCAAGTTCACTGGTGGTTCAGGTGATGACATGGTGACCACTGGCGCAGCATATGTAGCAGCCGATACAGCATCTATTGATGCAGGTGAAGGCTCTGCTGACCGCTTGGTCGTCAACACTAGTGCGAACATCACTGCTGCTGCTGGTGCTAAGTACTCGAACTTTGAAGAGCTGCAGGTTGGTGATAGTGCTAGCGTCAACCTGGATCAGTTGGCGGCAAATAACTCTATCGATTCCATTCGTCTGGAAGCCGATAACAGTGTTGTAGTTGGTGCTACCAACCTCACTGCCGAGCAAGCCGGCAATATTACCCTGTTTGCAGGTGCAACTACTGGTGTCGCGACTAACGTGACTACTGGTGTCAAGGGTGCAACCACTGTTGGTCAGTTGGATACCGTTTCCATCACTGCCTCTGGCGATGATGCTGCTGTGACTGCTGATAACATTGTTGCTGATGGTGTCGAAACGCTGAATCTGACTGCAGATACTGGTTCAGCTACTACCACAATCAATGCTCTTGGTCATCAGGACTGGACCGCACTGAATATCGATGGTGGCTCTGATGTCAGTATCACTAGTGCCGCTGGTGCTGCTAATGTCAACAGCAAAGTCGATGGCTCCTCTGCCACCGGTGATCTGACGCTGAACTTCTCTGCGTCAACCACTAACGGCATCAATATCCAGGGTGGTAGCGGCAACGATACCATCACAGGTGGTGGTTCCGACGATATCCTGACTGGTAACGCAGGCAACGACGAGTTCAATCTCGCCGCTGCTGGCACCGCTGGTGTTGATACTGTGACTGATTTCGCCTCTGGCGATACAGTGGCATTCGCAGCTGCTGACACCACCGCTGGTACCACTTCCGGTGCTGATGCAGTGTTTGCCAGCGAAGACACTGCCCTGGTGACCGGTGGTGGTGCTTTCGCACTCGATAGCGATACCGCTACCAACGATGTCATCGAACTGACCACTACGCTCGATGACGACGTTACTCTGAGCGCATCTTCCACCGGTGCTGATCTGCTGCAGGCGCTGTCCTCCGACGGTACTGCTGCTAGTGGTATCACCGTCGGTGCAGCCAACGATGCCTCTATGCTGGCGGTCTACCAGAACGGCAATGCTTATCTGTTCAACATCGCGGAAGGCAATAGTGATACCGAAGCGGTTGCTGGTGACATCACCCTCGCAGGTGTCTTCAATGATGTCGAAGCTGGTAGCTTCGCTTCTGGTGACTTCACCATCGCTTAATCCCTCTCCCTGAGAAGGATGCCTATCTTCCGATAGGTCAAGGTACGAAACCCCCGGCTTCGGCTGGGGGTTTTTTATTTCAGACAGTCATGATTGGCCACATCTCGAGGACTGATAAAATGCTCTCGATACCATCCTCCAACCGGAGCCGTTATGCCGCAATGGATACCCATCTCCCGCACACAGCATGCTGAACACCATTACCAACCGCGTCAGGCCTATCGTTTCGCCGCCGAACAGCCGGTTGCCTCGATCCTGCTTGCCGAGCTGGGCAAGCTGCTGCCGCACTATGCACTGGGCTTTATCCAGCAGGGCGAACAGTACCAGCCGGTGGCGCTGCTGGGCCTGAATGGCCAGCACAATCTCTATGTGCACCCGGATGGTCGCTGGCTGGGTAACTACGTGCCCGCCAGCCTGCGGGGTTACCCGTTTACCCTCGCCAACACCCAAGATCAGCAACAGGTGCTGTGCATTGCCGAAGATCACCTGCTGGAAAGCGAGCAGGGTGAGCCGCTGTTCGACGCGGAAGGCCAGCTCAACGAGCGTGTGCAGCAGACCCTGAAGTTCCTGCAGGAGTGCGAGAAGAACCGCCAGTTGACCCAGCAGGCCACCAAGGCACTGGGCGATAGCGGCGTGATCGAGCCATGGCCATTGCAAATCGAGCGTGGCGACGGGCAGGAACCGCTCAAGGTGCAGGGGCTGTATCGCATCAACGAGACCGCCCTGAACGAACTCTCTGCCGAGGCTTTCGCCAGTCTGCGTAGCCACGGCGCCTTGGCATTGGCCTATGGTCAGTTGTTCTCGATGAACCAGCTCTCGCAGCTGACCGAGCGGGCGAAGTTCCATGCCCAGCAGCCGGCGGGCAAGGCCACTGACGAGAATCTGGATGCGTTCTTCGACGGTGACGACGAGGAACTGACCTTCGATTTCGGGGAGTGATTACGACCTGGGCTACCCTTTTTGGGACGCTGTGGGCCCGCGTGTCGATCATTGAGCGCTACTGTCGCTCCCTGACCGCCCCGTGCGGCGCTTTATGCCGCGACCTGCCATTTCCCTACCTTACGGCATAAACGCGGCCCACGGGCCGCTGTAGGCTGCTATCATGGCCCAATGACCGATTTCCCCGATGTCCAGGGCCCCGATGCGGCCCCGATCCCTCCCGAGACCCGCGAGGCGCTGCTGGCCACGCTGGCAGGCTATGAGCACCTGCTGTTCGAGTCGATGGGGCAGGCGGATTACGACGGCCTGCGTGCCCTTTACGCCGACTGGGTCGAGCGGCTGGGCGATTCACCGGAAGCCATCGCCATCTGTGACGCCTTGGACGACTTCATCGATGCCAACGTCGAGGAGGGCGACGCCGAGCGGGCCTGTTTGGCCTTGTGGGTACGGTGAACGAGGGAGGAGCGTGAGCCCGTCAGCTCATCCCTTGATCGCCTTCTACCGAGGCGACGGTTCTGACCACCAGGGCCGAACCTTGCAGGATCTCTGGGCATTGCCCTCGTTCTGGCTGGAGCACACCCACGATTATATCCAGTGGCTGTTCCCGATTCCCGAGGCGGGGCGTTTCAACGGCTTCGCCCCGCTGTTGGGCGAAGCGGAGCAAGCGGCCTTCGCCGCAGACGAGACGCTGCGGGCCAACCAGTGCCAGTCGCTGGACGTGATGCTGGCGTTCTTTGGCCTTACACGTCGGGAGCTCGCCATCGAGGCGCTGCCCGAGCTCAACATACGCGAGCACATCTGGCTCAAGCGCGGTGGCCACAACCACCTGCGCATCTCGCGGCTCATCCGCAGCCTGCATTTCTGCCATCAGCCCGAGCTGGCAGCGGCCTTCCAGCACGCGGTGATCGAGATCGGCACCACGCAGGGCGTAGTGTCCGAACAGTCCATCAGCTACTGGCAAGCGGCCAATCAGCCCTGAGGGCGGCTGGCAGTGGTTCACTCTCCCTGGTTCTGGATTTCGAGGACCACGATCTGGAAGGCCCGATTCGCCATCGGCTGGTGGTCATGATTGAGGAACGGGTCCAGTGGCTCAGAGGGGATGAGGTTCACGTCGAGGTCGTCCAGACCGGCCGTGTGCAACGCGATGCCGAGTCGTTCGACCAAGCGATCGGTAGTATCCCGCTCTGGCGGACAGCGGCGCGTCAGCACCAGGTAGTTGGTCTTCAGGCTGTGCCGGCCGGCATGGCGGCTGACCTTGGCCAGGCGGCGGATATCGCTGATCAACCCCCGCATGGCATCGCCCCGCTTGAACTCCAGGATATGCGCCGTGCGTCCCAGCTTACCCGTGTGCAGCACGAGATCGAACCGGCCGTCGGGGCGAAGGTCGGGTTCCTGGAGCAGCACGGTGATGTCCCCGGTCTGCATATCGGAGGCCTCGAAGGTGCGCCTGACTTGTGCTTCCAGCCGGTAGCCGAAGTTGTCGAAGTGCTCGGCGAAGTAGTCGGCCACGCGCACGGCCATGAAGAACTCGGGCATACGATGCAACGAGGAGCGCGACAGCCGTTGAGCGTCCTCATGTGCGTCCAACAGGGCGTCCATGATGGCGTTGATGCGGTTGTTGGGTGAAGACCTCACTCGTGACCTCCCTGGTCAGTAACTGGAATCGTGATCATCACGGGCTGCTGAGCAGGCAGGCGAAAATCGACACGATCGGCATCTCAAGCTTCCCGGTGAAGGTGGGGATGGTAATGGCTCTATAGATCGGCAGGTAACGTCGACACTTGAGCCCAACAGAATGGCAGATAGCCGGTGGGCATGAATGACCTCACCAGCCATCCGGTATTGCCTTGTGCGGCGTGAGATGAAGCGTAGGCCGCCCCTGCGAATGAACCTGGTGATAGCTGTCCTGTGCCCAGTGCTCGCCTGAGGATCACCCCAAGAAAAGGGGGAAGGTCAGCACCATCAATCACCGATTGTGGTGATGAAGGAATGGCAGGAAAAGCGACCAGAATTGTTGATCAAGCGGATGCTTAATCACGCGGGACCACACGCCTGGGCATTGAGACCGCCGGCCCTTTTCTGTTTCCACTCTAACGAGCCTCCGGGCCACTCTGGAGGCTGGTCATGACTACCTGTTTTTCTATCGACAAAGGTCTTATTCAGAAAGAACAGCCCTCTGCCGATAAATGTATGGTTATATGCGTTTTCATTTGATGAGATGGGGGTTGGGGGCATGAATGAGCAGGATCGCTTTAACAGTGGAGGTGGGGTTGGTTGGGAAACTGGTTTGAATAGTGGCCTGGCTGATCTAGATTCTATCGGTGAGCCAGACATAGCTGAAAACCTTTCATCAGTACGTCAGGTCGCTCTGATCGATACGTCGGTCGACAATTACGAAGTTATTGCCGCGGGATTTTCATCGGATGTTGAAGTCATCCCTTTCCACTCTGATGGCACCCTGTCTCAAATTTCTGACATCCTTCATACTTATCGCGGCTTACAGGCTGTCCATCTCGTCTCGCACGGCAGCACGGGCGCCATCACGCTGGGCGGCGTGCCGATCGATAGCGAGGGGTTGGAGGCCAATGCATCGGCGCTGACCGGCATTGGCAATGCATTGAGTGCCGATGGCGATATTCTGCTTTATGGGTGTGACGTGGGGGCCGATGAGCGTGGCCGGGCATTCGTCGACCGGTTTGCCAGCCTGACCGGTGCCGACGTAGCGGCGTCCGATGGCGTGACCGGTGCCGCCGCACTGGGCGGTGACTGGGATCTGGAAGTGGCCAGTGGCACGATTGACGCCTCGAGTGAGGGGATCGATTCGAATAACCGCTTTGCGGGGCTTCTGGCTTCGACAGAAACCTTTGACGACGCTGGTTTACAACAGGCCATATCCTCTACTTCATTGGCGGTGAATGGCTGGACATTCACGGCTGCTAGCCCAGTCACAATGTATACGCTGAGTGAGGCCGAAACATACCCTGGTTATAGCTCATTGTTAAATTCTGCGAATCCCAGCGATAGAGTTCTTGATTGGAACTATCAGGGGGATGTCGTCCAAAATTATGGTTTCCAATCTACAGACGGGTCTGAGTTCAAGTTAAACTCATTTTCGCTGGATATTCGGCAGCAAGCGGGCCCTGGTAATCCGAAACTGACACTTACAGTGTACAAGGATGGTACACCAGTATCATTTTCAACGACCTTGGACTTGGCATCTAGTTATTCGTCTAATGGTATTAGTTACATTCTCAGTGGCACCAACGGTTTTGGTAACCCTTATGGGACATTGATGTTCGATTCGACATATCAGAACGTCGACCGAGTCGAATTGGCCTTTGCAAATGGCGTCGCTCCCATCATGGATGACCTGAATGTTTCCGCCGCAGTCGCCAACAACGCCCCCACGGTCTCCGGAGTACCCAGTGATATTTCGGTTGTCGAGGATACAGCCAGCAATTTCGACCTATCGGCACTGACCCTGGCGGACGCCGATGGTGACAACCTGACAGTCACCCTGGCGGTCGACGCCGGTACCTTCGGCACGCCGGCGGACGGTTCGGGGGTTGGCGCGGGCGTTGCCGAGACGCTCGTGAACAGCACCACGATCACGCTTGCCGGCACGGCCGCCGACATCAACAATTATCTCGATTCCGCCTCCAACCTCCAGTATACCGGGGCCTCGAACGCCAGTGGCGATAACCAGGCCACACTGACGATCAACGCCAATGATGGGACAGTGAACCCGCAGGTCGGCAGCGCCAATATCGACATTACCGCGGTCAACGATGCGCCGGTTGCCAGCGCCGTGCCAACCGATGTGACGGTCACCGAGGACGCAGCCAGCAATTTCGATCTCTCGGGGGTGACCCTGACGGATGTTGATGGCGACAACCTGACGGTAACGCTTGCGGCCTCGGCCGGGGCCTTCACGGCGGCCAGCGGTGGTGGTGTTACGGTTGGCGGCTCCGGTACGGGGAGCCTGACGCTGGCCGGTACTGCAGCGAACATCAATACGTTCCTGGATACGCTCTCGAACGTCCAGTACACGGGCGCCAGCAACGCCAGCGGTGACAATGCCGCCACCTTTACGATCAACGCCAACGACGGCACGGTGAACCCGCAAGTCGGCAGCGGCAATATCGACATCACTGCCGTCAATGATGCACCGGCCTTTTCAGGGCTCGATGGTGCGCCGAGCTATACCGAGGGCGATCCGGCGGTCACGCTGGATGCGAATGTAACGATCAGTGATTTCGAGCTGTCCGTTGCGTCCAACTATGCCGGGTCTAGCCTGACGATCGCGCGCAACGGGGGAGCCAGCGCGGCGGACAGCTTCTCCTTCGACACCACGGGCGCAGTGTTCACTGTATCGGGCGGCGATCTGCAGTTCGGCGGGCTGACCTTCGCAACGTTTGCCAACAGTGGCGGTACGCTGACGGTCGATTCCACCTCCAGCGGCACCGCGGCGACGCAGGCCCTGGTGAACGACGTGCTGCAGCACATCCAGTACCAGAACACCAGCGACGACCCGGCGGCATCGGTGCAGCTGGACTGGACCTTCTCCGACGGCAACACCGGTGCCCAGGGAAGCGGCGGGGCGCAGGTTGCAACCGGGTCCACAAGGGTGTCGCTGACCAACATCAATGATGCCCCCAGTCTGAGCGCCACCGGCAGCGATCCTACCTATGTGGAAGGTAGTGCGGCGGCGGATCTGTTCAGCGCGGTGACGGCCAGTACGACCGAAGCCAGCAACACGACGGACCACTTCACCGCGCTGACGCTGACTGTCACGAACGTGTCTGACGGCGCGAACGAAATCCTGCGGTTCGATGGCTCGGATGTGGCGCTCACGGACGGCAATTCGGTGGTCGGGACGGCGACCAATGGGCTGACGGTGAATGTCTCGCTGTCCGGCGGCACCGCGACGGTCAGCATCAGCGGGGCCAGCCTCACCGAGGCTCGGATGCAGACGCTGGTGGACGAGATCGCCTATCGCAACACGTCCGACAACCCGACGACGGGCGCGAATCGTGTGGTCGCCATCACCGAGGTCGTGGACGATGGTGGCACTGCCAATGGTGGCGTGGACACCGCCACGCTCAACCTGCAAAGCACGATCAGCCTGACGCCCGTGAATGATGCCCCGGTGATCGGCGATCTGGATGGCGACAATGGCGCCGTTCAGGGCGGCGGCAGGGCGGTGACGATCGATGCCGGCGGCAATGCGACCGTCAGCAACGTGGATTCGGCCGATTACAACGGCGGCTCGCTGACCATCGTCGATACTGGCGGCAACAACACCGCCAGTGGCAACTTCGCCGTCGACGGCATCAACATCACCTCGGGTGGCGACGCAACCCTCGCGGCCGGTGAGACGATCAGCGTGGGTGGTATCGCCATGGGTACGGTAGACGCGACAAGCGATGGCCAGGGCGGCAATACGCTGACGATTGACTTCAACAGCGCGGACGCGACCAATGCCCGGGTCCAGACGCTGTTGCAGAACCTTACCTGGTCGGCGGCGGCCGGTTCCGGTGTACAGACGTTCACCGCGACCCTGAACGACGGCGACGGCATCGCCAATGGAGGCGATCAGGACACGACGGCGAACTTCACCATGAAGGTCGGCAACTTGCCGGTGGTCGGCAATCTGGACGGCGACAGCATCAACTTCAAGGAAGGCGACACACCGGTCGTGCTGGATGCGGGCGGGAATGCGATGCTGTCCGACCCGGACGCTCCGGCCAGCCTCGGCGGCGGCAAGCTGACCGCCACGGTCGTTGCCAACGCGATGGCCGGCGAGGACGTGCTGACCTTCGACACCACGGGCGGTGTCACCCTGTCCGGGACGACGGCAGGTTCCAGCGTGGCGGTCGGCGGTACGGTCGTGGGGACGTTGGGCAACAATATCGCGGCGGGCAATGGCCTGGTCGTGAACCTCGGTGCCAATGCCACTCTGGCGCGGACCCAGACCCTTCTGCAGTCGGTGGCCTACGGCAACGACAGTGCCGCGCCGACGGCCGCCACCCGCAGCGTCCAGGTCACCGTAACGGACAATGACGGCCTGACCAGCGCGGCTTCCCGGGTCTCGGTCGCCGTGGCATCCGTCAACGATGCGCCGACCCTGACGGCCACCGGCGCCGACCCGACCTTTACCGAAGATGGCACGGCGGCGACGCTGTTCACCGGCGCGTCTACTTCCACGGTCGAGGCCGGGCAGAGCGTGAGCGGCCTGACGCTGACCGTGAGCAACCTGGCTGACGGGGCCGATGAGCGGCTGAGCGTCGATGGTACCGAGATCGCGCTGATGGACGGTACCTCGGGCACCACCGCGGCCAGCGGAATCGGCTATGCGGTCTCGCTTACCGGTACCACGGCAACGGTTTCGCTTGATGGAAACCTGTCCACGGCGGCTGCCAATGCCCTGATCGACGGGCTGAGCTATCGCAACACCAGCCATGTCCCCGCCACGACCGGCGGTCGCACGGTAACGCTCACCCGCGTGACGGATGATGGGGGGGCCGCCAGTGGGGGGACCGACACCACCGTCCTGGCCATTGGCTCGACCGTGACCCTCAACGCGGTCAATGATGCACCGGTGTTCACCAGCCCGGCGGCGTTGAGCGTGACCGAGAACACCACCGCGGTGACCACGCTGGCCGCCACCGATGCCGACGGCGACCCGCTGACCTACGCGCTCGCCGGCGGGGCGGACCAGACGCTGTTCACGCTGGATGCCGGCAGCGGGGCGCTGAGCTTCCGGAGTGCGCCGAACGTCGAGGTGCCGGCGGACAGCAATGGCGACAACGTCTATGACGTTCAGGTGACGGCTGCCGACGGTCAGGGCGGCACCACGCCGCTGACGCTGGCGGTGACGGTGACCGACGTCAACGAGGCACCGACACTGGGCGGCGCCGCCACGCTGAGCGTGGCCGAGAACACCACCGGTACGGTCTACACCGCATCGGGCAGCGACCCGGAAAGCGACCCGCTGACCTATACGCTGGGTGGCACGGATGCCGCGCTGTTCACCCTCGACACCAACAGTGGTGCGTTGCACTTCAACACGGCACCCGACTTCGAGGCACCGGCGGATACCGGCAGCGACAACGTCTATGACGTGACGCTCACCGCCACCGACGGCAACCTGAGCAGCCGTGCCCAGGCGCTGGCGATCAGCGTGACCGACGCCAACGAGGCGCCGGTTTTTACCAGCGCGTCGGCCGTGAGCATGGCCGAGAACATCACGGCGGTGACCACGCTGGCCGCCACCGATGCCGAGGGCGATTCGCTGACCTACGCACTCGCCGGCGGGGCGGACCAGACGCTGTTCACGCTGGATGCCGGCAGCGGGGCGCTGAGCTTCCGGAGTGCGCCGAACTTCGAGGTGCCGGCGGACAGCAATGGCGACAACGTCTACGACGTTCAGGTGACGGCCGCCGACGGTCGGGGCGGCACCACGCCGCTGACGCTGGCGGTGACGGTGACCAACATCAATGAGTCATCGCCGCCGGCGCCGGACCCCATTCAGGTGACATCGCCCTCGCCGCAGCCGGACACCCCCTCCGGCCAGCCTTCGGTGAGCGAGACGATCACCAACACTGGTCGTACGCCGGGCAGTGCCAGGCTGGTCGAGAATAGCGGCAACGCCAACGAGGTGACCGCCACGCTGCCGGGCGGTGTCAGCCTGGTCAACCAGGGCGCGCGTAGCGCCGTCAGCATCCAACAGGCGCAGGCCGACCTGATCGGCAACATCAATGCCCAGCAGCCCGGCAACCTGAGCGACCAGACCGGCGTGGCCAGCCAGTGGCTCGCCCATCGTCCCGATGGCACGCTGCTGGATATCCGTACGCTGACTCTCAATGATAGCGGCAGTGCCTCGGCAAGTACGCCCATCCAGATCACCGGAATTGCCGATGGCGGCACCGCGAGTGGCGGCCATCAGGAAGCGTTCGTCATCGATACCCGCGCCTTGCCCACCGGCAATCAGCTCCAGCTCGACAATATCGACTTCGCCAGCGTCATCGGCGCCACCACGCTCAGCGGTGGCGACGGGGCCAATGTGGTGATCGCCGATGATGCCGCGCAGACCATCGTGCTGGGTGCCGACGACGACGAGCTGCATGGTGGCGGCGGCGACGACACCGTGGGCTCGAAGGGCGGTGACGACCGGATCTATGGCGAGGCCGGCAACGATACGCTGTTCGGTGGCGCCGGAGCCGATCGCCTGCACGGCGGGACCGATACGGATACGGCGCAGTATGACGGCAACCGCGCCGACTATCTCGTTACCCAGGATCACGGGGTGATCACCGTCCAGTCGAAAGCCGACCCCGGCGACGTCGATACGTTGATCAACGTCGAGAAGCTGTCCTTCGCCGACGGTGACCAGGCGGTCGACTACGCCGGCGACCTGAACTGGCTGGCCGGTCTCTATCAGCAGGTGCTGGGGCGCCAGGCCGATGTCGGCGGTATCCAGTACTGGGCCCGGCAGCACGATGCGGGGCTACAGGCAGCGGACATCGCCATGGGCTTTTTGACCTCGAGCGAGGCTAACCTGTCGCTGGATACGGCGGACGCCGCGGCGCGCTCCCAAGTGGTGGAGACTCTCTACCAGTCACTGCTCGGACGCAGTTCAGACGCTGCGGGCAAGGTCTATTGGCTTGAGCAGCTGGAGTCCGACAGCTCGCTGCGTGATGTGGCAGGGGGCTTCATGGACTCGGCGGAGATGAGCACCCACGACCTGACCGCAACCGAGTGGAACTTCATGGGCTGATGGTCCGGGGCGAGGCCGGTACATCGCGCTTGACGCAAGATGCACCGGCCTTGGCAAGGTTGTGGCCCGATGGGCCGTGAGGATGTCAGCCGTGCAGGCCAAGGAGGGTGTCGATCACCTTGGTGGCCGCATCGATGACCCTGGCGTTGGCCTGGTAGTACTGCTGATAGCGGATGAGGTTCGCCGCTTCCTCATCCAGGTTGACGCCGGACTCCGATTGCTGGACGGCGCGCAGCTGGTCCTCGATGCCTTGTTGAGCGTCCAGGTTGGCCTGGGCAACGTGAGCGCGATTGCCGACATCGCTGACCATCACGCCGTAGGCCCCGCTGAATGTCGCATCGGGCCCGACGGTATGCTCGTTCTGCAGTGCCTGAAGCGCCAGGGCATTGCGGTTGTCGCCGGGTCCGGTTTCCGTGATGCCGGTGAATGTCACGCCGCTGGTGCCCTTGTCGGGCAACTCATCGATGGTGAAGCTCACCACGGTCTTGCCGGTGGCGTCATCCCTTATGGTCAGCCGGTCGCCGACCGCCAGCGTGTTTCCGCTGCCGTCGTTGACCGAGAGCACATCGTTGATTTTGGTGCCGTCCTGCTTGTAGACGCTGAAAAGGCCGTCCGGTGGCGGAGAGCTGGGGACCGACCCGGCATCCGGAGAGACGAACAGGTTGTTGCCGTTGTCCGCGCCATAAAAGCCCAGGCGCAATGAGCCATCGTCCGCCGCCTGGACGGCGAACCCGGGTGGGCGGTAAGCGGCATCCAGCGCGTCGAAGCCGCTACCAGTCGTGACATGGCTGACGGCAAGCTGGCTCTGCAGGGGGCTGGCAGGGGCCGTATCGGCAGTCACGCCGCCGGAGCCAGGCGCGGTGGCCTCGCCGGGCATGCTGTCCCAGGTTGCCTTGATCTCGAAGATGCCGCTGCCTGAAATCACCACAAACAAGGGTTCGTTGACTTGGTCAATATGAACTCTTTCAATATTTTTTACTGACATGCCGTCATTTTTCGAGCCATCGAACCAGTCGCCATCGCCGGTATAGGTAATGGCCATGTCATTGTAGGTGCTGGTGGCGACATCGGCCGGGGTCACTGAATAATGTTGGGTTCCGTCCAGCAGGTTATCGGCACTGTAACGCGTGCCTTCGGCAAACCCGTTCTTTAGGGTGAAAACCCGTGACTCGAGGTCGGCAGCGGAGTTGATACCGTTGGTACCTTCAGACCAGGTCACGTCAGGGTTGCTTCCCGTGACGGGGGTGCCGACAAGATGCTGGCCATCCCGGGTGAATAGCTGAATATCATCATCCGCATAGGAATGGTTTGTTTCAATGGTGATGTTTTTGGTGCCGGCAGGAATGAAACCGAACGGTTTTATGCCCGAGGTCTCCATGGAGGACTGCCCCTGTACGGGAAGCCTGGTCGCCAGGCTTTCGGTCTCGCCCAGTCGGGCGGGGCTCTGCACCTGAAAGTCGATCTTCGAGTAGGGCATGGGGCGCACGGGACCGAGCGCGGCCGCGATCCGGTCGGTATCGTGAACCTGTACATCCATCCCCGCGGCGGCACGTCGCACGGGCTGAACCTCGAAGGTGTCGCCGTCGGCCAGCGCCTTCGCGAAGGTCATCGAGACACCCCCGAAGGCGAGTCGCGAGCCGTCCCACTGTGTCTCGATCTCCTGGCCACTGTCCTGGCGGATTACTTTGAAGGCGCCGCTCTCGTAGCGCACCTGATAGTCGGTTGCGCGAATCTCGTCGACGTGTGCAGGCTCGAACGCGATGGTATCTATCGTGGCGCTGTTGGCCGGCGCACCGTAGCCCTGAGGGCCGCGAATCGTGAAGAAGTCCGCGCCCTGGTCGCCATTCAGGTCGAGTCCCTGCTTGTGTCGTTCGTTGAAGGCGGTGGTCAGCGACACGGCCAGCTGGCCGATCTGATCCTGGGTTCTGTCCAGTGACTCCTGGCGGAAGCGCAGGAGCCCGCCCAGCCTGCCCCCGGTGATCGTTCCCTCATCCAGTGCCACCAGGTTGCCGGCGCCGTCACGGTAGCCAACGATGGTGCGTTGTGGATCCGTCTCGGCCTGGACCGGGCTCAGCCTCGAGGCCTCGGTGCCCGCGACCAGTGGCTGGCCGTTGGGGAGGGTGATGTTGTAGGTCTTGCCGTCCTGGATGCTCAGTCGCGAGTCCAGGCGTTCGCTTAACGTGCTGACCAGGTGATCCCGCTGGTTGAGCAGGCCATTGGGGGCCTCGCCGTTACGTGCGCGGGCCAGCGCAATGGTGCGGTTCAGCCCGGCAATCTGGCGGGTAGTGTTGTTGATCTGGGTGATCTCGTCCTTGATGCCGTCGTTGATGCCGTGCTGCATGTCCTGCAGGTAGCCGTCAAAGGCACGAAACTGGGCGCTCAGCGTCTGGGCCGTGCCGATCAGGCCCTGGCGCGCGGCCGGGTCCGACGGGGCGGCGGCGAGGTCTTCCACTGAGGAAAAGAACTCCTGCATCAGTGGCGCCAGGCCGGCATCCTGATCGGCCAGCAGATTGTCGATCTGATCGATCTGTTGCGTGTATGTTTCGAGCGCGCTGGACTGCGTCCGGGCATTGTTCAGCTGGTCGGCCACGTAACGGTCGAACTGGCGCTCGATATCGTTGACCTGTACGCCGCCGGTTCCCGCTGACTGTTCCCCGAGGACAGTGACTTCGCGGTTGAAGCCGGGGGTGTAGACGTTGCTGATATTGTTGCTGGTAGTGGCAAGGGCGTTCTGTGCCGCATTCAACCCGCTCAACCCCGTGGAGAAGATGCCCATCGGTGGATGTCCCTATTACGATTGTAGCTAATCAAGCAAGTCGACAAATTATACTTTGGCGTTGAATTGATAGGGAAGTAGGCGAACGCTATTAGTCAGTCAGTTTTTTGCGTGTTCCGACTGCCATGGGGTTGATAGGCATGGCGCGCCGGCTGATTCAGTGCTGGTACAATCGGCTGGCATCCTTGAACGTCTCGACTCGCCAAATAGGAGGTATCATGCCGGAATGGGTTGCCCTGTCGCGCACGCAGCACGCGGCGCATCATTACCTGCCCCGCCAGGGCTATGCCTTCGCCGCCGAGCAGCCGGTGGCCTCGATCCTGCTGGCGGAGCTGAACAAGCTGTTGCCGCATTACGCGCTGGGCTTCATCAAGCAGGAGGCGCGCTACCAGCCGGTGGCCCTGCTGGGGCTGAATGGCCGGGACAACCTCTATGTGCATCCCGACGGGCGCTGGCTGGGGGGCTATGTGCCCGCCGGGCTGCGCGGCTATCCGTTCACGCTGGCCAACGCCGAGGACCGGCAGCAGGTGCTGTGCATCGACCGGGCGCATCTGCTGGAGGACGAAACCGCGGGCGAGCCGCTGTTCGGCGATGACGGCCAGCTCGCCGAGCGCGTGCAACAGACGCTGACCTTTCTGCAGCAATGCGAGCGCAATCGCCAGGTGACCCAGGCAGCCGCGAGACTGCTGGGCGACAGTGGCCTGATCGAGCCCTGGCCCTTGAAGGTCGAGCGTGGCGACGGACAGGCGCCGCTCGAGGTGCAGGGGCTGTATCGCATCAGCGAGACGGCGCTGAACGCGCTCGAGGCCGAGGCATTCGCCGCCTTGCGCGGTCATGGTGCGCTGCCGCTGGCCTATGCCCAGCTGTTCTCCATGGGGCAGCTCAACCAGCTCACGGAGCGTGCCGGGTTTCATCAACAGCTGCAGGCCCGTCAGGCGCCCCGGGAACCGGTGGAGTCACTCTTCGGCGGGGATGATGACGAACTGACATTCGATTTCGGGGACTGACCGCTCCGGATCTGGATTCGAGCCCGCAACGGTGTGGCGCTGGTGGCAGTTACCGGCAGGATACGCCAAGGAGAGACGTGAGTGGTCACGACGACACGTACGACGGATCGTTATCGTGTCATGCCCGGCGAGGGCTATGACGGCGTGGCGCAGGTGATGGCAGGCGGCCATTACGGCTCGGGCACGTTGCTGCAGGGCGGGCGCGCCGTGCTGACGGCGGCGCATGTGATCGAGGATGCCCAGGGCGCGCTGAGTGTGAATCTGGATACCGTGGCCGGCCGGGTATCGATACCCGTGGTCGAGAAGGCCATCTATCCGAACCATGATGCTGCTAACGCCAATGGGGATCTGGCGCTGTTGTGGCTGGAAACCCCGGCACCGGTCACCGTGGAGCGCTATGGCCTCTACCGCGAGACCGATGAGGTGGGTCAGCCGGTATCGCTGGTGGGTTACGGTCTGCCCGGCGACGGACAGGATGGCCATGTGGCGAGCGGCAGTGTCGCTCCCTCACGTCACTGGGCGGCCAACCGGGTGGATGTGCTCGGCGAGGATCTCGGTGCAGCCCTGGACGGCACGCTTTCCTGGTCGCCGGCGCCGGGGGCGCAGTTGATCGCCGACTTCGATGATGGCAGTGAGCTGCACGATGCGCTGGGGCGTTTGGCGGGATTGCCCGACACCGGCCTGGGAGATGCGGAAGGCCTGATTGCGCCGGGCGACAGCGGCGGGCCGGCATTCATCGACGGCAAGGTGGCGGGAGTGGCCACGTACACGGCAAGCCTGAGCAAGCCGGGCGTTCACCCCGATGTCGACGCGACGCTGGACAGCAGTTTCGGCGAGCTGGCGGCCTGGCAGCGGGTCAGCCACTACCAGGGCTGGATCGATCAAACCTTGCGGGCTGCCGATGACCTGGCGCCGTCCACGCCGGCCGAGGTGGCACGCTCGGTCGTCGAGGGCGACTCGGGAACCACGCTGGCCTACTTCCTGGTCGAGTTTCACGGCCAGCGGGATGATCCCGCCCTGGCGGTCAGTGTCGATTACGCCACCCGCGATGGCACGGCCCACGCCTTCGAGGATTATCTGCCGGTGGCCGACACGCTCACGCTGTACCCGGGAGAGGATCAGGCCGCCATTGCCGTCGAGGTGATCGGCGACTCGGTCCCCGAGCCCGACGAGTCGTTCTATCTCGATGTGACCCACCCGGTGGGCGGCAGTTTTGGGGAGGGGGTAACGACACTCACCGCCGTGCGCACGGTCGTGAACGATGACGGCACGCTGGCCTGATGCCCCCCGTCCTGGGGCCCCTTCGATTTTCGCCTCGAGAGCGCTTATCATCTCCGGGCGACTTTTATTTCCGTTTTTCAATTTGTCCATGAGGAGCAATCACGGCATGGCGGATACGCAAGATCAGACTATCACCATCGACGGTGCCGACTACAACCTGGCCGACCTGTCCGAGAATGCGCGCAACCAGGTGGTCAACCTGCGCGTGACCGACCAGGAGATTGCCCGTCTGCAACAGCAGCTGGCGATCGCCCAGACGGCTCGTACTGCCTATGCCAATGCGCTGAAGTCGGAGCTGCCGCAGAAGCACTGAGGTGCCTGAACAGGCCGGGCCGCCTCGTGGGTAGCCTGGCCGGAGCGCGGCCCCTGCCGCATGAATGTTTCCTACCGGTTGCTACCACTGATGAATCGATATCCGGGCTGGGAAGCCCCGACGGCCTGGCGCTGCCCGCGCGGATTATGGATCGCCGGCTGTCTCGCGCTGGTGTTGTACGCGGGCCTGGGCGTGCTGTGGAGCGACGTGGGCGGCGATGCCGGCACGCTGACCGCGGCGCTGGGGTTGATCGCCGTCTTGACTTATGGCGGTGCCATGCGCCGCTCCGCGGCACTGTGGCTGCTGCTGGCCGCGATCGGCGTGCAGGTGCTGTCCTGGACGCTGGGCTATTTCCATCACCCGCAGTGGGTGACGCGCAATCCGGAGGTGGATCGGCTGGCCAAGCTGTTCATCTTCATCGCCGTGGCCTGGTGGCTCGGCGGCAGCACGCGCAACACGCTGCGGCTCTGGGCGCTGGCGCTGGCGGGCTTTCTGGTCGCCACGCTGGTGCTCGGCGGCCCGCAGGAGTGGTGGCACGGCCTGCACGGCCAGCGCATCGGCTTCGGCATCCGCAACAATCAGCACGGTTCCATGCTGTTCGGCGTGGCGCTGCTGGGCTGGGTGGTCTTCGCGCGCCGCGTGATGCGCCCGCGGGAGGTCTGGGTGGCCTGGCGGATCGGGCTGTGGGGGCTGGTGCTGGCGATGTGCCTGACCGGCATCGCCATCGGCCAGACCCGTGCCATCTGGCTGGCGCTGGCCGTGTCGCTGCCGCTGGCGGGGCTGGTGGCCCTGGCGGTGGTGCGCCGTTACGGGGCCGGCCGCTCCCTGCGCCGGCCGTTGCTGCTGACCCTGGGCGCCGGCGTGCTGCTGGTCGGCCTGGCCGTCGTGCTGTTCGGCGATACCCTGGCCGCGCGGGTCACCACCGAGTCCGGGGTGATCACGCAGCTGATGCAGGGCCACCTTGAGCAGGTCCCCTACACCAGCATCGGCATCCGCATTCACAGCTGGGTGGCCGCCCTGCAGTGGATCGCCGAGCGTCCGCTGGTCGGCTGGGGTGGCGAGGGGCGCAGCCTGGTGATCGATCACACGCCGTGGCTGCCGGACTTCGTCAAGGCCGACTTCGGCCACCTGCACAATTTCTTCCTGGAAGTCTGGGTGGCCTATGGCCTGCTGGGTGTCGCCGCGATTGCCGCCCTGGCGGCGTGGATCGGTCGCGGTACCTGGCAGGCCTGGCGCGGTGGCGCCATGCCGGGCGATGTCGCGCTGTTCGGCGCGGCTTTCTTCGTCTACTGGGTGATCGTCAACCAGTTCGAGTCCTATGACTCCTTCTGGACCGGCGTCTATGTGCACAACCTGGTCGTCGGGGGCCTGGTGACCCACTACTGGCGCTGGCGCTACGGTCCTCGCGGCGCCTGAAGCCCGGCCACGAACGCCTCTCCGGACACCTCGATGAAGACCTCCTGCGCGCGGACATGGCTGCGGAAGTAGTCGTGTCCGCCGTAGCGGGGGCCGTGCGTGCCGGCGAGGGTTTCCCGCCACCGGCGTTTCAAGCGTTTCATGAGTCCCGGGCTGCCACGCAGGTCGTGCATGGTATCCAGGCTCAGGGCCTTTTCGCGCTGGATTTCCGGCGAGAGTACCTCGCCGTGAAAGCGCCAGCGACCGAGGGCCGAGTGCGCGCCGGCGTGAGGCCACAGCGTGGCGCCGGCGTGCGCCGGCCCCGGGGGAAAGCCCTTGAGGCCGCGCAGGTGGTTGGCGTAGAGCAGTATCCGTTGCGGGGTGTGGCCGGTTTGCTGCAGCGCCCGGGCAATGCCCTGGGCCGCTGCGATGTGGTCCCGGTGGGGGTCGATTTCCGGGTGGGTCACGACCACCGTGGCAGGCCGGATGTGCTCGACCAGGAAGGCGAGGTCGGCCAGCAGGTGGTCGCCGTGGTTGGTGGCGTCGGCGTCGCTGGGCAGGGCCAGTCGGTTCCAGTGCCGGAAGGCCCGCGGCGACAGCGTGTCCTCATTCGACGGGACTGCCGCGCGTCCGGGATCGGCCAGGGAGTCGAGTGTGTCGTTGAAGTAGCCCAGCATGATCAGGCGTTCCTGGGGAATGCCGGCCAGCTGCGGGGTGGTGGCGCTGTTCCAGGCGCGGATCCGACCCTTGCGCCGGCGAGCCGCGGCCAGCGACGCGTCCAGCCCGGCGATGTACTGCCGATCGAGGCGTTTCAGGGTCTCGCCGGCGCTGAGGGTGACGATCCAGGTGTGGGCGGCCAGGCGGCGATAGAGGCCGTAGCCGGCGAGTTCGGCGTCGTCCGGATGCGGTGCGACGAACAGCACCGGGCCACGGGTCAAATCGGGCTTGGCGAAGCCGTGCAGCACGGCCCGCTCGCCGAGTCGGCAGTGGGCGGCGATCACGCGCAGCGCGTCCCAGGTCGTGATGCCGGTCAGGTTCAGCCAGCGGCGCCCCGCGACCTTGCGCTCCAGGTAATGCGTGACCGCCTGACCCGCCGGGGAAGCGAGCGTCACCCGGGGCTGGCGCAGGCCCCGGCGCGGCCGGTAGTCGACCTCCAGCAGCCAGCTCCATTCGGCGGGGGCATCGGGGAGCCCGGCCGGCAGCGTCAGGCTGCCGTCGGCCGCCAGGCTGATCTCGACGCGGCGGTCGGCCTCGAACGGGTAGACGTCGTCACGCCGGCGCATGGGTAGGGCCGTCGTCGGCGGGATTCTCGAGGCGGGCATCGCCGAGCAGGCCGAGAAAGGCCTCGGCGACCCGGGGCTCGTCGAAGCGTTCCGCCCAGGCCGGGTCCACCGTCACCGGGTGCGTCCACGCCTCGCGCAGCTTCTCGGCCAGCCCCTCGACGCTGGGCTCGGCGATCAGCCGGGCCTGCTCGCCGGTCAGCACCTCGCGGATGCCGCCCGGCACATCGGTGGCGACGCACTGCGTGCCCAGCGCCAGCGCCTCGATCAGCACCAGCCCCAGCCCCTCCATGCGCGAGCTGAGCACGAAGGCCTGCGCCCGGGCGACCCACGGGTAGGGGTTGGTCTGCTGGCCGAGAAAATGCACGCGTTCGGCGATGCCGAGGGTCTCGCAAAGCCGGGTCAATGACTGACGCCGGTCGCCGTCGCCGATGATGACCAGCGACAGCGGCAGGTCGGCCGCGGCGAACGCCCGGAGCAGCAGCGCCTGGTTCTTGACCGAGGACAGCCGGCCGACGTGGATCAGGTAGGGGGTCGGCGGTGCGTCCGGCAACGGCGCCTGCGCCAGTTCGCGGATGCGTCCCAGCGGCACGGGGTTGGTGAGGGTCCGCCGCTGAGCCGGGGCGACCCCGTGGCGCGCGAGCGTGGCGTCGAGCACGGCGCCGATGCCCTCGGAGACGCTGATCACACGCTTGCCCGCGTAGAGCTTGCGATACAGCCAGCCGGCCAGCGGGCTTTTCCCGGGGCCGGAGACCGGGCCTTCCACCACCTGCCAGCAGCGCGGGTCGCGAACGTCCCAGAGCAGCTCGAAGGCGCCCTGGCCGCGGATGACGATCAGGTCGAAGGCGCCGTGCGTGGCCTCCAGCTCGGCCAGGTGGCGCCGGAAGCCGCGGCTGACCGTGCGCCCCGTCCACACGAACCCCGAACCCGGCAGCAGCGGCTTGAGCAGCACCCGCGAGGCCAGGTGCCGGGCCAGGCCGGCCGGGGTGCGCCGCGAGGCCCGCTCGAAGTCGACGCAGTGCAGGTGCACGCCGTCGGGCACCGTCAGCTCCGGGGTGCCCTTGAGCACCAGCAGGTGAACCTCGTGGCCGCCGGCCAGCAGGCCGCTGGCCAGGCTCAGCGAGGCCTTCTGGATGCCGCCCATGTTGAGCCGGCGCACGATGATGAGAACGCGCCTTCCGGCGTCGCGGGGAAGCGTCATGGTCGAGGGCCTGCCGAGGTCATGAATGACGATGCTCGAGATGGCGGCACCGGGAATGCCGGGGTCGAAAGGGTAGCGTGAACGCCTCCGGCCCCACAACCGGGCGCGTCATTCCCGGTTGCCCCACACGATGAAGTGGGGGTTACGCGTCTCGCCGGGGGTGGCATAGCTCAGCGGTTCGCCCTGCAGGGTTTCCACGCGGCCGCCGGCCTGCTCGACCACCGCCTGGGCGGCGCCGGTGTCCCACAGGCAGGTGGGCCCCAGCCGCGGGTAGACGTCGGCGGCCCCTTCGGCGACCAGACAGAGCTTCAGCGAGCTGCCCATCGTCACCAGCTCGTGGGGGCCGAGCGCGTCCAGCCAGGCGGCCGTCTCGGCGCTCGGGTGCGAGCGGCTGCCCACCACCCGCCACGGCGTGCCCGATGCCGGGGTGTCCGACACGCGAATGGCGCGGCGCTTACCATCCTCGCCCACCTTGACGGCACCGACGCCCTCGGCGGCCAGGTAGCTGACACCAAGCGCGGGGGCGACGACCACGCCGAGCACCGGACGGCCCTGCTCGATCAGCGCGATGTTGACGGTAAACTCGCCGTTGCGCTTGATGAACTCCCTGGTGCCGTCCAGCGGGTCCACCAGCCAGTAGCGCCCCCGGGAATCGCTGCCGGGAAAGCCCTCGACGTCCTCCTCGGACAGCACGGGAATGTCATCGGGCAGGGCCTCGAGGCCGGCGACGATGAGGTCGTGGGCGGCCTGGTCGGCTTCGGTCAGCGGGCTCTGGTCGTCCTTCTCCTCGACGGTGAATCCGCGGGCGTAGACGGCCATGATGGCGCGGCCGGCATCGAGGGCGATGCGTTCGGCGTGGTTCAGCAGATCGGCAAGATCCATCGGTCAGGGTATCCTCTGGGCTTCGGGCTTCGGGCTTCGGGCTTCGGGCTTCGGGCTTCGGGCTTCGGGCTTCGGGCTTCGGGCTTCGGCCACCAAGCGGCTCGTGGCCCGAAGCTCGTGGCTCGCCGCTTCAGTCGATCAGCCGCCGCTCGCGCAGCAGTTCGATGATGGTCTCGGCGGCCTCGTCGCTGCTCATCTCGGTGGTGCGGATGTGCAGGTCGGGCGCCTCCGGGGCCTCGTAGGCGGAGTCGATGCCGGTGAAGTTCTTCAGCTCGCCGCGCCGGGCCTTCCTGTACAGCCCCTTGGGATCGCGGTCCTCGGCGACGTCCAGCGGCGTGTCGATGAAGATCTCGAGGAACTCGTCGGCCTCGACCAGGTCGCTCGCCATCTGGCGCTCGCTGCGGAAGGGTGAGATGAAGGCCGTCAGCACGATCAGTCCGGCGTCCACCATCAGCCGGGCGACTTCGCCGACACGACGGATGTTCTCCACCCGGTCGGCATTGGTGAAGCCCAGATCGCGGTTGAGGCCGTGGCGCACGTTGTCGCCGTCCAGCAGGTAGGTGTGCCGGCCGCCGGCATGAAGTTTCTTCTCGACGAGGTTGGCGATGGTCGACTTGCCGGCCCCCGAGAGCCCGGTGAACCACAGCACGGCCGGCTTCTGGCCCTTGGCCAGCGCCCGGGCCGGCTTGTCGACATCCACCGGCTGGCGGTGAATGTTCTGGCTGCGCCGCAGGGCGAAGTGCAGCATGCCGGCACCGACGGTGTTGTGGGTCATGCGGTCGATGAGGATGAAGCCGCCGGTATCCGGTACCTCCCGGTAGGGGTCGAAGGCCACCGGGCGCGACAGGCTCAGGGTGCAGACGGCGATGCCGTTGAGCTCCAGCTGCTTGGCGGCCGCGTGTTCCAGGGTGTTGACGTTGATCTGGTACTTGATGTCGCTCACGGTCGCCGTGACGGTCTGGGTGCCGAGCTTCATCTGATAGGGGCGCCCGGGCAGCAGCGGCTGCTCGTGCATCCAGACCAGCGTGGTCTCGAACTGGTCGGCGGTCTGGGCCGGCGAGTCCGCGCCGGAAATCACGTCGCCGCGCGAGATGTCGATCTCGTCGTCGAGCAGCAGGGTGACGGACTGGCCGGCCACGGCCTCGTCCAGATCGCCGTCGAAGGTGTAGATGCGCGAGACCGTGCTGGCCTTGCCGGAGGGCTGCACGCGGATGGCATCGCCGGGGCGCACGCGGCCGCTGGCGATGTGGCCGGCAAAGCCGCGGAAGTCCAGGTCGGGGCGGTTGACCCACTGGACCGGCAGGCGGAACGGCGCCTGCTGGTGGCGCTGGTCGTCGACCGCGACGGTTTCCAGATAGGCCATCAGGGTCGGGCCGTGATACCACGGCATGTGATGGCCGTGTTCGATGACGTTGTCGCCCTTGAGCGCCGACATGGGGATGAAGGTGATGTCGGTCAGGCCCAGCTGCCGGGCGAACTCACGGTATTCCTCGACGATGGCCTCGAAGCGCTCCCGGGCGTAGTCCACCAGGTCCATCTTGTTGATGGCCACCACGAGGTGGCGGATGCCGATCAGCGACATCAGGAAGCTGTGGCGGCGGGTCTGGGTCAGGATGCCGTAGCGGGCGTCGACCATCAGGATGGCGGCATCGGCGGTGGAGGCGCCGGTGACCATGTTGCGCGTGTACTGCTCGTGCCCCGGGGTGTCGGCGACGATGAACTTGCGCTTGTCGGTGGAGAAGAAACGGTATGCCACGTCGATGGTGATGCCCTGTTCGCGCTCGGCGGCCAGGCCGTCGACCAGCAGGGCGAAGTCCATCTCGCTGCCCTGGGTGCCGTACTTCTTCGAGTCCGCCTCGATGGCGGCCAGCTGGTCCTCGAACAACAGCTTGGACTCGAACAGCAGCCGGCCGATCAGCGTGCTCTTGCCGTCATCCACGCTGCCGCAGGTGATGAAGCGTAGCAGGCCTTTATGCTCGTGCTCTTTCAGGTAGCTCTCGATGTTTTCCGATATCATCGGTGATGCGTGTGACACAGTTTTTCTCCCCGGGGTGGTAGAGCACGAGCGCTGCGAGCTCCGGGCATCGCGCTTCGAGCCCACCCTGCATGTTTGATGGCTAGTTCCGTGGTCGTGCAGCAAGAGCCTTGAGCAGCGAACCGAGCATTCGAGAAATCACCATGGCTTCGCTGCGCCAGTGCTGGCCCACTGGCTCAGGGATGTAGCCGACTTCGATACCGATCAGTGTCTGGGTCGCGAACTCGCCGCAGGAGCCCTTGGCAATGGAGGCAAAGCGAAATTTTTCTCGCTCGCTGTAACGCTCGAAGCCTTCGGCGATATTGCTGGGAATCGACAGTGCCGAACGCGTGATCTGATCCTTGAAGCCAAAATCACGTAGCTCCTTGAGCTCGCGGTAGACCGCAGCGCTCAGCTGCTTGCTGCGTTGCCAGACTTCCATCTGTTCATATCGCATAGACTCTCCTGTTGCCCGCAGCCCGCAGCCCGCAGCCCGCAGCCCGCAGCCCGCAGCCCGCAGCCCGCAGCCCGCAGCCCGCAGCCCGCAGCCTAGAAGTACCCTTCGACCTTCTTCTTCTCCATCGAGGCGGCGCTGTCGTGGTCGATCACGCGACCCTGACGCTCTGAGGTGCGGGTCAGCAGCATTTCCTGAATGATGGCCGGCAGGGTGTCGGCCTCGGACTCGATGGCGCCGGTCAGCGGGTAGCAACCCAGGGTGCGGAAGCGCACCTTGCGCATCATCGGCACTTCGCCGGGCTCCAGCGGCATGCGCTCGTCGTCGACCATGATCAGGGCGCCGTCGCGCTCGACCACCGGGCGTTCGGCAGCGTAGTAGAGCGGCACGATGGGGATGTCCTGCAGGTAGATGTACTGCCAGATATCCAGCTCGGTCCAGTTGGAGAGCGGGAAGACCCGGATCGATTCACGCTTGTGCTTGCGGGTGTTGTAGAGCTTCCACAGTTCCGGGCGTTGATTCTTCGGGTCCCAGCGGTGCTGGGCGGTACGGAAGGAGAAGACGCGCTCCTTCGCGCGGGATTTCTCCTCGTCGCGCCGGGCGCCGCCGAAGGCGGCATCGAAGTCGTGCTGGTCGAGTGCCTGCTTGAGCCCTTCGGTCTTCATCACGTCGGTGTGGATCGCCGAGCCATGCGTGAAGGGGTTGATGTTCTTCTCGACGCCTTCCGGGTTGATGTGGACCAGCAGTTCCATGCCGGTTTCCTTGGCCATCTGGTCGCGGAACTCGTACATGGCGCGGAACTTCCAGCGGGTATCCACGTGCAGTAGCGGGAAGGGCGGCGGTGCCGGCGCGAAGGCCTTGCGCGCCAGGTGCAGCATCACGGCACTGTCCTTGCCGACGGAGTAGAGCATCACGGGGTTTTCGGTCTCGGCGACCACCTCGCGCATGATCTGAATGCTCTCGGCCTCGAGCCGTTGCAGGTGAGTGAGCGTCGTCATTGGCGTTCCATGGGGCGTGAGTGTGAAGAGGCGCCACGCCGCTTGTCTGCCGAAGCGACAGGCAATACATCGGGCGGGGCGAAGATGAGCAGAAAGTCCGGGTGCTTGCGCAGCCAGGCTTGAATCTCCGGGCTTGCCGTGAGGTCGGCGCCGCGAAAGAGCAGCGCATTGCAGCCTTCGCCCAGCAAGCGAGTAAAGAGCTGCAGATAATCGTCGGCACGGGGCGGCGCCGTGAAACAGCGGGTATATAGCGTGTCCCGCTTGCCGTGGACGAAGAGTTGGTAACGCCGAGGGTGGTGCTGTGTCCCGGCGCTGACTCGTGCACCCGCCTGCCATACGTGCCCATTCCGGTGGCCGACGGCCGGCAGCACCTGCTGGCGATACCAGCGTCCCGCCGCGGAACGCCGACGCTCGAAGCCGGCCAGAGCCAGCGGTGCCGGCTTGAGATCCTGCTGGGCCAACCAGTGCTCGACGGCACGCGGTGATACGTCGCCCGGCGAAGCGACGCCCGGCGAGGTGTCGCCCGTTGCCCCAGCACTCAACGACTGCGCCAGAGTGCGCGCGCTCCAGCCCGGCTGATTGCCGGCCGGCCACTCGCCGAGCCGCTGCTCCAGGTGCCGGTGTTGCGCGTCGCCGAGCGTGGCTCCCTGGCCGGTGGGCCGCCCGCGGGGGCGCACCGGGACGGCCTCCCAGCCGCCTTCCCGGAAGGCTTTCCAGGCGGCGGACACGGTGGGCGGCGAAAGCCCGGTACGGCGTGCCGTCTCGGCGACGGTCATACCGTCGAGCCGCAGGCGCACGGCCTGGAGGCGGCGTTCGCTGATGATTTCGGGCGATAAATGTTTAGTGGTCAATATGGTTTTTAACTATCTGAAAATAAACAAAAAATATGGAAAATAAGCAAATTTAAAGTTCGCCTTGTTCGACTAATCATAAAAGCCTACGTAGAATCGCTCAAGCGTGATTTCAGCCATCAAGGATGCCCTGATGACGACGTGGGTGGTTTTGCTGTCTCTGGCCGGTCTGCTGGTGTTACTGATTTCCGGGCGTGTGCGTCCGGCGGTGGGCTTCGTGAGCCTGGCCGTGGCCTACCTGCTGATGGGGCTGGTGGACACGGCCACATTGTTGCGCCAATACACCAACCCGGCCCTGGCCACCTTGTTGCTGCTGTTGCTGGTGTCGTTGGCGCTGGAGCGTTCACCCTTGCTGGAGCGGGTGTCGAATCGTCTGGTCGATGGCCATCCGGGACGGGCGACGTTCAAGGTTATGGGTACCAGCGCGGTACTCTCAGCCTTTCTCAACAATACGGCGGTAGTGGCCACCTTTCTGGGAGCGATTTCGCGCCAGCGCCAGATCGCCCCCTCGAGGCTGCTGATTCCGTTGTCCTATGCATCGATCCTGGGCGGAATGACGACCCTGGTCGGTACCTCCACCAACCTCGTGGTGAGCTCCTTCGCGATGAGCACGGCCGGGTTCGAGCTGAGCATGTTCCAGTTCAGCTGGGTCGGGTTGCCGGTGGCCTTGATAACCTTCCTTGTACTGCTGTGGCAGTCACGGCGGTTGCCGCACCATCAGCCCGAGGCGGCCGCCGATGCGCTCTCCTACTTTCTGGCGGCCGACCTTCACCCGGGCTCCGAGATGGTCGGTCGTAGCATCGAGGCCAACGGGCTGCGCAGTCTCGAAGGGTTATATCTGCTGGAGATCGAGCGCCATGGGCGCCTGATCAGCCCGGTAGGTCCCGAAGAGGTGCTCCAGGCCGGCGATACGCTGGTATTCACGGGGGAGGTCGGCAAGGTGCAGGCGTTGCAGCGCTTTCCCGGGTTGCGGCTGTTCGGCCATCAGGCGGACGATCTGCTGGCGACCAATCTCGTGGAGGTAGTGATTTCCCACGAGTCCGAATTGGCGGGTCGCACGCTGCAGGAGGTCGATTTCCGCAGCATGTTCAATGCCGGGGTGGTGGGGATTCGTCGGGGTGGAAAGCGGCTGGAGGGGCAGTTGGGCAAGATTCCCCTGCGTGTCGGCGATTGCCTGCTGATGGCGGTGGGTAACGACTTCCGCCAGCATCGCAACCTCGACCGCAACTTTCATTTGCTCAGTGGCAGCCTCACGCGGCCACGACTCAACCGCCTCGAGAGTGGCCTGACCCTGGCCGGCTTCGCGACGGTGATCGCCCTGGCGACGTGGGGAGTGTTGTCGCTTTTCCAGGGGCTTCTCCTGTTGCTGGGGGCGCTGCTCGTGGGGAGTGTACTCAGCCCCGCGGAGCTGCGGCGGCGTTTTCCGTTCGAGTTGTGGTTGATCATCGGCTCGGCGCTGGCGATCGCCCAGGCGCTGGAACACTCGGGCGCCGCCGGCTTGATGGCGCAGGGGATGCAGGCTGTTTTCGATGGCCATGGCCCCTATGCGGCCCTTGTCGGCTGTTATTTGCTGGCCTTGGTGCTTACCGAGACGGTAACCAACAATGCCGCCGCCGCGCTGGCGTTTCCGGTGGCCTGGTCCACCGCGCAGGCCTTCGGCGCCGATCCCATGCCGTTCATCATGGTGGTCGCCTACGGGGCCAGTGCCTGCTTTCTCATCCCTTACGGTTATCAGACCCACTTGATGGTCTACTCTCCCGGGCGCTATAGCCTCAAGGATTTCCTGCGCATCGGGTTGCCGGTCAGTCTGACCTATTCCGTCGCGGTGCTGGTGCTGACGCCCTGGGTGTTTCCGTTCTGATATCACATTGGGCAGGACTATATCGATGGCCTTTGACAGCGGCATACCTGCGAGCTGTGTGAACGCTGGGCGGTGTGATCGCGGCATGTCAGCGTCTGGGCGCATTGTCTTGCGCTTTTGTCGTTTAAAAACTACTATTTGGTCATGCTTGAGATCAAACAGACGGATGTCTACCGAAAGTGGGAGCGCAAGCTTCGTGATCAGCGTGCCAAGGCACTGATCGCGGCCCGTGTCTTTCGGTTGGCCAATGGGTTGGCGGGCGACGTGAAGCCCGTGGGTCAAGGTGTTAGCGAGCTACGTATTCACCATGGTCCTGGGTATCGTGTCTACTTCAAGCAGCGTGGCGACGAGATTATCCTCCTCCTGTGCGGCGGCGATAAAAGCACCCAGCAGGGAGATGTCGCCACCGCGCAGCGTCTGGCAGCAGAGTGGGAGGCGTCATGAGCGACAAGATTTACGACTACGATCCAGCAGCGGCCCTGGAGAGTGAAGAAGCCATTGCCGTGTTTCTCGCCGATGCGCTGGAAACCGGTGATTCCGCTTACGTCGCGAAGGCCATGGGCGTAGTGGCCCGTGCCAAGGGCATGACGGAATTAGCCCGTGAAACCGGCCTCTCCCGTGAGCAGCTTTATCGTTCATTCAGTGAGCAAGGCAATCCAACTCTGAAAACCATGCTTGCGGTGATGCGTGCGTTGGGCGTGGACTTGACGGCACGTCGACACGAAGAGCCCGCGGCGTGATGCCAGGAGTGGGTGGACTGGTTGTCCTGCCTTGGATGCGCGATCAGTCAAGATTTTAACAATCTCTCGAAAATCAGCTCGGCCATGGCCTGCGCCGCTGGCGACAGGCTGCGCCGGGCGGGCTGGAGCAGGCCGATCTCGCGCTCGACGCGGGGCTCGCTCAGCGGGATGAAGCACAGGTGCTGGTGCTCCTCCGGGAAGGCGAGCCGGGGCAGGGTGGTCACGCCGATGCCGGCGTCGAGCATGGCGGTCAGGGAGATCATGTTGGAAATGAAGAAGGCGCTCTGTTCGAGCAGTGGCGCGGCCTCGGTGCCCTCGAGCAGGCGCGAGGTGCCGTTGCGGATCAGGCGTTCGCCCTGCAGCTCCTGCCAGCTCAGGGTCTCGCGCCCGGCAAGGCGGTGATCGTCGCGGCAGACCACGCCCACGGCGTCGTGCATCAGCGGCGCGAACGACAGGCGGTCGTCGTGCTGCCACAGGCTGGTCAGTGCCAGGTCCACCTCGCCGCGGCTGACCAGTTCGCGAACGAAATCGGCGTTGCCGTCGTGCAGGCTGATGTGCAGGCCGGGGTGAGCGGCGGCGAAGTCGGCGAGCAGGGCGGGCATCAGGCGGCTGGCCACCGAGGGCACGGCGGCGATGTCGACGTGACCGGCGCGGCGCTCGACCCGGCTGACGATGTCGCGGCTCAGGCGGTCGTGCTGGGTCAGAAGCTCGCGGAAGCGGGGCACACAGTAGGCACCGAACGGGGTGAGCCGTGACTTGCCGGCCTTCTCGAACAGCGGCGCACCGAGGCGCTGCTCGAGTTCCTTGATGGCCATCGACAGCGCCGGCTGACTGCGGTGAAGCCGGCGGGCCGCGGCATGAAAGCCGCCCTCGTCGACGACGGCCACCACATAGCGCAGGGGCTGGATCTTGAGCTCGGGGAGCATGGGAATCTCCGGGCAGGTTGCCCTTCCTGATGATAAGATTATTTTACCATTTTATCTTTATTATTGATTATCTTTATCCAAATGGCTCGCCTAGGCTGACGGCATGTTTTCCAGGAGGTGACCATGTCGGACGTTCATTCCCTCTACATCGATGGTGCCTGGGTCGAGGGCGCCACGCGCCTGACCAACACCAGCCCTTCCGATACCTCGGACGTGATCGGCGAGTTCGCCCAGGCGAGCGTCGAGCAGGTGGGCCAGACGATCCAGGCCGCCCGGCGCGGTGCCCGCGCGTGGGCCGCCAGCGAGCTCGAGACCCGCTACCGGATACTGATGGCGATCGGCGACGAGCTGATCGCGCGCAAGGACGAGCTGGGCCGCCTGCTGTCCCGCGAGGAGGGCAAGCCGCTGGCCGAGGGCGCGGGCGAGGTCTACCGCTCCGGCCAGTTCTTCCACTACTACGCCGCCGAGGTGCTGCGCCAGATCGACGAGCGGGTGGCCTCCGTGCGCCCGGGCATCGAGATCGACACCCGGCGCGAGCCGGTCGGCGTGGTGGGCATCATCAGCCCGTGGAACTTCCCCATGGCCACCGCGGTGTGGAAGATCGCCCCGGCGCTGGCGTTCGGCAATGCCGTGATCTTCAAGCCGGCCAACCTGGTGCCGGCCAGCGCCTGGGCGCTGACCGAGATCATCAGCCGCCAGGCGCTGCCGGCGGGCACCTTCAACCTGCTGATGGGCAGCGGCTCGAGCGTCGGCGACGCGCTGATCGCCAGCCCCGAGGTGGATGCGGTGAGCTTCACCGGCTCGCTGGAGGTGGGGCGCCGGGTCGCCGCGGCGACCGCCGGCAACCTGGTCAAGTGCCAGCTCGAGATGGGCTCCAAGAACGCCCTGATCGTCGCCGACGATGCCGACCTGGACCTGGCCGTCGAGGCGGCGTTCGCCGGGGCCTATTCCGGCACCGGCCAGAAGTGCACGGCGTCGTCGCGGCTGATCGTCACCGAGGCGGTGCACGATGCCTTCGTCGAGAAGCTGGTCGCCCGCCTGCGCGAGGCGCGGGTCGGCCATGCGCTGGACGCGAACACCCAGATCGGCCCGGTGGTGGATGCCCGCCAGCTCGAGTCCAACCTGGCCTGGATCGAGCGGGGCAAGGCGGACGGCGCGACGCTGGCCTTCGGCGGCGAACGCCTGAGCGCCGAGACCGACGGCTACTACCTGGCGCCGACGCTGTTCGTCGATACCCGCAACGACATGGCGATCAACCGCGAGGAGGTGTTCGGGCCGATCGCCTGCGTGATCAAGGTCCGCGACTACGAGGAGGCGCTCGCCACCCTCAACGACACCCGCTACGGGCTGACCGCCGGCATCATCACCGACTCGCTGCGTCTGGCCAGCGACTTCAAGGCGCGCGCCGAGACCGGCTGCGTGATGGTCAACCTGGCCACCGCGGGCACCGACTATCACGTGCCGTTCGGCGGTCGCAAGGACTCCAGCTTCGGCCCGCGCGAGCAGGGGCGCTATGCCCGCGAGTTCTACACCGTGGTCAAGACCTGCTATGTCAAGGCCCACTGAGCCAAGGCCCGAGGAGAGCGCGTCATGTCTCAAGAGATGCTGATCGTCGACGGCCTGCAGTATTCCAACTGGTCGCGCGAGATCTTCGAGCAGATGCACGAGGGCGGCGTCGATGCCGTCCACGCCACCCTGGCGTACCACGAGACCACGCGCGATACGCTGTCGCGCTTCGGCGAGTGGAACCGGCGTTTCGAGGCGCATCATGACCTGATCATGCCGGTGCGCGAGCCCGCCGATATCCAGCGCGCTCGCGAGGCCGGCAAGGTGGGCATCCTGCTGGGCGCGCAGAACTGCTCGCCGATCGAGGACGACATCGACATGGTCGCGGTGATGCGCGACCTGGGGCTGCTGATCATGCAGCTCACCTACAATAACCAGAGCCTGCTGGCCTGCGGCTGCTATGAGGCCGAGGACAGCGGCATCACCCGCTTCGGGCGCCAGGTGATCCACGAGATGAACCGCGTCGGCATGGTGATCGACATGTCGCACAGCGCCGAGCGCTCGACCCTGGAAGCGGTCGAGCTCTCCGAGCGCCCGGTGATCATCTCGCACGCCAATCCCAGCAGCTTTTATCCCGCCAAGCGCAACAAGTCGGACCGGGTGCTGTCGGCGATCGCCGAGTCGGGCGGGCTGCTCGGCTTCTCGGTCTACCCCTTTCATCTCAAGGACGGCGCCGACTGCACCCTGGAAATGTTCTGCGACATGGTGGCCCGCACCGTCGACCTGATGGGCATCGAGCACGTCGGCATCGGCACCGATCTGTGCCAGGCGCAGCCGACCTCGGTGCTCGAGTGGATGCGCAACGGCCGCTGGTCGAAGACCATGGACTACGGCGAGGGCAGCCAGGCCAACGCCGGCTGGCCGCGACCGCTGCCGTGGCTGCGCGACAACCGCGACTTCCCGCGGCTGGTCGAGGGACTGCGCCGGCGCGGCTTCGACGATGACGCCGTGGCGCGCATCATGGGGCGCAACTGGGTGGACGTGCTGGAGCGGGCGGCCACGCCGCGCTGAGAGTCCCGAATCCGAGTGTCCCGAAGCATCATCCCCTTCCAACAAACCACAACGGGGTATGTCATGTCTGACGCCAAGCTCTCCACCGCGCCGGCCTCCACGGCCGGCGCCCGCTGGGGGGACCCGCTGGTCCTGAGTCTCACCGTCGGGTTCATCCTGGTCTTCTGCATCCTGTCGCTGATCGATGTCGACATGGTCGCCGGCGCCATCGGCGCCGGCTTCGCCTGGACGGCCCGCACCCTCGGCGCCTACTTCCAGCTGTTGCTGCTGCTGACCTTCTTCATCGCCATCGGCCTGGCGGCCACTCCCGCCGCCAAGGCGCGCATCGGCGATCTCGCCGTCCCCGAGATGAGCACCTTCAAGTGGCTGTCGATCATCCTCTGCACGCTGCTCGCCGGCGGCGGGGTGTTCTTCGCCGCCGGCGAGCCGGTCTACCACTTCGTGGTCACCCCGCCGGCCTTCGACACCGAGGCGGGTACCGCCGCGGCGGTGCCCGGCGCGCTGGCCCAGGCCTTCATGCACTGGGGCTTTCTCGCCTGGGCGGTGCTGGGGACGCTGACCGCGGTGGTGCTGGCCCATGCCCACTACGTCAAGGGCCAGCCGCTGCAGCCGCGCACCCTGCTCTATCCGGTGTTCGGCGAGCGGGTGATGCGCGGCGCCTTCGGCGGCGTGGTGGACGCGCTGTGCGTGATCGCGGTGGTCGCCGGCACCGTGGGGCCGATCGGCTTCCTGGCCACCCAGGTGAGCTTCGGCCTGCACGAGCTGCTGGGCTGGTCGCAGGGCTACGGCACCCAGCTGGTGATCCTCGCGGCGCTGGGGGCGATCTACGTGACCTCGGCGGTGAGCGGCATCGAGCGCGGCATCCAGCTGCTCAGCCGCTTCAACGTGATGCTGGCGCTGGCCATCGCCGCGGTGATCTTCGTCTTCGGCCCCACGCTGTTTTTGACCAATGCCTTCACCCAGGGCTTCGGCGAGTACCTGTCGTCGTTCTTCCGCATGGCGACGATGACCGCCGAGACGGCCCCGGCCTGGTGGATGCAGTGGTGGACGGTGTTCTTCTTCGCCTGGTTCATCGGCTACGGCCCGCTGATGGCGATCTTCGTGGCGCGCATCTCCCGCGGGCGCAGCGTGCGCGAGATGATCCTCGCCGTGGCGGTGCTGGCGCCGATCGCCACCACCGTGTGGTTCACCCTGCTGGGCGGCTCGGGCATCCACTACCAGCTGACCGGGGCGATCGACCTCACCGAGGCGCTCAACAACTTCCAGTTCGACGTCGCCACCCTGACCGTGGCCCAGGCACTGCCCGGGGGCACGCTGATGGCCATGGCGATCCTGCTGCTGACCACCATCTTCGTCGCCACCACCGGCGACTCGATGAGCTACGCGATCGCCGTGGTGGGCTCCGGGCATGACGAGCCCAACCCGCTGATCCGCGCCTTCTGGGGCATCGCCATGGCGCTGATGGCGGCCATCCTGCTGTACATGGGCTCGGGGCAGATCAGCGTGCTGCAGCAGTTCATCGTGATCACCGCGATCCCGGTGTCGCTGGTGCTGCTGCCCTCGCTGTGGACCGGCCCCAAGGCGGCCTATGCCATGGCCCGCGAGCAGGGGTTGATCGACGGCCCCCGGGAGCCGCGCCATGACTGAGCTGCGCCATCCGACGATCGACAGCCCGGCGCTGCGGCCGGCCGCGACGGTCATGGATCTGGAGCGCCTGGGCAGCCTGCACGCCAGCCGGTTGAGCTTCGTGCGCAGCCTGGTGCGCCAGATGGCCCGGCAGCGCTGGCAGATCAGTCGCGTACGCTTCGACCTGGACGCGCAGGGCTACGGGGTCGCGATCTACCGGCTGCAGACGCCCCACGGACGCTACCACGGGGTGATCTTCTCGCAGTATCTCGACGCGGCGCGGCGCTCCGATCGGGTGATCGCCGACGCCTGGGACGTGACCTTCGGCGTGGTCGAGGGCGACGTCGACGAGGCACTGCTCGAGCAGATGGCCAGGAACGTGCCGCTGCAGGAGGCCGGGCGCCAGCACCCGCGGGTGCTGGTGCTGTCCCGCGCCAATCGCAGCCTGCGCAACTTCGCCCAGTTCGTCGAGGCGCTGTCGGCCGGGGCGCAGCCGGACCCGGCGTGGCTGACCCGGGTCGGCTACCTCTATCGGACCACGGCGGTCTACGGCAACGGCAAGTTCGGCATCGCCGACTTCATGCGCCTGCGCGACAACCCGGACTTTCGCCGGCCGTTCTCGGCGCAGATGCTGGCGGTCTATCTGCTGCGCCACTTCTCGATCGACCAGGTGGAACACATCGCCCGTTGCCGGGCACCGGAGACGGCGGTGCCGCTGTCCCGGGAGCTGAGCCGCTATCTGGGCATCGGCAATTCCACCGGGCTGGGCATGGCGCCGTTCCTGATCAATCACCCGCAGCTGATCCAGCAGTGGGTGTACTGCCGGGAGCGTGCCCTGGCGCTGGCGCTGTCCCAGCGGCCGGAGGAGGCGGATCGCCGGCGGCTCATCGCCCTGACGCGTCGGGCCATGACCCATCTGGCGCAGACCCTGACCGAGGACGCCGAGCAGAGCGCGCGCAACGCCGCCACGGTGGCGGCCTTGCCGGCGGTGATCGCCTGGCTCGAGGAGATGCCGCTGGAAGCCGACCTGTGGCGGCAGCTGGCGGACTGGAGTGCCAGCAGCCTGTCGCTGGAGGCCCAGGAGCTGATCAACACCCTGCTGATCGAGCTCTATCCGCTGCTCGTGGACCCGCTCGAGGACGAGATGGGCGCCGAGGAGAGCCTGGAACTGACCCCTGACATGCCGCTGGTCCGGCTCCGGCAACTGATCGAGACCCACTTCGGCTGGGCGCTGGCGGAGGACTTCACCTCACCCGAGGCGCGCTACTGGTTCTGGTATCGCTCGGTGGAGAAGGAGGAGCCCCGACTGGGCGTGCGCGGCGTCGAGCCCGGCGCCGACAAGGAGCTGGCGCTGGCCATCGCGCCGCTGGTCAGCGAGGCCCATGAAGCACTGTGTGCCTTCCTCGCCGACAATCCCCGCGCGCTGGTGGTGGATTTCCTGATCGCCCGGCCGCGCTACAAGGCGATCGTGCGGCGCATCCAGACCATGGCCCAGACGCCCTACGGCGAGATTCGCGCCAACCTGTGGCATCGCGACATGAAGCCCATGCACCTGCTGCGCACCAAGCTGTCGTTCTTCGGCGCCAGCCGCTTCGATCCCAAGTCCGACCGCTGGGTGCGCATCACCCTGTTCCAGGGCGCGCCGCTGGTCGAGGAACTCAATGCCGAGCCGCACGACCTGGCGGCCTTCGATGACTGGAGCTTCCCGCTGGAGCCGGCAGGTTGCCAGGGCGAGGGCAGCCGCGACGTCGCTGGAGGCGAACGATGAAGGTATCCCACAACGAACTGCAGGGGCTGTGCCGCAAGGCCTTCCTGGGCATGGGCTTCGAGGAGGGCGATGCCGCGGATGCCGCCGACATGGTCGCCTGGATGCAGTGCCTGGATCTCGGTGGCCTGGCGGCCCTGAGCCGCGGGCTCGACTACCTGCTGGCCGAGTCCTCGGATGCGCTGCCGTCGGTGCTGTATCAGGACGGCGACCTGGCCGTGCTGGATGGCCATGGCTGCAGCGTGCTGCGCAGCTCGTCGCTGGCCCTGGAGCTGGGGTTTGCCAAGGCGCGGGCCCGGGGGCTGGCGGTGATCAAGATCCGCCATTGCCACAACCGCCAGCTGATCATGGGCTATCTGGCCCGGCTGGCGGGACGCGGCATGAACGTCACCGCCTTCTGGCGCAATGCCCACGAGCCGCTGACCGAGCAGGTGGTGGGGTTTCGGGCCAATCATACGGTACCGGAGATCCGCATCTATACCGTCGCCGACGTGCCCGAGGAAAACGAACCCAACGACGGCATCACCCTGGTCATGGCCAACCACGTCGACCTGCTGCCGGCCATGCGCTCCAACTACCGTTACGACCTGCTGGCGCGGCACGAGGAATCGGACCTGCTGGCCTGCCGCGACCGGGCGTACCTGGAAGGCATCGAGGTGGACGACACGCTCTGGGAGCGCCTCAAGGCGCTGGCCACGCGCATGCTGGTGGAGGCCACCGACGCCTCGCGTCAGGGCGCCGGGGCCGGCACCCGCGACAACGACTGAGAAAAGGGAAACTACCGATGATTCAACCGGTCGCCACGGACCTCTACGCCTCGAAGGCGCCCCTGGAATGGGCCGTCGTCGGCAACGGCATCCTGTTCACCGCCCAGATCCCCATCGGCGCCGACGGCCAGGTGGTGGGAGGTGGCATCGAGGCCCAGACGCGCCAGACCCTCGACAACCTGCGCCATACGCTGGCCTGCGCCGGGGCCGGCATGGCGGCGCTGACCCAGGTGCTCATCTACGTCACCGAACGGGACGACCTGGCCACGGTCAACCGGGTGTATGCGGAGTATGTCGAGCCGCCGTATCCCAATCGCGCGGCGATCATCGTCTCGGGATTCGCGCGGGAGGCGATGCGTATCGAGATCGTCGCCTATGCGGCGCTGGAACCGACCGGCAGTTGATTCCCCGGCCGATCCGCGCTGTCATGGGGCCCTGAAGCCGGCAAGCGTCCGGCCGCGACCCGGGAGGCAGACACTTGCCGGGCACCGCCTGACCCGCCAAGGGGCCACATCCATGAATATCCCCGTCCTGCCGGTGATACTGGCCGGTGGCAGCGGCACGCGCCTCTGGCCGTTGTCGCGGCGCCACGTTCCCAAGCCGTTCCTGTCGCTCAAGTCCGGCGAGACCCTGTTCGCCGAGACCCTGGCGCGCCTGCCGGAGGCGGCGATGGCGCCGCTGGTGGTCTGCAATGAAGCCCACCGTTTTCTGGTGGCCGAGCAGCTGCGCCAGGCGGGGCGGACGGGACTCATCCTGCTCGAGCCGGCGGCGCGCAACACCGCCCCGGCCATCGCCCTGGCTGCCTTGCAGGCCGTGCAGGCCGGGGAGGACCCCGTGCTGCTGGTGATGCCCTCGGATCACTGGATCGCCGACACGGCGGCGTTTCAGGCCAGCGTGGCACGTGCCGTGGCGCTGGCGCGGGAGGGATGGCTGGTGACGCTGGGCGTGACGCCCGAGCGTGCCGAGACCGGTTACGGCTACATCCAGCGCGGCGAGCGCCTGGCCGACCAGGCCTGGCGGGTGGCGCGCTTCACCGAGAAGCCGGATGCCGCCACTGCCGAGGCCTTCTGCCGCAGCGGCGACTATCTGTGGAACAGTGGCGTCTTCGTGCTGCGGGCCGGTCATTACCTGGCGCTGCTCGAGCGGCTGGCGCCGGCCATCCTGACGGCCTGCACCGAGGCGCACGGCAAGGCGCGACAGGACCTCGACTTCCTGCGCATCGACGACACGGCGTTTTGCGCCTCGCCGGCCGACTCCATCGACTATGCGGTCATGGAGCACACCGACCACGCGGCGGTGGTGGCCCTGACGGCGGGGTGGAGCGACATCGGCAGCTGGCCGGCGCTGTGGCAGGTGCAGGACAAGGATGACGCGGGCAACGTGCAATGCGGTGATGTCATGCTGCACGAAAGCCGGGGCTGTTATGTGCGCGCGGAGCACCGGCTGGTGGCCGTGCTGGGCGCCGAGGATCTGGTCGTGGTCGAGACCGCCGATGCGGTGCTCGTGGCGCCGCGCGAGGCGGCAGGGCTGCTCAAGGCGTCCGTCGAATCGCTGGAGGCCGAGGGGCGTCGCGAGGTGGTCGAGCACCGGGTTGTGCATCGTCCCTGGGGTCATTATGAACCGGTGGGCAGCGGCGAGCGCTATCAGGTCAAGCGGCTGACCGTGAAGCCGGGCCGGCGACTGTCGCTGCAGATGCATCACCATCGCGCCGAGCATTGGGTGGTGGTGCGCGGCACGGCCCGTGTGACACTGGGCGAGGAAAGCTTCCTGGTCGGCGAGAACCAGTCCATCGACATTCCCCAGGGCCGGGTGCACTGCCTGGAAAACCCGGGCGTCATCCCGCTCGAGTTGATCGAGATCCAGTCGGGGACCTATCTGGGCGAGGACGACATCGTCCGCCTGGACGATCCTTACGGACGCGCCTGATCCTCTTTCCGTGCTTTTCCCCTCCCGCGTCATGGCGTCGGCGGACAGACCCGCTACGCTTGAGTAACGCAGCGTTACACCGGAGCCCGCCATGTCGTCCCGTCCCGCGCATCTCGCCTTCCTGATCCTTGTGCCGTCTCCCGGCAATACCTCGCTGACCAGCCAGGGAGGGCGCGACTACCGCCTGAGCCTGGCCACGGTGTCCAGTGTGGACGCGGCGGTGCGTCTCGCCCGCGAACTGACCGACCAGGGGGTCACCGCCATCGAACTCAGTGCCAGCTTCGGCGACGCGGGCGAGGCCCGGGTGCGCGAGGCCGTGGGGCCGTCGGTCAAGGTGGGGCGGGTGCACTACGCGACGCCGTGAGGTCTGGTCGATGGTCTTGTGGGAGGGGATTCATCCCCGATGGCGGTGACGCTGTGGTCAGGTCATCGCGACTGAAGTCGTTCCCACAAGAGCCACCTCGGTACCCGAGGCTCGGCGATCCTTGGACTATGACCAAAGTCTAAAGGCGTTTTGTCTGTTCTTGATTGATCCTATGTCGGACATAACCCGAACCGAGTCCTACAACGCAGGCCGTCCGACATGAGCCAAGCCAGCGCCAGTGCCACCCGTTCGTCGCGCCCCGATATCGCCGAGGCCCTCGCCGAGGCGATCTTCGGCGGCGAGTACGCGCCGGGCGATTTCGTGCCCAGGGAGCTGGATCTCTGCGCACAGTTCGGGGTCAGCCGCAGCACGGTGCGCAGCGCCCTGCAGACGCTGGTCACCGCCGGGCTGCTCAAGCGCATCTCGGGGCAGGGAACCCGGGTTCGCGAACTGCAGGACTGGCATCTGCTGGACCCCCAGGTGAGCGCCTGGATGGCGCGTTTCGCCCAGCCCAATCCGCGCATCCAGCGCGAGATCTTCGCCTTTCGTGTCGCCGTCGAGCCGTTCGTGGCCCGGCTGGCCGCGGAAAACGCCACGGCCGCCGACCTGCTGGCGATCGAGACGGCCTACGAGGGCATGATTCGTGCGCTGGCCAGCGAGGATCTGCACTGGCAGGGCCACAGCCACAACGAATACGACGTGGCCTTCCACGAGGCGATCTTCGATGCCTCGCACAATCTGGTCTGGGCGCAGCTGAGTCATGTGCTCAAGCCGGCCATCTCGCTGGTGGTCGAGCGCTCCAACCACAGCGCCCATGAGCTCAACGACAGCATGGAACGCCACCGTCGCGTGATGGAGGCGATCCGGCTGCGCCAACCCGAACAGGCCGCCCAGGCGGCGCTGGCGGTCCTGGACCGCACCGGGCGGGACCTGGGCCTGAACGGCCTGACCCGCGAATTCCCCGTTCTCGAACCTCAAACAACAAGCGATCAAGAGGATACTCACGCATGATGTCACGCACTCCGCTCAAGACCCTCACCGCCGCGATCCTGGCGGCGACCGCCGTCAGCGCCCAGGCCGCCGAGTACGACTGGACCTTCCAGACCTCCGAGACCGCGGGCGAGCCGCAGTTCGAAATGAAGAAGCAGTGGGCCGAGAACGTCGAGCAGATGTCCGACGGCCGGATCCACATCGAGATCCTGCCCGTGGGCTCCGTCGTCCAGGCCAACCAGACGCTGCAGGCCGTCAAGTCCGGCATCCTCCAGGGCCACCTGACCGATCCCAGCTACTTCACCGGCCAGAACCCGGCGTTCGGCATGATCGGCAACCTGGTCGGCGCCTGGAGCGATCCCTACAACTTCCTCGACTACATGAACAACGGTGGCGGGGAGAAGATCTACAACGAGCTGGTCGAGCCCTACGGCCTGCACCTGATCGGCGCCGCGGCCACCGGCCTGGAGTCGCTGCCGTCCTCGAAGCCGATCCACTCGGTCGACGACCTCAAGGGCCTCAAGCTGCGTGCCCCGGAAGGCATGGTCTACAACGTCTTCGAGAAGGCGGGCGCCACGCCGGTCAACCTGCCGGGTTCCGAGGTCTATACCTCGCTCGAGAAGGGCGTGATCGACGCCGCGGACTACACCGTGTTCGCCACCAACCAGGCGCAGGGGCTGCACGAGTTCGCCAACTATCCGCTGTACCCGGGCTTCCACTCGCTGCCGATGGTCGCCGTGTCCATCAACAAGGATATCTGGGACGGCCTGCCGGACGATCTCAAGGCGATCCTCTCCACCTCCGTGGACGCCATGGCCTACAAGATGGTCGGCGAGCTGAAGACGCGTGATCTCGAGGCGGTGCGTGAAGCGCGCAAGGATCCGGACATCCACATCATCGACCTGCCGGCCGACGAGCGGGCCAAGTTCCGCGGCATCGCCAAGGAAGAGTGGCAGAAGTGGGCGGACAAGAACGACATCACCAAGGAGTTCTACAAGTCCGTGGTCGGCTACCTGCAGAACCACAACCTGCTGAAGGCGGAAGACGGCGCGGCGGACGCCGAGAAGACCGCCGACAAGTCCTGATCGCGGCCTGCCGCGACAGTGCAATAGCGACGGGGCCTGCGGGCCTCGTCGTTCGTCATGACGCACCCTGACGCTTTCATCGTGCAGAGGAAATCCCATGTCATCCCCATCCCGTAACGACGAACGGGCCGAGGTACCACCCGCCGAGCCCGAATCGGCGCCGGACGAGGCGCGCAGCGCCTTCGACCGCGGCGTGCTGTGGTGCGCCCGCGGCGCCGCCTGGCTGGTGTTCGTCGCCATGGTCATCAGCGTCTACGAGGTCATCATGCGCTATGGCTTCGATTCGCCGACCTCCTGGGTCCACGAGTCGGTGGTCATGCTGGTCGCGGTCTCCTTCGCCCTCGGCGGCCCCGCGGCCCTGGCCAGCAACCGCCACATCCGCGTGCGCGTGCTCTACGACACCGCCGGCCCGCATCTCAAGCTGTGGCTCGATCGCTTCAACGACCTGGTCACCTTCGGCTTCTGCCTGGCGATGAGCTACGCCGCCTACACCATGTTCTGGGACGCCTCCCACAACCCCATGGGCGAGTGGTCGCTGGAGCGTTCCGGCACCTCCTGGAACCCGCCGTTCCCGGCCCTGGTCAAGGGCGTGATCATGGTCGCGCTGATCATCATGTGCCTGCAGGCCTTCATCCACCTGATCCAGTCGCTGCGCGGCAAGCCCGCCCCGGTGACGCCGCCCGACGAGGAGGGGACCGTCTGATGAGCATCGCCGACGGAACACTGCTGATGGTCGGGGCGATCTTCGCCCTGCTGGTCACCGGCCTGCCGCTGGCCTTCATCACCGGCCTGGTGGCGCTGGCCTTCACCTTCGGCTGGTTCGGCCCCATGGCCCTGCCGCTGGTCACCACCCGGGTCTACGGCTTCGTCACCGAGTATTCGCTGGTAGCGGTGCCGATGTTCGTGCTGATGGCCTCGCTGCTCGACCGATCGGGGATCGCCCGGGACCTGTTCAACGCCATGCGGGTGTTCGCCGGGCGCCTGCCCGGCGGCGTGGCGGTGCAGACCGTGGTGGTGGCCTTCTTCCTCGCCGCGCTGTCCGGGATCATCGGCGGCGAGATCGTGCTGCTGGGCATCCTCGCCCTGCCGCAGATGCTGCGCCTGGGCTACGACAAGCACCTGTCGATCGGCGTGGTGTGTGCCGGCGGCTCGCTGGGCACCATGATGCCGCCGTCGATCGTGCTGATCATCTACGGGCTGATCGCCAGCCAGTCGATCGCCGACCTGTTCACCGCCGCCATCACCCCGGCACTGCTGCTGATGGGCAGCTACATCGGCTATGTGCTGATCCGCTGCCTGAAGAACCCCAGCCTGGGCCCGCCGCTGACCGACGCCGACCGCGACGAGGGCTTCGCCAACCGCTGGGAGGCGCTCAAGGCCATCATCGTGCCCGGGCTGATCGCCTTCGTGGTGCTGGGCTCGATCTACGGCGGGGTGGCCTCGGTCACCGAGGCCGCGGCGATGGGCGTGTTCGGGGTCTTCGTGGCGGTGATCGCGCGTCGCGAGCTGACGCTGAAGATGCTGCATGCCAGCCTGACCCAGACGCTGATGACCTGCGGCATGATCATCTGGATCGGCATCGGCGCCGCGGCGCTGGTCGGGGTTTACAACCTGATGGGCGGCAACCGCTTCATCTCGCAGGTGATCCTGGGGCTCGACGTGCCGCCGGTGGCGATCCTGATGGTGATGATGGCGATCCTGCTGGTGCTGGGGATGTTCCTCGACTGGATCGGCGTGGCGATGCTGACGCTGCCGATCTTCGTGCCGATCGTCGACCAGCTGGGCTACAGCCCGATCTGGTTCGGCATCCTGTTCGCGGTGAACATGCAGGTGTCGTTCCTGTCGCCGCCGTTCGGCCCGGCCGCCTTCTACCTCAAGGGCGTGGCGCCGCCGAGCATCAGCCTCAAGGACATCTTCGTGTCGCTGCTGCCGTTCATCGCCATCCAGCTGGTGGTGCTGTTCGGTCTGCTGTTCTTCCCCGACCTGGCCATGTGGTTAGTCTAAAAAGGACCATCATGAAAATTACCCGACTCAAGACCTGGCAGGTGCCGCCACGCTGGCTGTTCCTCAAGATCGAGACCGATGAGGGCTGCTACGGCTGGGGGGAGCCGGTCGTGGAAGGCCGGGCGGCGACCGTCGAGGCGGCGGTGCACGAACTGGCGGACTACCTGATCGGCGAGGATCCGCATCGCATCGAGCATCTGTGGAACACCCTGTATCGCGCCGGCTTCTATCGCGGCGGCCCGATCCTGATGAGTGCCATCGCCGGCATCGACCAGGCGCTGTGGGACCTCAAGGGTCGCGATCTGGGCGTGCCCGTGCACCAGCTGCTGGGCGGCAAGGTGCGCGATCGCATGCGCATGTACGCCTGGACTGGCGGCGACCGGCCGAGCGACGTGGGCGCCGGCGCCAAAGCGCTGGTCGATCAGGGCTTCACTGCGTTCAAGATGAACGGCACCCCGGAAATGCAGATCGTCGATTCCCACCGCAAGGTCGACGAGGCCGTGGCGCGGGTCGCCGAGGCGCGCGAGGCGGTAGGGCCGGACGTGGGCATCGGCATCGATTTCCATGGTCGCGTGCACCGGCCGATGGCCAAGGCGCTGCTGCGCGAACTCGAGCCCTATCACCCGATGTTCGTCGAGGAGCCGGTACTGCCCGAGCATCTGCCGAGTCTCAAGCATATCGCCACCGGGCTGGGCTACCCGATCGCCACCGGCGAGCGGCTGCACACCCGCTTCCAGTTCCGTGACCTGCTGGCCGACGGCATGGTCGACGTGATCCAGCCCGACCTGTCGCACTGCGGTGGCATCAGCGAGGGGCTGAAGATCGCCTCGCTGGCCTCCTGCCACGATGTGGCGCTGGCGCCGCACTGCCCGCTGGGGCCGTTGACGCTGGCCGCCTCGCTGCATGTGGATGCGGTAAGCCACAATGCCTTCATCCAGGAGCAGAGCATGGGCATCCACTACAATCGGGACAACGACGTGCTCGATTACCTGGTGGACAAGTCCGCGCTGACCATTCAGGACGGCTTCTGCGCGATTCCCGACGGCCCCGGGCTGGGCGTGGAGATCGACGAGGCCTTCGTGGAGGAGCGCGCCAAGGTGGGCCACCGCTGGCGCAATCCGGTGTGGACGCATGAAGACGGCTCGATCGCCGAATGGTGATGAAACACTCAATTCATGGCCTGCGCGAGTGAATCGCGGCGTTGCCCGGTGCTTAAAATCCTCACATACCCATTCGTATGCTGCGGTTTCTGCGCGCCGGGCGCCTTGCGCTTCACCTCGCTCGGCAATGCCTTGAGCGCTTCATGGGCGTGGCATTGAAGAGTTACAGGAGGCAACGATGAACGAGACTCGCCGGGCCGCCCTTCAGGCGGCTCTCGATGACCTGCCGCTGGTGGCGATCCTGCGCGGTGTGCACCCCGAGGAGGTCGAGGCCATCTTCGATGTGCTGGTGGCGGAGGGCTTCCGGCTGATCGAGATTCCGCTCAACTCGCCCACCCCCTGGGAGAGCATCGAGCGGATCGCCAGACGTTGTCCGGACCATGTGGTGGTCGGTGCCGGCACCGTGCTCGATCCGCAGGACTGCAGCCGTCTGGCGGACCTGGGGGCGCCGCTGGTGATTACCCCCAATACCGACCCGGCGGTGATCGCCGAGGCTCAGGCCCTCGACCTGGCGCCGCTGATCGGCTGCATGACGCCGACCGAAGCGCTGAGCGCGGCGCGTTCGGGAGCACGTGCGCTCAAGCTGTTCCCGGCGGGCAAGCTGGGCACCGGTTACTTCAAGGACGTCAAGGCGGTGCTGCCGGCCGAGCTGCCGGTGCTCGCCGTGGGTGGCATCGACGAGCACAACATGGACGAGTGGGTCAGCGCCGGCATCGACGGCTTCGGCTTCGGCGGCAGCCTCTACAAGGCGGGGCGCACGGCCGATGAGGTCGGTGCGCGCGCCCGGGTGCTGGTCGCCGAGTGGCGTCGGATCAAGGAGAGCCTGGACCAGGCCTCGGAACTCGAGCGCGAGGCCGATGCATGAGCGAGCGGCTGATCGCCATCGACTGGGGCACCAGCAATTTTCGCGCCTTTCTGGTCGACCGGGCCAGTGGCGAGTGCCTGGAGTCGCGGCGCTCCGATGCCGGGCTGCGAGCCCTGTCCAGCGCCGAGTTCCCGCACTACTGTGCCGCCCAGATCGATGACTGGCGCGAGGACGGCGGCGCTGAACGAGTGCCGGTGTACCTGGCCGGGATGGTGGGCTCGCGGCGTGGCTGGAGCGAGGCGCCGCAGCTGGGTCTGCCGGTCACCGCCGCGGATCTCGCCGCCCACGTGGTGGCGGCGCCGGGGCTCGACAACGCCTGGATCGTGCCCGGCGTCAAGGTGATTCGCGAGGCTCACGTCGACGTGATGCGCGGCGAGGAGATCCAGGCCTTCGGTGCCCTGGCTCGGCGCGGCGGCGACTCGGCGCTGTGCTGCCTGCCGGGAACCCACAGCAAGTGGGCGCGCCTGGAGGGCGGGCGGCTGGTGGACTTCACCACCCTGATGACCGGCGAGCTCTATCATGCGGTGCGCTTTCACACGCTGCCCGGCGAGCCGGCGCGGGCGTCGGCGGATTTCGATGCCGAGGCCTTCGCGCAGGGGCTGAAGGTGGCGCATCATCCGGGGGGATTGCTGCATGCCCTGTTCGAGGCCCGCAGCCGCCATCTGTATGCCGGGCTGGCGGCCGAGCAGGTCGGCAGTTTCCTGTCCGGCGTGACCATCGGCAGCGAGGTGCGCGCGCAGCGGGCGATGGCGCCCGAGGCGAGCGAGGTGCTGCTGGTCGGCTCGACGACGCTCAACGGCCTGTACCGGCGCGCCCTGGAAGCCGAGGGTTTCTCTCCCGTCGAGGTCGACAGCGACTCGGCGACTCTGGCGGGGCTGTGCGCGCTGGCCGAGCAGCACAGGGCCTGATGGGCGGTTTTGGGGAGGGGGGATTGGTGGCCGGATGATCGCGACTGAAGTCGCTCCCGCAAGGGGCGAGAGTCTGCTTTGCCGCAGCCTGATCTTGCCACAAGAACACCAGGAGGCCTGGTTGCCGAACCCTGCTCCTGGGGGAGGGGATTTATCCCCGACGGTAGTGCCGCTTTGGGTGAGATATCGTGAATAAGTCCGCTCCCCCAAATTCGATTGATGTTGGGCGCAAGTCGTTTGCCCGGTCTGGCCCTCGATCACGAAAAAGGCGGCGCAGAAAGCGCCGCCTTTTTCGTGAGTCATCCTGTCGATCCGAGCGATCAGGCATGGTCAAGATAGTCGATAAACTGGGTCACGATCCTGTCGGGTGCCTCGCGGATATCGACGCGAAAGGCCTCGTCCTCGCCCGGCACTTCCAGGGTGCCCAGCTGGCTGTCCAGCATGTGTTCGCCGGCGAAGAAATGCCCGCCCCGGCTGTTGAGTCGCGACAGCAGGACATCGCGCTCGCCGTGCAGGTAGAGAATCTTCAGATCCGGGGCGCCGCGTCGCAGAACGTCCCGATAATGGTGCTTGAGGGCGGAGCAACCGATCACCAGGTCGTGGCCGGCTTCTCGGTGGTGGTGATAGAGATCGGAGAGGGTTTTCAGCCAGCCTTCCCGGTCATCATCGGTGAGCGGCTCGCCGCGTGACATCTTGGCAATGCTGGTCGGGCTGTGGTGGTCGTCGGCATCGATGAATTCGGCGCCGATGGCCGCCGCCACATCGCGCCCGATATGTGATTTCCCCGAGCCGGAAACCCCCATGACGAGGATGCTTCGTGAGGTGGTCTGCATTTGCGATCGTCCGAGGTCGAATGGCATCAATGGCTGACAATGATACCACTCCCATCGCCAAAAAATGAGCCGATTTACGGTCCCGATCGTCTCCGGGAAGGCTTGAGAGTGTAACGAAGGCGCATGGCGAGTCGCTGTGCACAGGCATGGTGCAGACGGGTACCGGTGACGCTTGGGGGCGATGCCGATGAATGCGCTATCGTGAGAGCAGGGCATGGCCCGGCGCGGCGTGTGGTCTGTGGCTTCTCGAGGGCGGGCCGCACGAAGCTGGCATGCTCCGTGCTTGGCAGACAACACACACGGCGATGCGTCGCCCCGGTTGCCGGGAGGAATGACATGACGGGTTCCAGGGTTTCACCGCGTGAATGGCTGGTCTTCACCGATCTGGATGGCTCGCTTCTCGATCACTACAGCTATGACTGGTCGCCGGCGGCGGACTGGCTACGGCGGTTGCGCGAGGCCGGCACGCCGGTGATCCCCGTCTCCAGCAAGACGCGCGCCGAGCTGTTGCCGCTGCGCCGCGAACTGGCGCTGGAGGCGACGCCGTTCATCGCCGAGAACGGCGCGGTGATCGGGCTGCCGTCGAACTGGCAGCATGCGCGGCTCGATCGCGATCCGCAGGACATCGGCGGGTTGCGCATCAAGACGCCCGGTGTCGACAGTGCCTTCCTGCGGAGCCGGCTGACGGTACTGCGCGAGCGGCTGGGCGTGCGGTTTCGCATCCTCACCGAGCTCTCCGTCGCGGCGGTCGTCGAGGCGACCGGGTTGAGCGAGGTGGGGGCCGAGCACGCCCGCCTGCGTGAAGGCAGCGAACCCCTGCTCTGGGATGACGACGAGGCCGCGCTGGCACGGCTTCGTCGTGCGCTGGCCAATGATGGCCTGATGCTGACCCGTGGCGGGCGGTTCTGGCACGTGATGGGCGATGTCGACAAGGGGCGGTCGCTGCGCTGGCTGGTGGCGCGCTACCGGGCGCTGCGGGGCACCACGCCGGAGACGCTGGGCCTGGGGGACGGCCCCAACGATGTCTCCCTGCTCGAGGCGGTCGAGGCCCCGGTGCTGATCCGTGGCGAGCATCGCCAGCCTGTCGAGGTGCACCATGCGTCGCTGTATCGAACCCGGGAGACCGGCCCGCGCGGCTGGGCCGAGGGGCTGGACTACTGGCTGGGCGCGTGCGGGCCGGCGCCTCCGGCTTCCCTGGAAGAGGCGTCATCATGAGCGCCGCCTTCCGGAATGGCATACTTGCCGCCTTTCGGGCCCTTCATTCCCCGCAGGAATTGCATCCGGGTGTCGACTCGAACGTATGCGCAAGGCGGTGGAGCGCGACAATCCGCGCGATGGCTGACGGTGAGCAGGACGTATAGTCCTGCTCTCGTATAGATAAAAAAAGAATAACGTTAGAACAATATATGCGTTATGCTGGGGGCATTTCGATAGCGTAAAGGAGCCATCCCATGCGCAATCCCGTCGTGACCCATTTCTTCGACGAGCCCACCAACACCTTCAGCTACGTGGTGCGTGACCCCGACAGCCACGCCTGCGCGATTCTGGATTCCGTGCTCGATTTCGATTATGCCGCGGGGCGCACCGACGTGCGTTCGGCGGACGCCATCATCGACTTCATTCAGCGCGAGGGGCTCGAGGTCGAGTGGATCCTCGAGACCCACGTGCATGCCGACCACCTGTCCGCCGCGCCCTATCTGCACGACAAGCTGGGCGGCAGGACCGGGATCGGTGCGCATATCACCGACGTCCAGGCGATCTTCGGCAAGGCCTTCAATGCCGGTACCGAGTTCGCCCGGGACGGCAGCCAGTTCGATCGGCTGTTCGCCGAGGGCGACACCTTCCGTATCGGCAACCTGGAAGGCCGGGTGCTGCACACGCCGGGCCACACGCCGGCCTGTCTGACCTACGTGATCGGCGATGCCGCCTTCGTCGGCGACACGCTGTTCATGCCCGACTACGGCACTGCACGCTGCGACTTTCCGGGCGGCGATGCTCGGACCCTGTATCGCTCGATCCAGAAGGTGCTGGCCCTGCCGCCGGAGACCCGGCTGTTCCTGTGTCATGACTACAAGGCGCCCGGACGCGACGAGTACGCCTACCAGACCAGCGTGGCCGAGCAGCGTCGCGACAACATCCATGTGCACGAGGGCACCACCGAGGAGGCGTTCGTCAAGATGCGCACCGAGCGTGATGCCACCCTGGGCATGCCGCGCCTGATCCTGCCGTCCGTGCAGGTCAACATGCGCGCCGGGCACCTCCCGCCGGCCGAGGACAACGGCCAGGTCTACCTGAAGGTGCCGATCAACCGTTTCTGAGCGATCATTGCCTGCCGGTGCCGCCCTCGACCGTGGCCGCGGTCGAGGATGGCCGCTTGCCATGCCCACCGATTTTGGAGTCCTTTCATGTCTGCCAACGAATCCGTTGCGTCTTCCTCGGGCCGTCACGATGTGCTGATCATCGGCGGCGGCGCCGGGGGGATCGCCCTGGCCGCCAGCCTGCACAAGCGTCGCGCCGAGCTGGACATCGCCATCATCGACCCCGCCGACCATCATGACTATCAGCCCGGTCAGACGATGGTCGGTGGGGGTATCTTCCAGGCGTCGCAGATCCGCCGGCCGATGGGCGACGTGATGCCCGCGTTCGTGCACTGGTACGCCCAGGCCGCCGAGGCGATCGACCCCGAGGCGCGCCGCGTGATGCTCGACGACGGGCGCGCGCTGGACTATCACGCGCTGGTCGTGGCGCCCGGTCTGGTGCTCGACTGGGGCGCCATCGAGGGGCTGGAAGCGACGCTCGGCGAAAACGGCGTGACGTCCAACTACCGCTACGATCTGGCGCCCTACACCTGGTCGCTGGTGGAATCGCTGTCCTCCGGCCGGGCGCTGTTCACCCAGCCGCCGATGCCGATCAAGTGCGCCGGTGCGCCGCAGAAGGCGATGTACCTGGCCTGCGACGCCTGGCGGCGCCGGGGCGTGCTCGACAACATCGACGTGAGCTTCCACAACGCCGGCGGTGCGCTGTTCGGCGTCGCCGACTATGTACCGGCATTGCAGGAGTACGTGTCGCGCTACGGCATCGATCTGTGCTTCCAGCAGACCTTGAAAGCCGTGGACGGCCCGGCGCGCAAGGCGCTCTTTCGCGTTCAGAGCGAGGCCGGGGAAGACGAGGTCGAGGTGGCCTTCGACATGCTGCACGTCGTGCCGCCACAGCGGGCGCCGGAGCTGGTGAGCCGTTCGGTGCTGGCCAACGACGCCGGCTGGCTGGATCTGGATGATGCCACGCTGCAGCATCGTCACTACCCGTCCGTCTTCGGGCTCGGTGATGCCAGCGGTACCGCCAACGCCAAGACCGCCGCGGCGGTTCGCAAGCAGGCCCCGGTGGTGGCCGAGAACCTGCTGGCCTGGCTGGATGACCGGCCCTTGGCGGCGGCCTATCTGGGCTACGGGGCCTGCCCGCTGACCGTGGAGAACGGCCGGGTGGTACTGGCGGAGTTCGGCTATGGTGGCCAGCTGCAGCCGACCCTGCCCACCTGGCTGCTCGAGGGCACCCGGGCCACGCGACTGGGCTGGCTGCTCAAGGCCCATGTCATGCCGCGGCTGTACTGGGACGCCATGCTCAAGGGGCGCGAGTGGCTGGTCGAGCCGGCGTCGCGCTGAAGATCCATCATTCATCGTTCGGCACGGTGGCGTGACACCGTGTCGTCAGCAGGAGGAACGCGTGTGGACATGGCAGCGAGTCTGCAGGGTCTTGCCGGCGGGGTGCTGATCGGCCTGTCGGCCGTGTGGCTGATGGCCACCCTGGGCCGTATCGCCGGCATCAGCGGGATTCTCTCGGGGCTGATCTGGGAGCGTCCGGCGGGCGACAGCGCCTGGCGCCTGGCGTTTCTGGCCGGGCTGATCGTCGGCCCGCTGCTGCTGGTGCTCGCCGGCGGCGGGCTGGGCAACGTCGCCGGCGAGCCGGGGGCGGTGATCGGTGCGCCGATCGGCGGCACGGGGCTGATGCTGATCGCCGGCCTGCTGGTCGGGCTGGGCACCGGCCTGGGCAGTGGCTGCACCAGCGGCCACGGGGTCTGCGGGCTGGCGCGCCTGTCGCCGCGCTCGCTGGCGGCGACGCTGGTCTTCGTGGCGGCGGCGATGCTCACCGTTTATGTGGTCCGTCACGTGCCGGGAGGTGGCGCATGAAGACGCTCATGGGATTCGTGGCCGGGCTGCTGTTCAGCCTGGGGCTGGCCATCAGCGGCATGACCGACCCGGCGCGGGTGGTGGGGTTTCTGGACATCGCCGGTGCCTGGGATCCGACGCTGATCTTCGTGCTCGGCGGGGCGGTGGTGACCACCTTCATCGGCTACCGGCTGGTCTGGAAGCGCGATCAGCCCCTGTTTGCCGGGCGCTTCGCGCTGCCCACCCGCCGCGATCTGGACCCCCGGCTGCTGGGCGGCGCGGCGCTGTTCGGCATCGGCTGGGGCCTTTCCGGTTACTGCCCGGGACCGGCCGTGGCCTCGATCGCCGGGCTGAGCCTGCCGCTGGCCGCGATGCTCATCGCCATGGCCGCCGGCTGGTGGGTGGCGAAACGGTTCAGCGGGTCTCACTGACCCGAACTCACGGAATGATGGGCGCCGGGGGACAAGGCGAAGCGAGGGTCCTTTGCCATGGATGGCAAAGGTAGCGCCCAAGGAAGGGTTTACAGCGCCCTCGCGAAGTCTTTCCGCCGGGAAAGCCCATCTCGTTTGTCGGTTGTGAAAGGACCTCTTAATCGGGCACCGTCAGTGTCGCAGCGCCCGATCACCCGCAGGAACCGGTCGCATGAGAGTATTGCTTGTCGAGGATGACGCCCCGGTGGCCGCGGGCATCGAGGCGGGGCTGGGGCTTTCCGAATTTATCGTCGATACCGTGGGCACCCTGGCGGCTGCCCGTGCCGCGCGACAGGCGATCGACTATGACCTCGTGGTGCTCGATCGGCGCCTGCCGGACGGCGAGGGGCTGGCATTGTTGCAGGCGTGGCGCCGCGAGGGTGTCGCCATCCCCGTGTTGATGCTCACGGCACGCGATGCCGTCGCCAGTCGCGTCGAGGGCCTGCAGGGCGGCGCCGACGATTATCTGGTCAAGCCGTTCGATCTCGACGAACTGACTGCCCGGCTCCAGGCGCTGCTGCGTCGCACGGCGGGGCAGGCCGGTCGCCTGCTGCATCACGGACGCCTCGCCTTCGATCCCGTGGATCGCAGCGTGATGCTCGACGGCGTCCCCGTGGCGCTGATCCGCCGTGAACGGATGCTGCTGGAGGCCCTGATTCGAGCCCGCGGGCGCCTCCTGAGTGCCGATCAGTTGAAGGATCGTCTCTACGGGGTCGACGACGAGGTCGAGAGCAACGCGCTCAACGTGCATATCTACCAGCTGCGTCGCAAGCTGGGGCGCGATGTGATCGAGACGGTACGCGGCGTCGGCTACCGGCTGGGGAACGCCGATGGGGCGGTACACGCGTGAGTCTGCGACTGCGCCTCGTGGTGACCCTGGGAGTCACGCTGCTGGCGCTGTGGGGGATCACCGCCGCCTGGCTGATTCGCGACCTGTCGACGCAATTCGAGCAGTCGCTGGACCGGCGCCTGGCCCAGTCGGCGCGCATGGTCGCCGGCCTGATGGAGCGCGTGCCGGCCGATGCCTGGCGCGGCGACACCGGCGAGATACCGGTCATTCCCGCTCTGGAAGGCGTGGCCTGTCGCGTCTCGTCGCTGCGAGGACAGGTGGTGGCGGGCACCCATCCTGAATTGAATGATGTGCTGTCGACGCGTGCCGCGGGCTACGGGTACCGCCGGCACGACGGCCAGCGCTGGCGCGTCTACACCCTGACCGACGAGAACCGGCGCATCACCGTGGCGGATCGCATGCGCGAACGGGAGTCGCTGCTCGGCCAGGTGCGGCGTGCCGCCTCCTACCCCTTCCTGCTCGCCCTGAGCGGCAGTCTCGTCGCCCTGTGGTGGGGGGTGACGCGGGGCCTGACGCCACTGGCTCGGCTCCAGCGGCGGCTGGCACAGCGTGATCACGACGACCTTTCGGCGCTGCCCATGCGAGGCCTGCCCGGCGAGATCCGCCCGCTGATCGACGGTTTCAACACCCTGCTGGCGCGTACCCGGCGCACCCTGGAACGCGAGCAGCGTTTCACCGATGACGCGGCCCACGAGCTGCGCACGCCGCTGACGGCGGTGCGCACCCATCTGCAGGTGGCGCGGCGGGTCGACGGCGACCGCCGTCGGGAAGCCATGCGGCAGGCCGAGGCGGGGGTGGTGCGCTTGACCCGCACTCTCGAGCAGTTGTTGCTGCTGGCGCGGATGGACAATGACGCCGGGCATGACGACCTCGAGCCGGCCCGGCTCGACGAGGCCCTGGAGACCGCCCTGACCGAGACCGGCAGCCACGGCCGCTGTCGGCTGGACGGGGTGGATGCCTCGCTGTGCATCGCCATGCCCGTCACGTTGCTGGTAACGGTCCTGCGCAACCTGATCGGGAATGCCCGGCATCATGGGGATCCCCACCAACCGATCGAGGTCGCGGCGAGGCGGCGCGACGCCGGTATCGTGATCGAGATCGTCAACCAGGGGGCCATCATCCCCCCGGAGCGGCTGGCCAACCTGACCGATCGCTTCTATCGCGGCAACCATCCCCGAGGCAGCGGCCTGGGGCTGTCCATCGTCAAGGCGCTGGTCGAGCGCTTCGGGGGCGCCCTGACGCTCGCTTCCAGCCGGGAAACGCCCTTTCGGGTGCGCCTGTGGCTGCCGGAAGGGCAAGGGTGAAGCGAGCCATGCCGGCAGGATGATCAGGCCGGGTTAGTCGTCGACGGGCCCGCCCATGATCTCGCGCAGCTTTTCCGGGCTGGGCGCCCCCATCACGCGATGCACGCCGTCCTCGTCGCGGTAGAAGATGACCGGCGTCGCGTTGAGCCGGGCGTTGCGCATCAACCGGGTATTCTCCGACACCCAGCGCCGGCTCGCGTCGCTGATGCGATTGTCCGGCATGCTGCCGTCGCGGTAGTGCCTGCCGATGGCGGCGCTCGGATCGTCGGCGCTCAGCAGGGTCGCGGCCTTGGCGGCGCTGTCGGCCTTGAGGACGCCGACCATCAGGTGGCGCAGCTGGACGTCGCCGTTTTCGACCCAGGGGCGGGCCTCCTGCCAGAATTTTCGGCAGTAGGGGCAGTTGGGGTCACTGAGGGTATAGACCACGCGCTCGGCATCGGCGGAGCCGTCGCGCACCCAGTGATGGTCGGCCATCTGCTGCCATAGCCTGGCATTCCTGGGGCCGTTGACCAGCCGCTCCAGGGGCTTCGCGGATACATCGCGTCCCTGGGCGTCGATCAGCGTGCCGATCACGGCATGGTCGCCATCGGGCGTGAGGTAGGCGGCGATGGCGCGGCCACGCAGGCTGGCTGCGTAGCCCTGGAGCCCACCGGGGGCGTCGAACGTGCCGTGGATCGTCAGCCCCTGCTGCTTGAGCTGTTCGATGGGGGCCGGCCACTCCCGGGCCTGGGCCGTGAGGCTGGTGGCCAGCAGCAGGCCGGTGGCGAGGCCCAGCATCCGGCGAGCGGGACTGGCGATGGGTTGATGATCTTGCATGGCAGTCAACTCCGTTCAGGGGGAGGCGGCTCGAGGCAGGTGCTCGAGGCTGCGCGAGAGCGTGGCTCGGGAAGATTCCACTAAGTGTGTGTCCCCGCCGTTGCGGGCGATCTTCCGGGCCCGGGCGTAGCGGTCGAGGAAGGCCGAGGCATCCACCTCGCCGATGATGCGGGCGCCGCGCAGCTCGTGGCCGTCCGGGCCGAACCACATCAGGGCCGGCGGGCCGAAGACCCCGAAGCGTTGCATGAGCGCCTTGTCGGTCGCGTCGTTGTCGGTCACGTCGATGCGCAGTCGCTGTACGTCCTTCAGGGCAGTCTTGACCTCGGGGTCGCCGAAGACCTCTTCCTCGATCACGTCGCAGGAGACACACCACTCGGCGGTGAACTCGACCAGTGTCAGCCTCGCCTGGTCGGCCGGGCTCGCGAGACGGGATTTCAGGGCGTCGAATGTCTCGATGCTGTCGAAGGTCAACGGCTGGCTCGATGCGGGCGCGGTCGTGCCGGTGGGGACATAGACCGTCAGGGGGCGCCAGGGGTCCTCGGCCCCGCCGGCGGCGCCGACCAGCACCAGGGTACTCCACAGCCCGATCACCCCGGCGCCGGCCTGCGCCAGCTGGCCCAGGGTGCGACCGCTCGACTCGCCTCTCGCCAGGTGGTACAGCGACACCGCGAAGCCCAGCCCCAGGGCGCCCCACAGCCCCAGCACGATGGCCTCGGGCAGCAGGCGGTCCAGGAACCCGATCGCCGTGCCGAGCAGCACGAAGCCGAAGATGCCGCGTACCCGGTTCATCCAGGGGCCCGGCCGGGGCAGCAGGCGGCTGCCCAGGGTGCCGATCAGCACCAGCGGCGCGCCCATGCCCAGACCGAGGGCCAGCAGGGCCGCGCCGCCCAGCCAGGGGTTGCCGCTTTCGGCGATGAACAGCAGGGCCCCGGCCAGCGGCGCGGTCGAGCAGGGGCCGACGAGCAGCGCCGAGAGCACCCCCATGAGCGCGGTCCCCTTGAAGCGGCCGCCACGCTGTCGCGACAGGACGCTGTCCAGACGTTGCCGGAGGATACGGGGCAGTTCCAGCTCGAAAAGGCCGAACATGGCCAGTGCCAGCACCCCGAACAGGGCCGAGAACAGGCCGATGAACCAGGCATTCTGGAGCAGTATCTGCAGGTTGGCGCCGGCCATCGCGGCGCTCACCCCGAGCAGCGCATAGGTGGCGGCCATGGGCAGCACGAAGACGCTGGACAGCAGGAATCCCGTGGTGCGACGGTGCCGGCCTTGCGGCTGTTGCCCCACGATCAGGCTGGAGATGATCGGGATCATCGGCAGCATGCAGGGGGTGAAGGCCAGCAGCAGCCCCATGCCGAAGAAGGCCAGCAGCGTCCAGATTGTGCTACCGCCGGCGAGCCGGGCCGCCAGCTGCTGGTCCTGAGCCTCGGGGACGCCGCTGGTCGCGGCGGGAGAGGGCGAGCCGGCCTCCGGAGAGCCGGCCTCCGGATAGCCGGCCTCCGGAGAGCCGGTTTCCGAGGAAGCGGTCGTCGACGCGGTGGACGTGGTCGAGGCCGGTACCGACGAGGCAGCGGTGCCGCTGGCGGTATCGAGGTCGTTCAGCGCGAAGGTGCGTTGCTGCGGCGGATAGCAGAGCCCGGCGTCGGCACAGCCCTGCCAGTGCAGGGTGAGGGTCTCGGCATCGCCGGGCTCGAGCGTCATGTGCAGCGTGTCGCGATACACTTCGGAGCGACCGAAGTACTCATCCTCGATCGTCTCGCCGGCGGGGAGCGTCAGCGAGAGCCGGCGCCCATCCGCCTCGGCGGCGAAGCGGTGCCGGTAGAGGTAATAACCCGGCGTGATCTGCCAGTCGACCGTCAGGCTGTCGCCGTCGCGCGATAGCGTCGGCTGGAATGCCTCTTCGGGAGGCAGGAAGGTGCCCTCCCGATCGAAGAGCCCCTGTGCCGAGGCCAGCGAGGCCAGTGTCAGACACCCCAGCATCAGCACGGCGCGCAGACTGTTGAACCAATGACCTTTCCCGGCCTGCATTCCCGTCACTCCCGAGTCGCTTTGCAGGCAGGGTCGCGTATCGAGATGAGCCGAGGATGAAGTCGCGCCATGTGGCAGGTCGCCGGGTGGCGTATCGTGGCGATCCTGTGTCGTGAATCGTCAAGTCGTGGTGCCATGCCGGCGTCAGACTGGGGACATTCTGTCATCGGAGGAACACCATGAATTCCCGAGTCATTCTCACCTGCGCCGTGACCGGCGCCGGCGATACCACCGCGAAGAATCCGCATGTGCCGGTCACGCCGGTCGAGATCGCCGAGGCGGCGGTCGAGGCCGCCCGTGCCGGTGCAAGCGTCGCGCACATCCACGTGCGGGATCCCGAGACCGGCGGCATCAGTCACTCCACAGAGCACTTCCGCGAGGTGGTCGAACGGGTTCGCGAGGCGGATACCGACATCGTGCTCAACCTGACCGGCGGCGGCGGCGGTGACTGGGTGCCGCATCCGGACGACCCGTATCGCGGCGGCCCGGGCAGCGACATGCAGACGCCCGCCGAGCGCCACGCCCCGGTGGGCGCGCTGCTGCCCGAGCTGTGCACCCTGGACTGCGGCAGCCTCAACTTCGGCGACGCCGTCTACATCAACACCGCCGACTGGCTGCGCGAGCACGCCCGACTCGTGCAGGCCGCCGGCGTCAAGCCGGAGCTGGAGTGCTTCGACCTGGGGCATGTCTGGTTCGCCCGCCAGCTGCAGGCCGAAGGCCTGCTCGAGGGCGATCCGCTGTTCCAGCTGTGCCTGGGCATCCCCTGGGGGGCGGAGGCCGATACCGAGACCATGCTGGCCATGCGCAACAAGCTGCCGGCGAACGCCAACTGGGCGGCGTTCGGCATCGGTCGCGCGCAGATGCCGATGGTCGCCCAGGCCGTGCTGCTCGGCGGTCACGCCCGGGTCGGCCTGGAGGACAACCTGTACCTGCGCAAGGGCGTGAAGGCCAGCAATGGCCAGCTGGTCGAGAAGGCCGCCGGGCTGATCGACAGCCTCGGCGCCCGGGTGATGACTCCGGCCGAGACCCGCGCGCACCTCAAGCTGCGTGATCCGCGTACCGGCAAGATCGTGGAGGGCGAGGCATGAGTCGGCTGGCAGTGATCGGCACCGGGGTGATCGGCAACGGCTGGATCGCCCGTGCCCTGGCGCAGGGCTGGGACGTGGTCGCCTTCGATCCGGCGGCGGGCGCCGAGGCGCGTACCCGCGAGGCGGTGGCCCGGGCCTGGCCGTCGCTGGAACGGTTGGGGCTGGCCGAGGGCGCGGACCCGGAGCGGCTCGCCTTCGCCGACAGCCTCGAGGCCGCGGTGGCGAACGCCGACCTGGTCCAGGAGAATGTGCCCGAGCGGCTCGACCTCAAGCGCGAGATCCTCGCCGCACTGGATGCCGCCGCGCCGGCCGGCGTGATCATCGGCTCGTCGACCTCCGGCTTCAAGCCCAGCGACCTGCAGCGCGACTGCACGCGGGAGCCGGGGCGGATCGTCGTCGCCCACCCCTTCAACCCCGTCTACCTGCTGCCGCTGGTGGAACTGGTCGGCGGCGAGGCGACCACCGCGGATCACCTCGCCCGCGCCGAGGCGCGCTATCGCGAGCTGGCGATGCGTCCGCTGGTGGTACGGCGCGAGATCGAGGGCCACATCGCCGACCGACTGATGGAGGCGCTGTGGCGCGAGGCACTGCATCTGGTCAACGACGGCGTGGCGACCACCGAGGAGATCGACGCCGCGGTGGTCTACGGCTGCGGGCTGCGCTGGTCGCTGATGGGTACCTTCCTGACCTTCCATCTGGCCGGCGGCGAGCAGGGCATGCGTCACATGCTCGAGCAGTTCGGCCCGGCACTGAAGCTGCCCTGGACCAAGCTCGAGGCACCGGAGCTCACCGACACGTTGATCGATCGTGTGGTCGAGGGCTGCGAACATCAGGCGGCGGGGCGCAGCATCGACGCCCTGGAGTCGCGCCGCGACGAGTTCCTGGTGCGCCTGCTGGCGCTGGTCGAGGAGTACTGGCCCGAGTCCGAGGGGCTGGAGGGGCGACTGTGAGCGAGACGATACCGCGGCGCGTGCTGGAGACCCGGGTGGCGTCCGAGTGGGTCGACTACAACGGCCACATGAACGATGCTGCCTATGCCCGCGTGTTTTCGCTGGCGGTCGATGCGCTGATGGAGTGGCTCGGCCTGGGAGAGGAGGGCCGCCGGCGCCACGCCTACACCCTCTATACTCTGGAGACGCACCTGTGCTATCGCCGGGAGGCCCATGAGGGACAGCCGCTGCAGGTGGGCGTGGTGCGGCTCGATGCCGATGCCAAGCGCCTGCACGCCTTCTTCACCCTGGAGGACGACCAAGGCCACTGTCTGGCGACCAGCGAGCAGATGCTGATGGGCATGGCCATCGACCGGGGTCGCCCGGCGCCATTTCCGCCCGAGGTGGCCGAACGCCTGGCCGCGCTGCCGGGATGCGCGGGGGACGACTGGCCGGAGCTTGCCGGTCGACGTATCGGCATCGTGCGGCGGGACGACGCGACATCGTGAGCATGACGGCACCGACGAGCGCGGTGCCGGCGAGGAGGCTGTCATGACCGTCGAGGATTTCATCCGCGAGTTCGAGCAGGGCATGCGCGACGTGGGCGCCGCCGACGACTGGCTGACCGCGCGGCGTCGCTACGAGGCCCTGTGCGAGGCCTTCGCCCCGGCCGATCCGCCGGGGCTGAACTGGACCGACGACGAGGCGGACGGCGTGCGCATTCGCCGCTACATGCCGCCGGATGCCGCCTCGGGCGAGGTGCTCTACCTGCACGGTGGCGGCTGGACACTGGGTTCCGTGCGCAGCCACCACGGCATCGTCGCCGATTTGGCCCTGCGCCTGGGGCATCCGGTGACCAGTGTCGGCTATCGGCTCGCGCCCGAGGCCGACTACGGTCAGGCGCTGGACGACTGCCAGGCCGTGCTCGAGGACTGCCGGCCGGTGGCCCTGGCCGGCGACAGCGCGGGCGCCCGGCTGGCGCTGGATCTGGCGCGCCGGGTCGGCTGGCAGGGCCCGCTGGGCCTGATCTATCCGCCGGTGGGCATCCCCGATGCCGACTCCCTGGGGCCGGATGCGCCGCTGCTGGCCCGCGCGGAGATTCTGCAGATGTGGCGGGATATCGCCGACACCGTGCCGGCGCTGTGCGAGGCCCATCCGCCGGCACCGCACATCGAGGCGCTGGCCGTGGATCACGACCCCCTGACGCAGCCCTTCGAGGCGGCGATCGAACACTGGCGCGCGAACGGTGCCGATATCCGCTACCACCGGGCACCGGCGATGGTGCATGGCGCCCTGCATGCGCACGCCCGGCTGGCGCCCATGGGCGAGGCCTGGCAGGCCTTCTGCGCCGGGTTGCAGGAGCGCTTGGCCCGCACGCCGGTATCCAGCGACTGAACGGGTCGGGGAGCGTCTCAGGCGGCCAGCGGCAGCCGCCGGTCGCGTGCGTCACGACGGCGGCGCAGTCGTTCCCAGGCCTTCTCGTGCAGGAAGTAGGCCACGGAGTTGATGGCGGGTTCGACCAGCGCGATCAATCCGCCGACCACCCAGCTGCCGGTCAGCAGCCAGGTGACCGTGAAGGCCACCGAGAAATGCACGCAGGCAAAGGTCAGTGTCTTGAGCATGGCGGTCTGCCTCGGGGAGGAATGACTGTCATCACTATAGGCAGACGAGAATCATTCTTGAAGACGATTTCCGCAATCGGGTGAATAGCCCGCTGCTATCGAGGATATTCCCGGGATGGTTTCGCGCCTTCGGGACTGTTCAGTGGCGTATTGGCCGTGGACAATGGGGCGGCTGCGGAGTGAAGGGTCACTGACTGCATGAAGGGGGTTGCCTGCGTCGGGAGGCCGGGCGGCAGGAACCGCCGGAGTGGCATAGACTCGAGAAGAGTCTGTGCGCACCCTGTAGCGCCCGACGGTAGTCACAAGAAATCGCAAGGATATTACGCAAGGACATTCACATGGCCATCCTCGCCCCTCGCTCGCCCCGGCGTGCCTGCCGGCCCGTCGCGCGCGCGCCCCTGCCGCCTGCCCGGTTCGTGTCGCTGTCGCTCGCCGTACTGCTGCTGACGCTGCTCGCCACGACCGCCCAGGCCAAGCCCAACCCGCGCTATGCCTCCATCGTCATCGATGCCGCCAGTGGCGAGGTGCTGTCCGCGGCCAATGCCGATGCACCCCGCTACCCGGCCTCGCTGACCAAGATGATGACGCTGTACCTGCTGTTCGAGGCGCTGGATTCCGGCCGGCTGTCGCTGAACGACCGGCTGGCGGTATCGGCCCATGCCGCCGATCAGCCGCCCACCAAGCTGTGGCTCAAGACCGGCGGGCGCATCGCGGTCAAGGATGCCATCCTGGCGATGATCGTGCGCTCGGCCAACGACGTGGCGGTGGTGGTGGCCGAGAACCTGGCGCGCAGCGAACCGGCCTTCGCCCGGCGCATGACCGCCAGGGCGCGCGCGCTCGGCATGAATCACACGGTGTTCCGCAACGCCTCGGGGCTGCCCGACGACGCCCAGGTCACCACGGCCCGCGACATGGCCACGCTGTCGATGCACCTGATGCGCGACTTTCCCCAGTACTACGGCTATTTCGCCCGCACGGAATTCCGCTTTCGCGGCAAGACCATCCCCGGGCACAACAACCTGCTCGACAGCTACCCGGGCACCGATGGCCTGAAGACCGGCTACATCAATGCCTCCGGCTTCAACGTCGCGACCTCGGCGGTCCATGACGGCCGGCGCATCGTCTCGGTGGTGATGGGCGGCTTCACCGCCCGCTCCCGCGACGCCCACATGGCCCGGCTGCTCGATCGCGGTTTCGTCCGGGCCAGCCTGATGGACGGCAACGACTGGGTCGCCAAGACGGCGCTGTTCGATGGGCCGGGACAGGCGGCCCGCCGTGCCGCGACCGCCACCACGGTGGCGATGGCCGAAGCGCCGTCCGCCCGGGCTGACTCGGCCGTCGTCGGCCAGGGTGATGCGGGCGATCCGATCCGCGCGCTGATCGCGCAGGCCAAGGCGGGGGACACGCCGGGGGGCTCGGCGGTGAGTGCGGCCTGGGCGATTCAGGTCGGCGCCTTCAGTACCCGGCACCAGGCGCAGTCGCTGGCCTCGCGGGCCGCCGCCGCGCTGGCCGCGGACCTGCGCAGCGCTCGCCCGGCGGTGATGGCCGCCGAGGGCGACGCCAGTGTCTTCCGCGCCCGGGTGGTGGATCTGCGCGAGTCGCAGGCGCGTCGTTCCTGTCAGCAACTGCAGCAGCAGGGCATGGAGTGCGTGGTGGTCGCCAGCACGCGGTGAGGCGGTCTCGCCGCTCTTGGCACGACATGAAAACGCCCCCGTCCGGGGGCGTTTTCATTGACGGTAGCGCCTGCCGACACTGCCTCAGGCGGGCGACTGCGTGGCATCGTCGGGCAGCGAGGCCGTGTTGCCGGGCGCCTCGCGGTTGAGGTGCAGGAAGTGCAGGTGGCGTTCGTACTGATCGAGGATGTCCTCGATGACCTGCTCCTTGCTGTAGCCCATCAGGTCGTAGCCCTGGCTGCCCTCCAGCAGGTACACCTCCAGGCGGTAGTAGTCGGCGTTGGCGTGCTGGGCGCGCATCGCGAACGAGGGCGTGGCGAAGCGCCGCGGCCGGATCTGGTAGCTGAAGTCCTGCTCGCTGCCGTGGGTGACGTTGAGCGCCAGGCAGGCCTCGTCGCCGTCACCCTCGACGATGCGGGCTTCCACGCCCTGGGCCTTGAGTTCCCCGGCGACCTCTTCCATGGCCGGGTGAGCGATTTCGCTCAGGAAGCGCTGGGCACTGCGACGACCGGGAAAGCTCACGGCACGCGCCAGGCGCTGACGCCAGCTCTTGTGGCCGCGTTCCCCGCCGGTGCGGCTCGACAGGCTGCCGGCCAGGCTGGCGCGATGGCTGTCCTCCTTGCGGCCCTCGACCTTCAGCGCCTTGAGCAGGCCGGCCATCATGAAGAACAGCACGATCGAGAACGGCAGCCCGGTGACCACCACGGCGCTCTGCAGGGCGGAGAGGCCGCCGGCCATCAACAGGGCCAGGGTCAGCACGCCGATCACCGCCGCCCACAGGATGCGCATCCAGATCGGCGCGTCGCTGTTCACGTCATGCAGAATCGAGGTGAAGTTCGACAGCACCAGGGCGCCGGAGTCGCCGGAGGTAACGAAGAACACGATCGCCAGGATGGTGACCACGATGGTGGTCGCGCCGGTCCAGGGGAACGACTCCAGAAACAGGTAGATGGAGGAGGCCGGGTTGTTCATGGCTTCCTGGCCGAAGGCCGCGGCGCCGTTCATCAGCATGTCGATGGCGCTGTTACCCATGATCGACATCCACGCCATCATGAAGGCCAGCGGCAGGAGCAACGTGCCGGCGACGAACTCGCGGATGGTGCGCCCGCGCGAGATGCGCGCCAGGAACAGGCCGACGAACGGGCCCCAGGCGATCCACCAGGCCCAGAAGAACAGCGTCCAGCCGTTGAGCCAGTCGGTGGGCGGCTCGAAGGCGTAGGTGTTCATCGACAGGTCGACGAAGTGGGTGAGGTAGTCGCCGACGTTCATCACCAGGGCGTTGAGCAGGAACAGCGTCTTGCCGGTGAACAGCACGAACAGCAGCAGCGCCAGCGCCAGCAGCATGTTGAACTCGGAGAGCCGGCGGATGCCCTTCTCGACGCCGGTGACCGCCGACACCGTGGCGAAGAACACGATCATGATCACCAGCGCGGCCTGGATCAGGGTGTTCTCCGGCACGGCGAACATGTAGTTGAGGCCGAAGTTGAGCTGGATGACGCCGATGCCGAGGCTGGTGGCGATGCCGAACACCGTGCCGAGCACGGCGGCGATGTCCACGGTGTGGCCGATCGGGCCGTGGATGCGCTGGCCGAAGATCGGGTACAGGGCGCTGCGGATGGTCAGCGGCAGGTTGTGGCGGTAGCTGAAGAAGGCCAGCGACATGCCGACCAGGGTGTAGATCCCCCAGCCGGAGAGCCCCCAGTGCAGGAAGGTCAGCTCCATGGCGCGGCGTGCCGCGGCGATGGTCTCGGCGTTGCCGTCCGGGGGCGCCAGGTACTGGGTGACCGGTTCGGCGATGCAGAAGAACAGCAGGTCGATGCCGATCCCCGCCGAGAACAGCATGGCCGCCCAGGAGGCCATGTTGAAGTCGGGGCGGGAGTGCTCCGGCCCCAGGCGGATCTTGCCGAAGCGCGACAGGCCGATGCCGATCACGAAGGCCAGGTAGACCACCACGGCGAGCACGTAGTACCAGCCGAAGGTGTCGGAAATCCAGCCCAGGGCGGTATTGATGATGCGGCTGGAGGAGTCGGTGAAGAACATCGTCCATACGGCGAAGATGACGATGCCGATCGCGGAGCCGTAGAACACCACGGGATTGAGGCGATCCCGCGGCTCGGCGTCAGTGTGTCGTGGGTGCATGTCGGGTCCTGTTGTCGTGTGGAACGGTGATCGCGACATCGCTCGAGGCACCCGGGCGGGCTGCCGGATGCAGGCACGCTTGGTAGCAGGACGCGGATCCCGCTGCCAAGCGTGGCTGACGAGCAAGCGATGCCCGATGGCGTTGCAAGTCGCCCTCCCGGCGAGTTTTTATTGATTGATCGTTCAATTAAAATACGCATCTCCTGGCGGCCTTGCAAGTCCCGGGAATGTCTCTGGCGGTGGTCGATGCGCTCGAGGCTGGGCCGGGGGCAGGCTCATCGCGACTGAAGTCGCACCCGCAAGGAGCTGCATTCCCGGGGCCGCCGCCGTGGTCTTGTGGGAGGGGGTTCATCCCCGACAGCGGTGGCCCGATGGCGGATTCCTCGCGACTGAAGTCGCTCCCACAGGAGGCTTCATGTCCGGGGCCGCCGCCGTGGTCTTGTGGGAGGGGGTTCATCCCCGACAGCGGCGGTCTGTTGGCGGTGCAGCCAGCCGCTCAGTCGCCGTGCGGCGAGCGGGCCGGTTCGGGTGACGAGGCGCCCAGGCGCTCGCGCAGGTCCTCGAGGATCAGGTACAGGCAGGGGATCAGCACCAGCAGGATCAGCGTGGCGAACAGGATGCCGAAGCCCAGCGAGACGGCCATGGGGATGATGAAGCGCGCCTGCCGCGAGGTCTCGAAGATCATCGGTGCCAGCCCCAGGAAGGTGGTCAGGGTGGTCATCATGATCGGCCGCAGACGGCGCGTGGCGGCGGCCATGATCGCCTCGCGGGCGTTGAAGCCCTCGCGGCGGCGATGATTGGCGTAGTCGATCAGCACCAGGGCGTCGTTGATCACCACCCCGGACAGCGCCAGCATGCCCAGCAGGCTGATGATCGACAGCCCGAAGCCCATGATCAGATGGCCGAGCACCGCGCCGATCACCCCGAAGGGGATGGCCGTCATCACCAGCAGCGGCTGCGTGTAGCTGCGAAAGGGGATCGCCAGCAGGCCATAGAGGGCGGCCAGCGTCGCCCACAGCGCCGTCCGCAGCACGGCCAGGTTGTCCGCGGTTTCCTCCTGACGCCCGCCCGGGCCGATCTCGAGCCCCGGGAAGCGCTGGCGCAGCTGGGGGAACAGCGAGTCCTCCAGAGTGGTGAGCAGCGCCTGGGTCGAGTCCGTGGCGGCGAGATCGGCGGTGACCTCGACGACCCGGCGGCCGTTGATGCGGGTCAGGCTGGCGCTGGCCCGGCTGCGTTCGATGCGGGCCACGCGGGCCAGTGCCACCTCGCCGCCGTCCGGCGTGAGGATCGGCAGGCGGCCCAGTTCGGCGAGGCTGTCGCGCGAGGCCGGGGGCAGGCGCACCTCGACGCTGATCTCGGTGCGGCCCTGCTGCTGCTTGAGGGCGGTGGCGCCCTGCAGCGGCCCGCGCAGCTGCCGCGCCAGCGACTGGCCGGTCAGCCCCAGGGCGCGCCCTTCCGGCGACAGGCGAATCGACAGCTGCGGCTTGCCGTTGCCGACGCCGCTGTCGACGCTTTCCACCCCCTGGTAGTCGACGAGCCGTGCGGCCAGCGCCTCGGCGGCAGCATCGAGCGTGGCGCCGTCGGGATGCGACAGGCGCAGGGTCAGGTCGGCGCCACCGCCGGGACCGCCGGCATCGCTGGCGAAGCGGATCGCCTCGACGCCGGGCAGATCGCCGGTGGCCTCGCGCCAGGCCCGGGCCAGCCGCGAAGGCGGCCAGGCGCGCAGGCTATCGGCGGCGATCGACAGGCGTACCTCGAGGGTGTCGCCGCGCTGGCGGGCGCGGGTGCTGTCGTAGACCAGGTCGGCATGGGCGTCGGCGAGACGCCGGGCGCCGGCCAGCAGGGCATCGCGGACGGCGTGATCCGCGGCGAGCGGGCTGCCCGGCGGCAGGCTGACGGTGGCCTGCACCCGGTCGGCCTCGACGCGCGGCATCAGCGAGAAGCCCAGCCGCCCACTGGCGGCGTAGGCCAGGGCGAGGATCAGCACCGCGACGCCGATCGCCACGGCGAGCAGGCGCCGGTCGAGGGCGCGCTCGAGGAAGGGGGCGAAGCGGTACTGGGTGAAACGGTCGAGCCCCTGCTGCATCGCCTGACGGACCCGCTCGATGGGCCGCTGCCAGGCGGGCAGGCGCTGGCGCGGCTGGCTGTGGGCCAGGTGGGTGGGCAGGATGAACAGCGCCTCGATCCACGACACGGCGAAGACCGTGATCACCACCAGCGGAATCACGCCCATGATCATGCCCAGGAAGCCGGGCAGGAACAGCAGCGGCAGGAAGGCGACCATGTTGGAGAGGACGGCGAAACTGATCGGCACGGCGATCTCGCGGGCGCCGTGGATGGCCGCCTCGAAGACCGAATGGCCCTTCTCGCGATGGGCGTAGATGTTCTCGCCGACCATGATGGCGTCGTCGACGACGATGCCCAGGGCGATGATGAAGGCGAACATCGAGATCATGTTGATCGACACGCCGAGCCCGGGCAGGAACAGCATGGCGCCGAGGAAGGCGGTGGGGATGCCGAGCGTCACCCACATCGCCAGGCGGGCCTCGAGGAACAGCCCCATCAGCACCAGCACCATGGCGAGGCCCAGCCAGGCGTTGCCGAGCAGCAGGTCGAGGCGCTGGCGGTAGATCGTGGAGCTGTCCCAGCCCGGGGTCAGCGAGAGGCCCTCGGGCAGGTCGTCACGCAGGCGGTCGAGCTCGCCGCGCACGATCGCCGAGACGCCCAGCGGCGTCTGGTCGCCGACCTGGTAGACCTGCAGCGAGATGCCCGGCTCGCCGTTGAACAGCACCTCGCGATCGCCCTCGGCGAGCCCGGGCTGCACGCGGGCGATGTCGCCCAGGCGAACCACGCCGCCGTCGGCCGTCGACAGCACCGGCAGCTCGGCGAAGTCCGCGGCACTCCGGCGCCGTCCCTGGTAGCGGACCAGCCACTCGCCGTCGCGGGTGTCCAGGCGGCCGCCGGCGAGGTCGAGGGCCTCCGCGCCGATGCGCTCGGCCAGCTGGGCATGGCTGAGCCCGTAGCGGCGCATCGCCGCCGGGTCGAGCAGCACCTGGATCTCGCGGTCGCGACTGCCCTCGAGCTCGATCTTGCCCAGCGCGGTCTCGCCGAGCAGTTGCTCGCGCAGGCGTTCGGCCAGCCGCTGGAGGGTCAGGGCATCGGTGGGGCCGTGCAGGTTGAGCTCGAGCACCTGCCGCGAGCGCCCGGCGAGGCTGAAGGTGGGCGCCTCGGCGGCCTCGGGGAAGGTGCGGATGCGGTCCACCGCCTGCTGGATCTCCTGATAGACCCGCATGGTCTCGGCCCCGGGGCGCAGCTCGGCGGTCACGCTGGCGCTGCCTTCGCTGGCGGTGGCGGTGACCTCGTCGATGCCGTCGATATCCGCCAGCGCCGACTCGATGGCCAGCAGCAGGCTCTGCTCGACCTCCTCGGGCGTGGCGCCCGGGTAGGCCACCTCGATGTCGACCGCTTCCAGGGTGAAGTCGGGAAAGACTTCCTTCTTGATCGTCAGGCTGGCCATCAGGCCGCCGAGCAGCAGGATCAGCATCAGCAGGTTGGGAGCCACGCCGTGGCGGGTCATCCAGGCGATGGGGCCGTGCCGGGTCATGGCGGCGTCTCCCCGTCGTCGGCATCGCCGCCGGGCGACGTGTCGTCCGGTGTCGGGGCCACGCGCAGCGCCATGCCCTCGCGGGGCCGGACGAGCGGGCTGACCACCACGCGCTCGGCACCACCGAGCGGGGCGCCGTCGGCACGGATCAGCACCTGGCGCTGGTCACGATAGAACGGCGTGACGGAGACGATGTGCAGCCGGTTGCCGGCGTCCAGCGTCCACACCCGGTCGTCCTCGTGCAACGCGGCGACCGGCAGGCCGATCAGGTCGTCACGCCCGGGCGGGGTGAAGCGAGCCTCGACGACGTCGCCCAGACGCAGGGCCGGCGCCTTCGTGTCGAGCGCCAGCGGGTCCTCGACCCGCACCAGCAGCTGGCTCATCAGGCCGTTCTCGGCCAGGCCGGGCAGGATCGAGAAGGCACGCCCCCGGCGCTGCCGGTCCGCTGGCCAGGCATCGCTCACCAGGGTGGCGAGCGAGCCGCTGTCGATGCCGTCGCCGGTTTCCAGCCAGTCCAGGGCGTCGCTCTCCAGCGAGACCCGCACCCAGAAGTGCGAGACATCCACCAGACCGAGCAGGGCGGTGTTGGCCGCCACGGCGCTGCCGGCGCCCACCAGGCGCTCCTGCACCATGCCGCGGAAGGGCGCGGCGATGGTGGTCCGCGCCAGCTCGAGACGCGCCTGCTCGAGGTCGGCCTCGGCGCTCGAGACGGCGGCCCGGGCGGCCTTGAGCTGCGGCTCGCGCAGGACCAGGGCGCGGCGCTCGGCGGGCAGCTCGCGGCCGTAGGTGCGGTAGTCGGCCTGGGCCTGGAGCTGCTGGCCGCGTTCGATCGCCAGGTCGGCCCGGGCCCGGGTCAGTGCCGCCTCGGCGCGCTGGACCGCCAGCCGATAGTCGGCATCATCGAGGATGGCCAGCGTCGCGCCGGTCTCGACCACACGCCCCGGCTCGACCCCGGGGGCGAAACGCTCGAGCTGCCCCGCGACACGGCTGGCCACCCGAGTCTCGCGGGCGGCGATGACCCGGCCGTAGGCGACGAGGGTCGGCGCCACGTTTCGGCGCTGGATGCTTGCGACACTGACCGTGGGCGGTGCGGGCTCGGGCGGGGCGGCACGCTGGCCGGTGCGCGGCGGATGGCTCAGCAGCCAGTAGGCGACGGCGCCCGCCAGCAGCAGGACACCCAGGGACAGCAGGGCGCCGGGCGCAAGGCGGCCGTCCTGACGCGCCGGGGCGCATCCGGGCGAAGGGAACTCGGGCTTCATGAAGGGCTCAGGATGGCGATGGTGACTCGGCTATCCTGCCATCTTTGCGCATCGTCGCGCAGGGTGTTGCGTGGAAATGCGCAGGCGAGGGGCAGGTATTCGTCTCCAGAGCCTGCCGGCGCGCCCTACAACGACAGCAGGAACAGGATCAGCGGCGGTGAGAGCAGCGAGAGCAGGAAGCCGCTGACCACGGCGATGGGCACGCAGGCCACGCCGCCGTGCTGCTGGATGACCGGCAGGGTGAAGTCCATGGAGGTGGCGCCGCCGTAGCCGATGGCCAGCGGGGTGGCGCGGTGAATCACCAGCGGAATCAGCAGGAAGGCCGTCAGTTCGCGGGCCAGGTCGTTGAAGAAGGCCGCGCCGCCCAGCACCGGGCCCAGCTGGTCGCCGATGAGGATGCCGGAGAGCGAATACCAGCCGAAGCCGGCCGCCATCGCCAGTCCTTCGTTCCAGTGCAGGTCGAGCAGCGGCGCGGCCAGCAGCCCGGCGGCCAGCGAACTGGCGGCGACGGTCAGGGCGATGGCCAGGCCGTGGCGGTTGAGCAGGATCTGGCGCAGCGGCATGCCGGAGTTGCGCAGCTGGCAGCCGATCAGCGCCAGCAGCGCGTAGAGAACCCATTCGGCCAGCATCTCGGCGTGCTGCGCCGTGCCCTCGACGCCCAGCCGGGCGAGTACCAGCCCGGCGAGGATGCCCGCGATCACCACGCCGGCCAGCGCCAGCGAGCCGGCCATGGCCGCCAGCTTGCTGGTCGGGGCCCCGGCGAGGCGCGGCGAGTCGCCGGCGTGCAGGACGCTGCGCCGCGACAGGGCATAGAGGGCCAGCAGGTTGACGGGGGTGATGACGGCGAACAGCGCGAGCGCCTGACCGCCCATGCGGGCCAGCTGGCCGCCGAGGTCGTCGAGGCCGGTCAGGCTCACCCCCATCAGGGCCAGGATGGCGTAGATCGAGCCATTGACCGCCCGGTTGATGGCCTGCATCACGGTTTCGCGGCGCACCGGCACCAGATACCCGAGAATCAGCGGCAGCAGGATCAGCAACAGACCGGAGAACATCGTCACTCCTCGGCAGGGTGGGGACAGGACGGGCAGCACCGCCGTGAAAGGCTCCCTACCTTAGCAAAGTGCGATGCGCGACGGTGACGACAATCGCTGATGCCCCATCAGCGGGACTGATTGGCTGCCGCCTGACGGCTCAGGTGGGCCAGCTCCAGGGTGCTCAGAACCTTGCCGTCGCGACGGTAGTCGCCGCCCAGCAGCAGCCCCGGCAGTGAAGGGGTCAGGCGCAGGCGCAGCTGGCGCTCGGGCTTGTCGGAACGCCAGGTGAGGACATTCAGGCTGGGGTAGCGATGGCCCTCGACGGTCACCTCGTTGCGGTCGAGCACCCGGTAGGCCAGCGTGACCGCGGCACCGTCGTAATCGCGATAGCGCAGGGTACAGGGGGCGGCGTCGGCGCCGTTGCAGGCTGCCGTGGCCGCCTGGCGGGCCAGTGCCACCAGGGCGGTCTGACGGTCGGGCAGCGGGGCCAGTTCGCGATCGTCGAGGCGGTAGTCCTTGCCCAGGCCGAACAGCCGATAGCCGCTGCGGTAGAACAGCGCATCGAGGCCGTCGTCGGTGACGCGAAAGCGGCCGCGCTCGTTGCCTTCGGCGATGGCGATCTGCGCGTGCATGGCGCTTTCCCACTGGCCATCGTCACGGCTCAGCCGGTGGTGGATGGTGACATCCGGCCAGCCGTCCAGATGCAGCCGGTAGGTTGCCGAAAAGGGATGAGGCTCGGCCGCGGCCAGTGCGGATACGGCAACCAGCCACAGGACCAGGCCGAGAGCCAGCCGGACCGGGCGGGTGAAAGCGCGGAGCGTCATGCATCATCTCCATCTGCAGAGCGTACCGAGAAAGAACAAAGCGTGCCGGAATAAGACCGGCATGGCCGGGGGCGCGTTCCCTGCTACCCTGTTCAGGGAAGCCGTGAGTGCCCGATCCGGAGCCGGAAACAGATCAGGAGAGATACCGACATGGCCAGGATTCTGTTGGTTGCAGGGGACTTCGTCGAGGATTACGAGATTATGGTGCCGTTCCAGGCGCTGCAGGCGATGGGGCACACGGTGCATGCCATCTGCCCCGACAAGCGCGAGGGTGACAGCGTCAGGACCGCGATCCATGACTTCGAGGGCGACCAGACCTACAGCGAGAAGCCCGGGCACGCCTTTACCCTCAACGCCACCTTTGCCGAGAGCGATCCCGCCGAGTATGACGCCCTGGTGATCCCCGGCGGCCGCGCGCCTGAGTACCTGCGCCTCGACGAGCGCGTGCTCGAGGTGGTGCGTCACTTCCGGGAGGCCGACAAGCCGGTGGCGGCGATCTGCCATGGCGCCCAGCTGCTGGCCGCGGCGGTCTCGCTGGAGGGATGCCGGGTCTCGGCCTATCCGGCCTGCGCCCCCGAGGTGCGCCTGGCCGGTGGCGACTACGCCGACATCGCCGTCGACCAGGCGGTCACCTGCGGCAAGCTGGTCACGGCGCCCGCCTGGCCGGCCCACCCGGAATGGCTCAGGCAGTTCAACGTCCTGCTGGATTGACGCCGCCCGTCAGGAGCCGTTGGTCCGGGCTATCCACATGGGTAGCCCGGTTTCTCTTCGTATCGGGGAGGCTCAGGGGCGAATCCGGTAGCCGGTGCGGAAGATCCACGCCACGATCCCCAGGCACGCCGTCAGGAACAGCAGGATCATCGCCACGCTGGCGGCCACGCTGACGTCGGCGCTGCCGAAGAAGCTCCAGCGGAAGCCGCTGACCAGGTAGACCACCGGGTTGGCCAGGGTCACCGTCTGCCACAGCGGCGGCAGCATGTCGATGGCGTAGAAGGTGCCGCCGAGGAAGGTCAGCGGCGTGATCACCAGCAGCGGTACCAGCTGCAGCTTCTCGAAGTTGTCCGCCCAGATGCCGATGATGAAGCCGAGCAGGCTGAAGGTGACCGCCGTCAGTGCCAGGAACAGGACCATCCACAGCGGATGGGCGATCGTCAGCGGCACGAACAGGCTCGCCGTGCCCAGGATCAGCAGCCCCAGGATGATCGACTTGGTGGCCGCCGCGCCGACGTAGCCGAGCACGATCTCGAAGTGCGACACCGGCGCCGAGAGCAGCTCGTAGATGGTCCCCGAGAACTTGGGGAAGAAGATCGCGAACGAGGCATTGGAGACGCTCTGGGTGAGCAGCATCAGCATGATCAGCCCGGGGACGATGAAGGCCCCGTAGCTGACGCCGTCGATCTGGGTGATGCGCGAGCCGATCGCACCGCCGAAGACCACGAAGTACAGCGAGGTGGAGAGCACCGGCGAGACGATGCTCTGCAGCAGCGTGCGCCGGGCCCGGGCCATCTCGAAACGGTAGATGGTGCGAATGGCGTACCAGTTCATCAGTGCTCCTTGACCAGGCCGACGAAGATGTCCTCCAGCGAACTCTGCCGGGTCTGCAGGTCGGTGACCTCGAGCCCGGCGGCATCCACGGCGCGCAGCAGCTCGGCAATGCCGGTGGCGTCCTGCTGGGCGTCGTAGGTGTACACCAGCTGCCGGCCCGCGTCGTCGAGGGTCAGCCCCCGTCCGGCGAGCGCCTCGGGCAGCGCGGCCAGGGGCGTGGCGAGCTGGAGCATCAGTTCCTTGCGACCCAGCTGGCGCATCAGCGCCTGCTTCTCGCGGACCAGGATGATCTCGCCGTGGCTGATCACGCCGATGCGGTCGGCCATCTCCTCGGCTTCCTCGATGTAGTGGGTGGTGAGGATGATGGTCACTCCCGATTCGCGCAGCCGGCGCACCACGTTCCACATGTCGCGCCGCAGCTCCACGTCCACGCCGGCGGTGGGCTCGTCGAGAAACAGGATACGCGGCTCGTGGGCCAGCGCCTTGGCGATGAGCACGCGCCGCTTCATGCCGCCGGAGAGGGTGATCAGCTTGTTGTTGCGCTTGTCCCACAGCGCCAGATCCCTGAGCACCCGTTCGATATGCGCGGGATCGGGGGGCTTGCCGAACAGCCCGCGGCTGAAGCTGACCGTGTTCCATACCGTCTCGAAGGCCTCCGAGGTCAGCTCCTGGGGGACCAGGCCGATGGTCGCGCGGGCGGCGCGGTAGTCGTGGACGATGTCGTGGCCGTCGGCTATCACCCGGCCGCCGGTGGGGTTGACCAGGCCGCAGATGATGCTGATCAGGGTAGTCTTGCCGGCGCCGTTGGGACCGAGCAGGGCGAAGATCTCGCCGCGCTGGATCTCGAGGTCGATCGACTTCAGGGCCTGGTAGCCCGAGGCGTAGGTCTTGTCGAGCCCGTCGATCTGGATGATCGGTGCCTCGTGCGCGGCAGGGCTCTTCACCGCGGCGGTCGGCTGGCTGGCGGTCGGCGTATCGGTCATGGCATGCATCCGCAGGATGGACTCGCCGCAAGGGCGTGTGACGGCACCTTAGCACATCACGTGGCGGCCGCGTCGGCAAGGCGCTCGCCGGCCCGGGAGGCGGGGGAAGACAGGCGGGGAGTGGATTTCATTGCTGACTATTGATTAGCATACTAATTTAATGGCAAAATAGACAGCCTGCTAATTATCGATCGGTTCGCCCACCGGCCCGTGGCCCGAGGATCGCGGCGTCGCCCCGTTGCCGGCATGGCTTGCCCGACCCTCGCGCCGGGCGAATCGATCACGCCCCTGCCTGACGTCGTCCACAAGAGAGAGCCATGACACCGGAACAACGCTTTGCCCGCTGGGTCCAGGTCGCGCTGACGGCCTTTGTCCTGCTGTTCGGCTATTTCCTGCTGGCCGATCTGCACATGCCACTGACGCCCCAGGCGCGCCTGATCCGTCAGGTGGTGAGCGTCGCTCCCCGGGTGTCAGGGCAGGTGGCGGCGGTCGAGGTGGCCAACAATCGGCATGTCGAGGCCGGCGAGGTGCTGTTTCGCATCGATCCGGCCCGCTACCGCCTGGCGGTGGAAAAGGCGACGCTGGCCCTCGAGCAGGCCCGGCGCGAGAATGCCCAGCTCGATGCGCGCATCGCCGCGGCGCGGGCTAACCTCGCCGCGGCGCGGGCCGATGCCGGGAATCTCGCGCGTGACGTCAAGCGTTACGAGGATCTGGTCAAGCGCAACCAGGTGGCCCGCCAGCGGCGCGACACGACGCTGGCCCGCTACCAGGCGGCCCGGGCCCGGGTCGAGGCCGCCCGCTCGACCCTGCATCGGCTCGAGGTGGAACGTGGCCAGTCGGGGGACGACAACCTGCGCCTGCGTCAGGCCCGTAATGCCCTGGCCCGGGCGAAGCTCGACCGGGAGTACACCCGGGTGCGTGCCGACATCGCCGGCACCGTCAGCAACCTGCAGCTCGAGGCGGGCAGCTATGCGGCGGCCGGCAGCGCGGTGCTGGCGCTGGTGGCCGACACCCCGGACCTGGTGGCCGACTTCCGCGAGAAGAGCCTGCGTTATGTCGATGTCGGCACGCCGGCCGCCGTGGTCTTCGATGGCTGGCCCGGCGAGGTGTTCAAGGGCCACGTGACCAGCCTGGACAGCGGGGTCCGCAATGGCCAGCTGCGGGCGGATGGTCAGCTGGCCGACCCGACCGAATCGGATCGCTGGGTGCGCAATGCCCAGCGCATGCGCCTCCATGTCGCCCTCGACGAGGCGCCGCCGGGCGTGTCGCCGACGGGCGCGCTGGCCACGGTGCAGCTCTACCCGAGCGACAATTCGTTGCTGGATGCCCTGGGGCGCCTGCAGATCGATCTGATCAGCCTGCTGCACTACATCTATTGAGGCGCGCGATGCTCCGGTTCGTGAACGGTCGAGGGAGGCCGAGCAACGGGAAGCGGCGGCCAGGGCCGGTGCATCCCCTCAAGGAACTCGACACCAATGACGTTCGCCAGTGCCTGCGCGTCGCCTTCGGCAGCACCCTGGGCTTCGTCGTCTCCAGCCTGTTCGACTGGCACTACGGGGTCTTCTTCACCGTCTATCCCATGCTGCTGCTGGCCCTGGTGCCGACGCTCAACGGCCACGTGATTCGCCAGTTCCTGGGCAGTGCGCTGATCAACACCGTGGAGGTGGCGCTGATCGCCGGGCTGTTCGGCCACCTGCCGGTGATCATGACGGGGCTGGCCTTCATCCTGTTCGCCGGGCGTTTCCGTCTGATGAGCGGCGGGCCGCTGTTCCTGTTCGGCGCCCAGGGCGTGGTCAGCCTGAGCGTGATGTTCCACTTCGCCAGTTATCCTGCCACCAACCTGCACGACCTGCTGGCCAGCAACCTGATCGCCAGCAGCCTGACGCTCGCCCTGGCCGCGGTGGCCTACGTGCTGATCCCCGATGCCGAACCGCGGGGGCGGCCGCCGCGGCGCGATAAGTCCCTGGCGCGCCAGCGTCACGAGACCCTGCTCGGCGCCAGCGTGGCGACGCTGTCGTTCGTGGTCTTCCAGGTCTTCGACCTGCGCGACTCGCTGTCCGCCCAGGTGGCGACCATCCTGATCCTGTTCCCGCTGACCTTCCGGGGCGCGGTGGTGGCGGCCCGGCATCGCGCGACCGGGGTGCTGCTGGGCTGCAGCTACGGCCTGCTGGTGCAGCTGGTCCTCTACAACCACTCCGGCAACCTGTGGCTGGTCGTGCTGCCGCTGTGGATCGGCGTGATGCTGTTCGCCCGCGAGCACCTCAAGGAGGGAGTGGGTTCGGGGGCGGGCTTCGGCGGCATGACCACGGTGGGCATCCTGTTCGGCCAGTACCTGTCTCCCGGCCAGGACCTGGTCTACAGTGCCCTCTATCGCGTCAGCTCGATCTGCGTGGGCATGCTCGCGGCCCTGCTGGCGGCCTATCTGGTCCACCGGCTGCTCAATCGCTTCGCGGCGACGCGGCTGATCTACGAGGATGTCGTGCACTGATCGCGGGCGGACCCGGGGATGCCCGATACACGGAGGCGTCATGCACATCGTCGTGATGACCGTCGAGATGTCGTTGCCGGGCTGTCGCTCACTCAAGGAAAAGCGCCAGCGCATGGGCGGCCTGCACGAGCGTTTCGGGCGCAACCCCGCGGTGGCGGTGTGTGAAAGCGGCGCCCTCGATCGCCTGGAGACGAGCGAATGGACCTTCGTGGTGGCCGGTATCGACGGCCGCCGGGTGGAGGCACTGTGTCAGGAGATCGAGGACAAGCTCCAGCGCACGGTGGATGGCCGTGTGCTGGAGGTGACCCGGGAGCCATTGTAGGGCGCCTTCAATAGCCGGCCCGGGGATCGATGGTCTCGACGTCCTCGCCGTTGTCCAGCGCGCGGATCAGCTCGGCGACCTGGTCGGCGGCGTCGCGTACCGGGGTCGGCGCGGCCATGTGCGGGGTGATGCGCACGCGCGGGTGGGCCCACAGCGGATTGTCGCGGGGCAGGGGCTCCTCGGTGAAGGCGTCGAGCAGGGCACCGCGCAGATGGCCCTCCTGCTCGCCGGGGCCGAGGGCATCGAGCAGCGCCGCCGTGTCGATCAGGCTGCCGCGCCCGGGATTGATCAGCGTCGCGCCCTCGGGCAGCCGCGACAGCGTCTTCGCGTCGATGAGGCCACGGGTGCTGTCGGTGTCGGGCAGCAGGGTGACCAGGGTGCGCACGCGGCCCAGCAGCTCGGGCAGGCCGGCCTCGCCGTGGTGGCAGGTCACGCCGTCGAGCGACCTGGCCGAGCGGCTCCAGCCGTGCACCGGAAAGCCGTCGTCGGCCAGCACCCGGGCAACGTGGGCGCCGATCGCGCCCAGGCCCAGCACGCCCACCGGCCAGTCGGCCTTGTCGGTCAGCGGCTGTTCATGCCAGGTGGCGTGGCCCTGCTGGGCGAAGTAGCGGTCGAAGTCGCGCTGGAAATAGACCACCCCGAAGCGCACATAGTCGGCCATCAGCGGTGCCATGCCGGCATCGCGCAGCTTGACGACGGGCACGTCGCGGGGCAGGCCCGGGTTGGCGAGCAGCGCATCGACACCGGCGCCCAGGTTGATGATGCCCTTGAGGCGCGTCTGGCCCTCGAACAGCGAGGCGGGCGGCTTCCACACCGCCAGGTAGTCGGCGGGGGCGTCGCCGGGGTCGTCGCTGGTGACGATCTCGGCGTCGGGCAGGCGGCGGGCCAGCGCCTCGCGCCAGGTGTCGGCCTCGTCGATGTGAACCAGTACGCGCATTCTCTGTTCTCTCCTTGCCGTGTCCGCCGGTGTCCGGCAACTCAGTAGACGATCTCCAGCATGGGCGGCGGCGCCTCGTTGAGCAAGCGGGCGACCAGCTCCAGGCCGCGGTCGAGGCGCTCCGGGTCGGGCTCGGCGCCCAGGCTCAGGCGCACACGCCGCGGGGCGGGGGTCTGTTCGACCATGAACGGCTGCGAGGCGGTGATCGCCACGCCTTCCTGCTCGGCCTGCTGGCGCAGCTCCTCCGCCCGCCAGGCATCGGGCAGGGTCAGCCAGACGTGCAGGCTTGATGCGCGCGAGGCGAAGACGTGACCGTCGAGCCGCCGTGCCGCGAGCTGCTGGCGCTCGGCGAGCAGCTCGCGCTGCTCGCCGGCCAGTGCCTCGACGGTGCCGTCGGCCAGCCAGGCATCGGCGATCTCGAGAATCAGCGGGGTGGCCATCCAGGTGGTGGCGCGCAGGCGGGGCAGGGCGTGATGCAGCTGGCCCCGGGGCACCGTGAGATAGCCGGCGCGCAGCCCCGGCACGGTGGCCTTGGTGAGGCTGGTGACATGAAAGCTCTGGCGCGGCAGCCGGGCCGTCAGCGGTGTCAGGCCCGGCGACTCGAGAAGGGCGTGGACGTCATCCTCGATCAACCACACGCCGTGACGGCTCAGCACCTCGGCGATGGCGTCGCGGCGCGCTTCGCTCAGGGTCGCGCCGGTGGGGTTGAGCTGAGTCGGCGTCAGGCACACGGCCCGCGGGCGGAAGCGACGGCAGGCGGTATCGAGGGCGTCGGGCATCACGCCCTCGTCGTCGATGGCGACCCCGCGCAGCTGAAAGCCCAGGGTCCGCGACAGGGCGATCAGGCCGTGGTCGGTCAGGGCCTCGGTCAGCACCAGGTCGCCATGCTGGACCACGGTGGCGATGGCCAGCATCAGCCCGTGGGAGGCGCCGTTGCAGAGAATGCGTTCCTCCACGTCGCCGGGCACGCCCAGCCGGTCGCGCAGCCAGTACCCGGCGCGCTCGCGCTGGTAGGACAGCCCGGCGATCGGTCGGCTGGCGGAGATCACCTCCGGCGAGGCCTGTTCGGCGAGGGCGGCGAGCGTCTCGCGAAAGCGCAGGTGGTGAGTCGGCGGGCAGACCGGGTGGGCGATCGACAGGTCGATCAGCGCGGATTCGGTGCGCGGCTCGCCGGTGCGCAGGTATTCCGCCTCGCGATTGTCGTCGAGGGTGTTGATCCAGGTGCCGCTGCCCACCCGGGCCTGGACCAGCCCCATCTTCTCGGCCTGGGCATAGGCGCGCGAGACGGTCTGGACGCTGACGCCCAGGGCATCGGCCAGCTGCCGGTGCGGGGGCAGCCGCGTGCCGGGGGTCAGCTCGCCCTGGCGGATCGCCTCGGACAGCGCCCGGGCGATGGCCAGGTACTTCGGACCCTGTGATGACAGGTAGGGCGTCAGATCAATTGTCATGATTCAATAAAGCCTTTGACGGCTGGCTCTACGTTGGTGCTAGTATCAGCGGCAGGACATTGGCAGGTAATTGTCATGATTTCAAGGTCCCGTTGTCATGACAATGTGGGTTGCCAAACAGCTGTTTCAGCGTCCCCTTGACGGCCCGACACCCCCGTACTCCCGCCGGAGGGTCGGTTCTGGCGATTTCGTGTTTTGGAACGAGGCACATGATCCAGGTTTCCCTGCCTTTCACCCGTGAGGAATATGCCCAGCGCCTCTGGAAGGTGCGTCAGTCGATGGCCAGCCGCGGCATCGACGTGATGATCATCAGCGACCCCTCCAACATGGCCTGGTTGACCGGCTACGACGGCTGGTCGTTCTACGTGCATCAGTGCGTGCTGCTCGGACTCGAGGGCGAGCCGGTGTGGTACGGGCGACGGCAGGACAGCAACGGGGCGCTGCGTACCTGCTGGATGGACCCCGAGAACATCACCTACTATCCGGATTACTACGTCCAGAATCCGGACATGCACCCGATGGAGTACCTGGCCCAGTCGATCATGCCCGATCGCGGCTGGCACGAAGGCGCCGTCGGCGTGGAGATGGACAACTACTACTTCTCCGCCAAGGCCTACGCCAGCCTGACCCGTGAATTGCCGCACGCCCGCTTCCAGGACGCCAATTCGCTGGTCAACTGGTGCCGGGCGATCAAGTCGTCCCAGGAAATCGAGTACATGCGCGTCGCGGCGCGCATCGTCGAGGGCATGCATTCGCGGATCCTCGAGATGATCGAGCCGGGGCTGGCCAAGAGCAAGCTGGTCTCGGAGATCTACCGCGTGGGCATCGAGGGCTGGACCGATGCCGACGGCAAGGTGTACGGCGGCGACTATCCGGCGATCGTGCCGCTGCTGCCGACCGGCTCCGATGCCGCGGCACCGCACCTCACCTGGGACGACACGCCGTTCCGCGAGGGCGAGGGGACCTTCTTCGAGATCGCCGGCTGCTTCAAGCGCTATCATGCGCCGTTGTCGCGTACCGTGTTCCTCGGCAAGCCGCCCAAGGAGTTCGTGCGCGGCGAGTCGGCCCTGCTCGAGGGCATCGAGAACGGCCTGGCCGTGGCGAAGCCGGGCAATCGCTGCGCCGACATCGCCATGGCGCTGGGCGCCGCGATGGACAAGTACGGCTTCGACCGCGGCGGCGCGCGCTGCGGCTATCCGATCGGCATCAGCTATCCGCCGGACTGGGGCGAGCGGACCATGAGCCTGCGTCCCTCCGACGAGACGATTCTCCAACCGGGCATGACCTTCCACTTCATGCCCGGCATGTGGATGGACGACTGGGGCCTCGAGATCACCGAAAGCATCCTGATCACCGAAAACGGCGCCGAACCGCTGGCCAACTTCCCGCGCCAGCTGTTCGTCAAGTAAGTCCGCTGTTCGTCAAGCAAGGAGTGGCATCATGACCCAGCGAGCCCGCGACCTGCGGCCGAGTCCGATCTCCGCGACCGTCGACTTCGAGGCCGACGGTGTCCAGCATGGTTTTCTCAAGCTGCCGATCTCCAACGACGAGTCGGCCTGGGGCGCGGTGATGATCCCGATCACCGTGGTCGCCAACGGCGAGGGCCCCACGGCGCTGCTCACCGGGGGCAATCACGGCGACGAGTACGAGGGCATCACCGCGCTGATGAAGCTGGCCGGCACGCTCAGGGCCGAGGACGTGCACGGCCGGGTGATCATCGTGCCGATGATGAACGTGCCGGCGGCTCAGGCCGGTCGCCGGACCTCGCCGATGGACGGCGGCAACCTCAACCGCAGCTTCCCCGGCAACCCGGACGGCAGTGTCACCGAGCAGATCGCCGACTACTTCACGCGCTATCTGGTGCCGATGATCGATGTGGCGCTGGATCTGCACTCCGGCGGCCGAACCCTGGACATCGTGCCGTTCGCCGCCTCGCACCATCTGGAGGACAAGGACCAGCAGCGCCAGGCGCTGGCCGGTGCCAAGGCCTTCGGTGCCCCCACGGCGATGATGATGTTCGAGCTGGATGCCGCCAAGCTGTACGACACGGCGGTGGAAAGCCAGGGCAAGATCTTCGTCGCCACCGAGCTCGGCGGCGGCGGCACCACCACGCCGGAGCGCATGGCGATCACCGAGCGCGGCGTGCGCAACTTCCTGATCCACTATGGCCTGGTCGACGGCGAGCTGGAAACGCCTGCCGAGCCGCAGGTCTACGTCGACATGCCCGATGCCTCCTGCTACGTGCAGAGCGAGCACACCGGGCTGCTCGAGCTCACCGTGAGCCTGGGCGACCGGGTGGAGACGGGACAGGTCATCGCCCGCGTCTACGACATGACCCGTACCGGCGCCGAGCCCGTGACCTATCGCGCCGAGCGCGACGGCCTGCTGGTGGCCCGGCGCTTCCCGGCGCAGGTCAACATGGGCGACACCATCGCGGTGATCGCCGAGGTGGTGGACTCTCTCGACGGCTGAACCCAGCCCAGGCAAGCGTCCCGGCCGCCGATGGCGGCGGCCGGCCCGACAGTGGACCGGCATGAAGCTCGACCGATACGACCTCAAGATCCTCGACATCCTGGCCAGGGACGGCCGCATCACCAAGTCGCGCCTGGCCGAAGCGATCAATCTGTCGGTCAGCCCCTGCTGGGAGCGGGTGCGCCGGCTCGAGAAGGCCGGTGTCATCGAGGGCTACTCGGCACGCATCAACCCGCGCGTGCTCCTCAGGCGCACCCCGGTGTGGGTGCAGATCGAGCTCAAGGCCCACAATGCCGAGAGCTTCCAGCGCTTCGAGAAGGCCATGCGCGAGGAGCCGCTGGTCACCGAGTGCGTCGCGGTGGGCGGCGGCGTCGACTACCTGGTCAAGGTGGAGGCGGACACCGTCGACGCCTACCAGCGCCTGATCGACCACTGGCTGATGTCCGATCTGGGCATCGAGCGCTACTTCACCTATATCGTCACCAAGACCGTCAAGGATGAAGCGCCGCCCCTCACCATCGATGCCGACTGAGTTCGTGGCGCCGCGATCGACCGGCGGCGACTTGGCGTCGCTCGCCGGGGTGATTACGCTATGCCCATGAACATGCCGCCTGCCTCCCCGGCGCCGGTCGAGGAGTACACCGACCGGCGCGATCGACCGTTGCGCGATCTCGACGGCCCCCGTGAAATGCCCATCACCCTGGCGCTCAACGACGAGGCGGTGGCCACGCTGCTGGCCACCCCCGAGTCGCTCGAGCCGCTGGCGATCGGCCACGCCTTTACCGCCGGCTGGATCACCCGTCGCGATCAGGTCGCGGACATCACGGTCTCGCGGCTGCGCCATGGCCTGCGGGTGCGCCTGGGGGTCCCGGCGCGGCTGGCGCGACAGGCGGCACGGCGCGCCCCGCGCGAGGCCTCGGTCTCCAGCTGCGGTGCCTGCGGTGCCCTCGAGGAGGCCGAGGTGATGGCCGGGCTGACCCGTCTGCCGCCGCACCCGGTACTCTCCGGCGAGGCCCTGCGCCAGGGTCTGGCGGCGCTCGAGGCACGGCATTGCCGGGGCCAGCACACCGCCCTGGGGCTGGATGCCCGGGGCGAGGTCATGACGCAGGGGCAGGATATCGGCCGCCACAACGCCCTCGATCGGGTGATCGGCGAGAGCCTGCTGAACGGCACCCCGCCCGAGGCGGTGCTGGTGTCCAGCCGCTGCAGCCTGGAGCTGGTGCAGAAGACCGTGCGCGCGCACATTCCCACCCTGGCCACGCTGTCGCTGCCGTCTGCCCTGGCGGTCGAGGTGGCGCGGGCCTGTGAGCTCAACCTGGTGTGTTGCCACCGGGGACGGAGCCTGGAGCTGTTCAGCGGCCGGCTTTCCTGAGCCGGCGAGAAAAAACCTCAACTCTTCCCCACATCTCCAAAAAAATACCGCCTTTCCCCCCTGGCTAACAGAAACACGTCGAGCGCCGCCTCCCTTACTCTGGGCAGCAAGCGGGTAGCAATACCCGGAACCCGTTTTTCCGTTTCTGCGGAGGTGCAGGATGAAACTCGACGATCCCCGCCTGTTTCGTCAGTACGCCTATATCGATGGCAAGTGGACCCATGGCGACGCGGGTCGCGAAGAGGCCGTGATCGACCCGGCGACCAACGAGACGCTGGGCCACATTCCGCTGCTCGAGCCGGAGCAGATCCGCGCCGCCGTGGACGCCGCGGATGCCGCCTTCGTGCAGTGGCGGGCGCTGCGCGCCGACGAGCGCTGCGAGCGGCTGCTGGCCTGGTACGACCTGCTGCAGGCCCATCGCGAGGATCTCGCTTACATCATGACCCGCGAGCAGGGCAAGCCGTTGCCCGATGCGCGCGGCGAGGTGGAGTACGGAGCGAGCTTCATCCGCTGGTTCGCCGAGGAGGGCAAGCGCACCTTCGGCCAGACCATCCCCAGCCATATCCCCAATGCTGCCCTGGGTACCCTCAAGGAGCCGGTGGGCGTGGCCGCGCTGATCACGCCGTGGAACTTCCCGCTGGCGATGATCACCCGCAAGGCCGCCGCGGCCATGGCGGCGGGCTGCACGGTGGTCGTCAAGCCGGCCGGCGAGACGCCGTTCTCCGCCCTGGCGCTGGCCGAGCTGGCCGAGCGCGCCGGCATCCCGGCCGGGGTGTTCAACGTGGTGCTCGGCGATGCACCGATGGTCTCCGAGGTCCTCTGCAAGGAGGAGCGGGTCAAGGCGCTGTCGTTCACCGGCTCCACGCCGGTCGGCCGCCTGCTGCTCGAACAGAGCGCCGGTACCGTCAAGCGCGTCTCGCTGGAGCTGGGCGGCAATGCGCCGTTCATCGTCGGCCCGGACGTCGATCCCAAGGAAGCGGCCTACGCCGCCGTGGCGGCCAAGTTCCAGACCGCCGGACAGGACTGCCTGGCCGCCAACCGCATCCTGGTTCACGAGTCCGTGCACGACGAATTCGTGGCGCACTTCGCCGAGCGCATGCAGGCCTTCACCGTCGGCAACGGCCTGGACGGCGAGGTCGACCTGGGGCCGCTGATTCATCGCCGTGCGGTGGACAAGGCCGCGGCGATCGTCGACGACGCGCTGTCCCGGGGCGCCACGCTGGTCCACGGCGACCAGTCGGCCGCGCCGGGCGAGAACTTCTTCATGCCCGTCCTGCTGACCGAGGTCACGGCGGACATGAAGGTCTGGCGCGAGGAGAACTTCGCGCCGGTGGCGGGCATCACCCGCTACAGCACCGATGACGAGGTCATCGAGATGGCCAACGACACCAAGTACGGGCTTTCCGCCTACATCTTCACCCATGACATCCGGCGCATCTGGAAGATCATGCGCGCGCTGAAGAACGGCATGGTGGCGATCAACACCGTGAAGATGACCGGGCCGCCCATCCCCTTCGGCGGGGTCAAGCAGTCGGGCCTGGGCCGCGAGGGCGGCACCGCGGGGATCGAGGAGTATCTCGAGACGAAGTACTACTGCCTCGGCGGGCTCGGTTCCGTCTCAGGGAGCTGAAAAACCGGCTGCGCTCGGCCAGGCGGTGTTGAGCCGCCGACGCGCCATGCTCATGGACGAGATGTCCACTGCGCTGTCGCGCCGTCGGCTCGCCTGCCGTGGCCGTCGCTCGCTCGGTTTTGCCTTGCTGGCAGAAACAAGGCGGCCTGACATACCGAGCGCTTGAGTATTTCGCGTTTTTAACGACGCAAGACGTTTACTTTGATTTTCACAGGAGAGTGCCATGACCACCCATCAGGATCTGATCGACCGCGATCGCAAGGTCACCTTCCACGCATCCACGCACCTGCGTGACTTCGCCCACGGCAATGCGCCGGGTCGCGTGATCACCGGTGGCAAGGGCATCAACATCGTCGACAAGGACGGCCGCGAGTTCATCGACGGCTTTGCCGGCCTTTACTGCGTCAACATCGGCTACGGCCGCACCGAAGTGGCCGAGGCCATCTACAAGCAGGCGCTGGAGCTGGCCTACTACCACACCTACGTGGGGCACTCCAACGAGCCTCAGATCGCGCTGTCCGAGAAGATCCTCGAGCTGGCCGGCCCGGGCATGTCCAAGGTCTACTACGGCCTCGGCGGCAGCGATGCCAACGAGACCCAGCTGAAGATCGTGCGTTACTACAACAACGTGCTGGGCCGCCCGCAGAAGAAGAAGGTCATCTCGCGGATGCGCGGCTACCACGGCTCCGGCCTGGCCACCGGTTCGCTGACCGGCCTCAAGGCATTCCACGATCAGTTCGACCTGCCGATGACCGGCATCCTGCACACCGAGGCGCCGTACTACTACCATCGTGCCCCCGAACTGGAAGGCATGAGCGAGCGCGAATTCTCCAAGCATTGCGCCGCCAAGCTTGAGGAGCTGATCCTGGCCGAGGGGCCGGATACCGTCGCCGCCTTCATCGGCGAGCCGGTGCTGGGCACCGGGGGCATCGTTCCGCCGCCGGAAGGCTACTGGGACGAGATCCAGACCGTGCTGTCCAAGTACGACGTGCTGCTGATCGCCGACGAGGTGGTCTGTGGCTTCGGTCGCATCGGCAGCAACTTCGGCAGCCATCAGTACGGCATCAAGCCGGACCTGATCACCATCGCCAAGGGCCTGACCAGTGCCTATCAGCCGCTCTCCGGCGTGATCGTCGGCGACAAGGTCTGGCAGGTGCTCGAGCACGGCACCGGCGAGTTCGGCCCGATCGGCCACGGCTGGACCTACTCCGGCCATGCGCTGGGCTGTGCCGCCGGCCTGGCCAACCTGGAGATCATCGAGCGCGAAGGGCTGACCCAGAATGCCGCCGAGACCGGCGCCTACCTGCAGCAGAAGATGCAGGACGCCTTCGGCGAGCACCCGATCGTCGGCAACGTGCGTGGCGTCGGCATGCTCGCGGCACTGGAGTTTTCGCCCGCGGCCGCCAAGCGCGCCCACTTCGATCCGGCCCTGAAGGTCGGGGCGCGCATCAGCGCCGCCGCCCTGGAGGAGAACCTGATCGCCCGTGCCATGCCGCAGGGCGACATCCTCGGCTTCGCGCCGCCGCTGGTCGCCACCCGTGACGATGTCGACGAGATCGTCGCCCGCGCCAGGCGTGCCGTGGACAAGGTCGCCGACGAGCTGACCAAGTCCGGCGATCTGGGCGACGGGGCCTGATCGATCCCCCGACGACTGATACGCTGATGTTGATGACGACGCCGCAAGCCCCTTGCGGCGTCGTCCTGTCTGGCACATGCCGTTCAACAAGGAGTCAACGATGACGCAGCCGACGCATGGCGTCACCCTGGCCTCGCTCTATCAGGCCCGGGCACGCATTGCCGGGCAGGTGACGCGCACCCCGCTGATCCGCTCTCAGGCCCTGTCGCGGCGTTTCGATGCCGAGGTCTTTCTCAAGCTGGAAAACTGCCAGCCCAGCGGGGCCTTCAAGCTGCGTGGGGCGACCAACATGATCCGCGCCCTGCTCGAGCGGGACGGCGCCGAGGCGCTGTCGCGCGGTGTGACCACCGCCTCCACCGGCAACCACGGGCGTGCCGTGGCGCTGGCGGCATCAAAGCTGGGCGTGCCGGCGATCATCTGCCTGTCGAACCTGGTACCCGACAACAAGGTGCGGGCCATCGAGGCGCTGGGCGCCGAGGTCAGGCGTGTCGGCCGGAGCCAGGATGAAGCCTTCGGCGAGGTGGCACGGCTGGTCGACGAGGAAGGCATGACGCTGATCCCGCCCTTCGACGACCCGCTGATCGCCAGCGGCCAGGGCACCATCGGCCTGGAGCTGCTCGAGGATCAGCCCGACCTGGATCGGGTGATCGTCGGCCTGTCCGGCGGCGGGCTGCTGGGCGGTATCGGCGCCGCGATCAAGGGCATTCGTCCGGCCACCCGGGTCACCGGTGTCAGCCTCAGTCAGGGGGCGGCGATGTGGGAGAGCCTCAAGGCCGGGCATCCGGTCGATGTCGAGGAAGTCGAGAGCCTCGGCGATTCGCTGGGCGGCGGTATCGGCCTGGACAATCGCTGCACCTTCGCGCTGGTTCGTGAGGTCATGGACGATCACTACCAGGTTGCCGAGGCCGCCATCGCCCGGGCCATGGTGGACCTGCTGGCCGACGAGAAGATGCTGGTGGAAGGTGCCGCGGCGGTGGGGCTGGCGGCCCTCGACGAGCATGGCCTGGACGTGCGCGGCCAGACCGTGGCGCTGATCGTCTCGGGCAACGGCGTGGCGCTGGAAACCTTCGACCGGGCCCGTGCGCTTGCCAAACCTCGCTGACGATGCTGGCCTTTTACGGGGCAGGCTTCAAGCCAGCGTGCCAACCATCAATGGAGGAGGAGTGCCATGGAGCTCTATCAGCGCGATGACATCGAGGCCGCGGTCAGGCTCGACCGGGAGGCCCTGGCGGCCGTGGAGGCCGGCTTCGCCGCCCTGGGGCGCGGCGAGGTGGTGCAGCCGCCGATCCTGTCGATGGCGATCGAGGAGGCCAACGGCGAGGTGGACGTCAAGACGGCGCACATCCGTGGTGCCGAGCGCTTCGCCATCAAGGTCAGCCCCGGCTTCTTCGACAATCCCAAGATCGGCCTGCCGAGCCTCAACGGGCTGATGATGGTGTTTTCCGCCAAGACCGGGCTGGTGGACGCGGTGCTCTTCGATGAAGGCTATCTGACCGCCGTGCGCACCGCGCTGGCCGGCGCGATTGCCGCCAAGCACCTGTCGCGCGAGGCCAGCCGTCGGGTTGCCGTGCTCGGTGCCGGCGAGCAGGCCGAGCTGCAGGTACGCGCGCTGCAGCTGGTCCGCGACATCGATACCGTCGATGTCTGGGCGCGGCATCGCGAGTCCGCCGAGGCCTATGCCGAGCGCATGCGCGCGCAGGGGCTGAGCGTCAACGTCCACGACTCGGTCAGGGAGGCCTGCGCGCAGGCCGACATCATCGTCACCACCACGCCGGCCCGCGAGCCGATTCTCACCGCCCAGGACCTGCCCGAGGGGGTGCATGTCACCGCGATGGGCTCCGACAGCCCGGAAAAGCGCGAGCTCGACGAGGAGGTGATGATTCGCGCCGACGCCTTCGTCTGCGATACCCGCGCGCAGAGCCGGACCAACGGCGAGCTCAAGGCCTTCGTCAAGCCCGGGGAGTCCGACGCCAGCGCGCCGTTCAAGGTCTACGAGCTGGGTCAGGTGATTGCCGAGAACCAACGCCTGCGGGTCTCGGACGCCAGCATCACCGTCTGCGACCTGACCGGCACCGGGGTGCAGGATACCGCGATTGCCGCCTTCGCCCTGCAGCGTCTGGCCGACTGACTCGGCGTCACCGGCGCCGGTTGATTGCGACGACGCCCACCCCGGGCCGAGGTGGGCGTCGTCGTGTCCGGTGGCGGTGTTCGGTCAGCCGACGCTCAGGCCGGTATCCTCGTCCAGGCCGAGGTGGATGTTCATGCACTGCACCGCGGCGCCCGCCGCGCCCTTGCCCAGGTTGTCCAGCCGCGCGACCAGCGCCAGGCGTTCCTCGCCGCCGTAGACGAACAGGTCGACGCGGTTGGTGTCGTTGGCGCCCTGCACCTCGAAGAAGCCGTGGTCGAGGCTGGCCTCATCGGCCAGCGGCATGACGTTGACGAAGGGCTCGCCCGCGTAGTGGCGGGCATAGGCGTCGTGGATCGCAGCACCGTCGGCGCCCGCGGCCAGGCGGTCGACGTGCAGTGGCACGGTGACCGAGAGTCCCTTGAGGAAGGGGCCCACCACGGGCGTGAAGACCGGCGCCTGGGCGAGGCCGCCGTGCAGGTGCATCTCCGGCAGGTGCTTGTGGGCCAGGGTCATGGCATAGGGGCGCGGCGCCGCCAGGCGGCCGGGTTCGGCGGCCTCGTACTCGGCGATCAGCTTCTTGCCGCCGCCGCTGTAGCCGGTCAGCGAGAAGGCCGACAGCGGGTAGTCGGCGGGCAGCAGGCCGGCCTCGATCAGCGGGCGCACCAGCAGGATGAGGGCACTGGCATGACAGCCGGGGTTGGCGATGCGCTTGCTGCGCCGGATGGCCTCGCGCTGGCCGGGAACCAGCTCGGGCAGGCCGTAGGTCCAGCCTTCGGCGGTACGAAAGGCGGTGCTGGCATCGATCAGGCAGGTATCGGGATTGTCGAGCAGTTCGACCGCCTGGCGCGAGGCCTCGTCCGGCAGGCACAGGAAGGCCACGTCGGCGGCGTTGAGCAGTCGGGCCCGTTCGGCGGTGTCCTTGCGCCGATCACTGTCGATGCGCAGCAGCTCGATATCGTCGCGCGCCTCGAGATAGTCGAGCAGGCGCAGGCCGGTGGTCCCTTCCTGCCCATCCACATACACGTTGAACGCCATCGTGGGTCTCTCATTCCAGTCGTCGATCAGGAAGGTCCATTGTGCGGCGTTTACCCATGCTTGTCATATGCCAACGGGCACTTGTCGGTGGTCGCCAAAGCGACCAGTCTGAAGCGACACGAACGCAGTGACAGGAAGCACGGCATGAAACGAGTTCTGGCATTCGATGTATACGGTACCCTGATCGACACCCACGGCGTGGTGGAGTCCCTGCACCAGCACCTGGGCGACAGGGCCGTGGAATTCTCGCGGCGCTGGCGCGACAAGCAGCTCGAATATGCCTTCCGGCGGGGCCTGATGGGCGCCTTCGCCGACTTCTCGCAATGCACCCGGGACGCCCTGGAATTCGTCGATCGGGCGATGGGCACGCGCCTCGGCGAGACCGACAAGGAGCGGCTGATGGGCGTCTACGGGCGGCTGCCGGCCTTCGACGACGTGGCGCCGGCCCTGTCGCGCATGGCCGAGCTCAACCTCAAGCGGGTGGCGTTCTCCAACGGCAGCCGCCGGGCGGTCGAGGGGCTGCTCGACCAGGCCGGGGTGCTCGGGCAGTTCGACGACATCGTCAGCGTCGAGGAGGTCAAGCGCTTCAAGCCCGACCCGGCGGTCTACGCCTTCCTGCACAACCGGCTCGAGGTGCCGGCCCACGAGACCTGGCTGGTGTCGTGCAACCCCTTCGACGTGATCGGCGCCAAGCACGCCGGCCTGCATGCGGCCTGGGTGCGGCGCAGCGCCGAGGCACCGTTCGACACCTGGGGCGGCGAGCCGGATCTGACGGTGTCGTCCCTCGACGAACTCGCCGAGCGCCTGGGCTGATCAGGTTTCGCCCAGGGTGACGACGCGTCCGCCGGCGGCCTCGGCGTCGGCGGGGTCATGGGTCACCAGCAGGGCCGGCAGGCCGCGCCGGGCGATCTCGGCGACGAGCCGCCGACGCAAATCGTCGCGCAACGCGACATCGAGGCTCGAGAAGGGCTCGTCGAGCAGCATCGCCCGGGGCTTGGAGAGCAGCACCCGCAGCAGCGCGACCCGCGCCTTCTGGCCGCCCGAGAGGGTGGCCGGGTCGCGGTCGGCATAGCCTTCCAGTCCGGCCTGTGCAAGGGCCGCATCGACCCGGTCGCGGCGCTCGCGGCGGCGCCCGCCGGGGGCCATGCCGAAGGCGAGATTGCCGCCGACCGAGAGATGCGGAAACAGCAGCGGGTCCTGAAACAGCAGCCCGACCCGGCGCTGTTCGGCAGGCAGGTCGTCGAGCAGGGTCTCGCCGAGTCGCACATGGCCGCTCAGCCGGAAGGCCGCCGGGAGGAAGCCGGCGATGGCCGCCAGCAGGGTCGACTTGCCGCTGCCGGAAGGCCCCATCACGGTCAGGATCTCGCCGGGGGCGATGGTGGTGTCGAGCGCCACCAGCGTGCGCCCCGCCAGGTCAATGGTCAGCCGTTCGAGAAGCAGCGGCGCGGGCGCGAGGACGGTATCGGGCAGATCGGTCATGAGTGGCTCACCAGGCCGGTGCGATGGCGGAACAGCAGGCGCGGCAGGCCCAGCGCCAGGGCGAAGCCGACGGCCGGCAGCAGCAGTTGCAGCAGGGCATGCACGGCGGTCAGGCGGCGATCGCCGCCGCTGGCCAGGCTCACCGCCTCGGTGGTGATGGTCGCCACCCGCCCGGCGCCGAGCAGCAGGGTAGGCAGGTACTGGCCGATGCTGACCGCGAAGCCCACGGCGGCGGCGCTCATCAGCGGCACGGCGAGCAGCGGCAGGCGTACCCGCCGGAATACCCGTCCCGGCGAGGCGCCCAGGCTCCGTGCCAGTTGTGACCAGCGCGGGTCGAGCCGCCGGTAGCTTTCCGCGAGCACCAGATAGACATAGGGCAGCACGAAGAGCGTGTGCCCGGCAATTACCGCGCCGAGGCCGGGAGGCGGGCCATGGGCGGCCTGCAGCTGTACCAGTCCGAACAGGAAGGCGCTCTGGGGCACCAGCAGCGGCAGGTAGATCAGCGCGGTCTGCCAGCGTCCGCCGCGTTGCGCCTCGGCCTCCAGCGTGCCCAGCACCAGCACCAGCGCCACGGCCGTGGCCGCCGCGCCGATGAGGATGGCCCGGGTCAGCGGTGCCCAGGCGCCGGCGGCATCGCGCCAGTTGTCCAGGGTCAGGGGTGGAACGACGGCCGGGAAGCGCCAGTACCCCGCCAGCGACCACAGCACCAGGCCGATCAGGCTGCCCGCCAGCAGTACCAGCATCAGGCCCGGCAGCCCCGCACCCAGCACCCGCGTGAGCCCTTCGGCGGCGGAACGTTGCCCGTTGGCCGGCCAGCCACGACACAGCCGGATCACCGCCATTTCCAGCAGTCGCCAGAGGGCCAGCGCCGCCAGGGTCACGCCGAGCTGGGTCAGCGCCGCGGCGGAGGCCATGAAGCGCAGGCTCAGGTCCGGGTCGTGGAACCAGCGCAGCACCATCACCGACAGCGGCGGCGGCGTCGAGGGCCCGAGGATCAGCGCCACATCCACCGTGGCGGTGGCGAAGGCGATCACCGCGTAGACCGGCAGGCGCAGCAGCGGGTAGAGCCCCGGCAGCACGGCCTTGAAGAACGCCGCCGCGGGGCGGTAGCCGAGCCCGCGGGCGACGCGCAGGCGCGCATCGGCCTGGCATTGCGGCAGGGCGGCCAGGCTCATCAGCAGCAGGAAGGGCACCTCCTTGATCGTCAGGCCGAGGATCAGCGCCAGCCCGCCGGGGTCGTGGGGAAACAGGTAGTCCGGCGGGTACTGCCAGCCGCTGAGCCAGGGAGACATCATCCGGCTGGCCAGCCCCGACGGGGCGAGCAGGAAGGCCAGGCCGATGGCGGCGGCGGCATGCGGTATCGCGAGCAGCGGCGAGAGCAGCCGGCGAACCATCCCCATGACCCGGGTCTGCAGGCAGGCGCCGAGCAACAGCACCACGGCGGCCAGCGACAGCAGGGTGCTGGCCAGCCCGGTGACCGCGCTCAGGCGGATCATCCCGGCCAGCCCGGGCTCCCGGGCGAGCGCCTGCCAGGGGGCCAGGGACAGCGAGGTGCCGCCGAGGGCCGGCAGCCAGCCGAAGGCCGGCGCGATCACGCCGATAAGCCCGGCGACGACCGGCAGGCCGATCAGGCCGACGGTCAGCCAGCGGGCCAGCCGGGTCCAGGCGGCGTGGCCGGTCATCGGGCGCCGTAGCGGGCCTGCCAGGCGGCCTCGAGCCGCGGCGTCCAGCTGGGATGCGGCTCGGCGAGCGTGCGGGCCAGGGCGTCGGCCGGCAGACGGGCGGGGTTGTCGGTGTCGTCGGCCAGGGCCGCGCGCTGGGCCGGGCTCAGCGCTTCCGGGGACAGCACCGTGGCGTCACCCCAGCCATCGAGCGACTGCTTGCGGGCCTGGGCCTGCGGCGAGAGCAGGAAGTTGGCCAGCACCAGCGCGCCGGCCTTGTGGGCGGCGTTGAAGGGGATGGCGACGAAGTGGACGTTGCCCAGGGTGCCGCCGTCGAGCACGTAGCTGCGCGTGGTGGGCGGCAGGCGATGGGCGGCCACGGCCACCGCGGGGGCGGAGGGCGTGAAGGTGACGGCCAGGCTCAGCTCGCCGTCGCCCATCAGCCGGCGCAGGGTGGCGTCGCTGGCCGGAAAGGTGCGCCCCCGGCGCCAGAGATAGGGATGCAGGCGATCGAGATAGTCCCACAGCGGTGCGGTGACCGCGTCGAAGTCGGCCTCCGCGACCGGGTGGTAGAGGGGCGTGCGGTCGTCGACCAGCGCCAGCAGCGCCTGCTTGAGAAAGCTCGAGCCCAGGAAGTCGGGCGGCAGCGGGTAGGTGAAGCGCCCCGGATGCGCCCGAGCCCAGTCGAGCAGGGCCGGAATGCTGCGCGGCGGCGAGGCGACGCGGGCGCTGTCATGATAGAAGGTCAGCTGCGCCTTGCCCCACGGCGACTCGTAGCCCTCGGTGGGCAGGGTGAAGTCCTCGCGGACCGCCGGATGGTCGGCGGGGTCGGTCAGCGCGTAGTGCGGCAGCCGCGGGGCGAAGGGGCCGTAGAGCAACCCGTTCGTCTTCATGGCGGCGAAGTTCTCGCCGTTGAGCCAGATCAGGTCGATGGCGCCGGCCTCCGTGTTGCCGGCGGCCTTCTCGGCGAGTACCCGCGACACCGCCTCGGCGGTATCGGCCAGCTTGACGTGGACGACGTCGACCCCGTGACGTGCGGCCATCGTCCCGGCGACCCAGTCGAGATAGGCGTTGACGTCCGGATCACCGCCCCAGGCATTGAAGTACACGGTCTGGCCGCGTGCCTCGGCTTCCACCGACGACCAGTCGTCGAGGGCGAAGGCCTGGGCGACGCCGGCGACGAGCAGCAGGACGAGCGAGAGAAGGGGCCGGAGGCCGGCCGGGAGCAAGCGGGGCATCGCGAGGGGCTCCTGAGCGTCGAGGGCTGAGCGGAAGGTTGGGTGTCTGTCCTTTCTTACGCTCAGCCTGCCCGGAAAGATGCAGTCTGGCCAGCCGCGGGCCCGGGTTGTCGGGACGGCGCGACAGTGGTCGGGGGTCGCCCCGGCTGCCACCCTGAAGACAGGACGGGCCACGGAAGGGCAGAGGCGTGATGGCGATACGGAGCAAGGCGGCAAGAAGCGGCCACCGCAAGGGGGGGTGGCTGGCAGGGCTGTTGCTGGTGGCGGGCGTGCTGGTGATCGGCTGGCAATGGGCCCTGCCGCGTTACGTGGCGTCGCGCCTGACCGGCACGCTCTCCGCCATGACCGGCCGCGAGGTGACGGTCAAGCACGTGGAGGTCACGCCCTGGCAGGCGACGGTGCAGCTCGAGGGGCTGCGCATCGCCGGCGAGGCCGGGCAGCCGCCGGTGCTGGCCAGCCGTGAGGTCGATGCCCGGATCGCCTGGTCGTCGCTGTGGCACCCGGGCTGGCATGTCGAGCGGCTGCATTTCATCGCCCCGCGGCTGCGCCTGATCTGGCGGGAGAGCGGCGAGTGGAACCTGGCGCAGCTGTTCGCCGGGGGCGACGGTGAAAAGGCGCCGCTGCGCATCGATCGCCTCACCGCCGAGCAGGGGCGCTTCGACTGGGTCAACCGGCGGCCGTCGCGTCCGGTGACCCTGTCGCTCGCCTCGGCGTCGCTGACCGCCACCGGCTATGACTCGCGCGACGCCGAGCCGATGAAGCTCGACGTCAAGGCGGACTGGGCGGGCCGGCCGTTCACCGCCGAGGGCACACTGGGCTTCGCGCCCTGGCAGGCCGATCTGGCGTTTCGGGTCGAGGCCCTGCCGGTGGCGGTGGTGAGCCGGTATGTCGCCTATCTCACCCGGGCCGAGGTGCCGCACGGCACCCTGAGTGGCCGCGTCCGGCTGCGCGCCGGGTCGGCGTCGTCGTCCGGCACCACGCTGACGGCGCAGGGCTCGCTGGCCGATATCCAGGCGACCACGCCCGACGGGGCGCCGCTGGGGCGCTTCGCGCACGTCGCGGTCGAGGGAGTGCACTTCGACAGCGAGGCCTCGCGCCTGACGATCGATGCCATCCGGCTGGCGCACCCCTGGTGGCAAGTCACCATCGACGAGGCGCTGACCACCAATCTGGGTGCCTGGCTGCCGCCCGGCGGCGGGTCGGGCCAGGGGCAAGGAAAGAGGCGCGGACTGCGCTGGTCGCTGGCACGGCTGGCCATCAGCGACGGCCGGGTGGCGCTGGAGGATCGTCATCTGTCCCGTCCGGTGTCACTGAAGCTGGCGGCGCTGCATGGCGACTGGACGGGGCTGGGCGCCGGTGAAGGCGATGGCGCCCTGGCGCTCGACGGGCGTGTCGACGGTGAATCGCCCCTGCGTATCGAGGGCACCTTCCAGCCCCTGAAACGCCCCCTGCAGGGCGACATGACCCTGCATGTCGAGCAGCTGGCGCTGACCACCCTGGCCCCCTACATTCGCCGCTTCGGCGGCTATCGGATCGAGCAGGGCCGGCTCACGCTGGATGCCGCCTACCGGATCCGCGACGGCCGGCTGCGCGCCGAGACGCACGTGGCCCTGCACCGGCTGGATCTGGGCGAGCCGGTGCCCGGCCAGGCGCCCGATCTGCCTGCCCGGCTGCTGGTGGGCCTGCTGCAGGGCGATGACGGCGTGATCCGCTTCGAGGTGCCGGTCACCATCCGGCTCGATGACCCCGAGCTGGATGTCGGCAGTGTCGTGGGGCAGGCGATCCGCGAAGCCCTCGAGAACCTGGTGACCTCCCCGCTGGAGACGCTGTCCTCGGTGGCCGGTGGTGAGGGCGACGAGGCCGGCGACGCCGGAAAGGAAAGCTCGGCCGGTGCAGATTCCGGGTCGAGCGCTGCCGAGAGCGACCGGCCTGAGTCGCCCGCACCGTCGGCCGACGAGACGGAATCGACGGGCTCGCCGACGGGCTCGCTCTATCAGCGGGCGCGGACGCGGGAGTGACGCGGCTGCCAATGTGATTGGCTTAGCAACTTTCGCGCGATGACACTAGCTTGAAGACAGCACCGTTCGATCCAGAGCGAGGCACTCATGCCGTCGATGCCGAACCATTTCCATGTCGCTCGTCACCACCGCCTGGTCTGGCTTGTATTCCTGGCGTGCACGCTGCTGGGCTGGGCCATGCTCACGCCCACGGCGCAGCCGGCCTCACGCCAGGCGCTGGTGATGACTTTGCACGGCAGTATCGGGCCGGCGACCAGCGATTATTTCCGGCGTGGCCTGGAGCGTGCGCAGACGCAGGACATGGCGCTGGTGGTGCTGCGCCTGAATACGCCCGGCGGCCTGGATGCCTCGATGCGCGACATGATCCAGGCGATGCTCGCCAGCCCGGTACCGGTGGTGGTGTATGTCGCGCCCGCCGGCGCGCGCGCCGCCAGCGCCGGTACCTATCTGCTCTACGCCAGCCACGTCGCGGCGATGGCGCCGACCACCCATCTCGGGTCGGCGACGCCGGTGCAGATCGGCGGCGGGCTGCTGCCGGGCGGCTCGCCGGAGACGGCGCCGGAAAAGGACGGCGGCGAGTCGGGCCAGAATGGAAAGAGTAGCGAAAAGACTCCGCCCACCGACGACAGCGGATCCAAACGCCGCGGCGACACTGCCATGGAGCGCAAGGTGCTCGAGGATGCGGTGGCGACCATCCGCAGCCTGGCCCAGCGCCACGGGCGCAACGCCGACTGGGCCGAGCGGGCGGTGCGCGAGGCGGTCAACCTCACCGCCGGTGAGGCGCTCGACAAGGATGTCATTGATGTCGTCGCCCGCGACGTGCCCGAGCTGCTCGACAAGATCGACGGCCGCCAGGTGGTGATGGCCGACGGCACGCGCACGCTCGACACCGCCGGGCTTGCCACGGTCGCCTTCGATCCCGATTGGCGCACCGAGCTGCTGAGCGTGATCTCGGACCCCAACGTCGCCTATTTCCTGATGATTCTCGGCTTCTACGGGCTGGTCTTCGAGCTGCTCAGCCCGGGCGCACTGGTGCCCGGGGTGGTCGGCGGGATCTGCCTGCTGCTGGCGCTGTTCGCCTTCCATGTGCTGCCGATCAACTATGCCGGGCTGGGTCTGGTGCTGCTGGGGCTGGCGCTGATCGTCGGCGAGGCGCTGATGCCCAGCTTCGGGGTGCTGGGCATCGGCGGCATCGTCGCCTTCGTGGCCGGCTCGGTGATTCTCATGGATGATCGCAACCTGGCGGTGTCGCTGCCGTTGATCGGCGGCGTGGCGCTGGTTGCCTCGGGATTCATGCTGTGGGTGGCGCTGCGCTTTCTGGGCCTGCGGCGGCGGCGCCCGAGAACCGGCCAGGACGAGTTGGTCGGCGCGCGGGCCGTGGCGCTGCACGACTTCACGGGGGCGGGCCATGTTCGCCTGTTCGGCGAGCGCTGGCGGGCGCGTTGCCGCTCGCCGGTCCGGGCCGGCCAGACACTGCGGGTGGTGGCGGTCGACGGTCTCACCGTCGAGGTCGTGCCGGATGATGCGGCGACGCCCGATCCGCCCCCCTCCGTATCGGGAGAATCGACATGATGCTGTCCTATCTGGTTCCGCTGGTGCTGCTGGTGCTGCTGATCGGCGCCTCGATCCGCATCCTGCCCGAGTACAAGCGCGGGGTGGTGTTCTTCCTCGGGCGTTTCCAGGCGGTCAAGGGGCCGGGGCTGTTCATCATCATCCCGGTGATCCAGAAGATGCAGGTGGTCGACCTGCGCCTGGTGACCCTCGACGTGCCCGAGCAGGACGTGATCTCGCAGGACAACGTCACCGTGCGCGTCAACGCGGTGCTCTATTTCCGCGTGGTCGACCCGGAGAAGGCGATCATCCAGGTGGAGCACTACGGGGTGGCGACCAGCCAGCTGGCGCAGACCACCCTGCGTTCGGTGCTCGGCAAGCACGATCTCGACGAGATGCTCTCCGAGCGCGATCGGCTCAACGACGACATTCAGGAGATCCTCGACACCCAGACCGAGGGCTGGGGCATCAAGGTCGCCAATGTCGAGATCAAGCACGTCGACCTCGACGAGAGCATGATCCGCGCCATCGCCCGCCAGGCCGAGGCCGAGCGCGAGCGGCGTGCCAAGGTGATCCACGCCGAGGGCGAACTCCAGGCCTCGCACAAGCTGCTCGAGGCTGCCGACGTGATGGCGGCCAACCCCATGGCGCTGCAGCTGCGCTACCTGCAGACGATGAGCGACATGAGCGGCAAGAATACCTCGACCGTGGTCTTCCCCATGCCCATGGACCTGCTCAAGGGCTTCTCCGCCATGGCGGGACAGGTTCCTCAGGCCGGCGCGCCGTCGCGTCCCGAGGGCGAGGGGTCGCCCCGAAACGACGACGCCACCCGTTGAGGGTGGCGTCGAACGACGGCGGCGACGGCGCGGTCAGCCGGCCAGTTCGGCGATCGCCGACTCGACGATGTCCAGGCCTTCCTCGACCAGGCTGCCCTCGGCGGTCAGCGGCACCAGGATGCGAATGGTGTTGGCATAGAAGCCGCAGGAGAGCAGGATCAGTCCCTTCTCGCGGGCCTTGGCGCACACCGCCTGGGTGAGTGCGGGGTCCGGCTTGCCGCTTGCCGGGTCGACGAACTCGAAGGCCGCCATGGCACCCAGGTGGCGGGCGTGGGCGACGGCGCCGAAGCGCGACTCCCAGGTCGCGAAGCGCTCGGCCAGGGCGCGGCCCAGGCGCTCGCTCCTGGCGAGGATGTCCTCCTCCTCGATGGCCTCGATGACCGCCAGCGCCGCGGCGCAGGCCAGCGGGTTGCCGCTGTAGGTGCCGCCCAGCGAGTTGGGGCCGGAGGCGTCCATGACCGCGGCGTTGCCGACCACCGCCGACAGCGGCATGCCGTCGGCCAGGCTCTTGGCCATGGTGACGATGTCCGGCGCGACGCCGCTGTGCTCGATGGCGAACAGCTTGCCGGTACGCGCGAAGCCGGACTGGACCTCGTCGACGATCAGCAGGATGCCGTGCTCGTCGCACAGGGCGCGCAGCTGCTCGAGGAAGTAGGTCGAGGCGATGTAGAAGCCGCCCTCGCCCTGCACCGGTTCGATGACGATCGCGGCGGTGCGATGCGGGGCGATGTCGGTCTTGAAGACCTTCTTCAGGCCGGCCAGGGCCTCGTCGTCGCTGATGCCGTGCAGCGGGTTGGGGTAGGGCGCGCGATAGACGTCGCCCGGCATGGGGCCGAAGTCGTTCTTGTAGGGCATGACCTTGCCGGTCATGGCCAGTGTCATGAAGGTGCGCCCGTGGAAGCTGCCGTCGAAGCAGATCACGCCGCTGCGGCCGGTGGCGGCGCGGGCGATCTTGACGGCGTTCTCCAGCGCCTCGGCACCGGTGTTGACCAGCAGCGCCTTGCGCGCCGCGTCGCGGGTCGGGGTCAGCTCGCACAGCCGCTGGGCCAGCTGCACGTAGGGGGCATAGGGCATCACCGTGGCGCAGGTGTGCATCACGCGGTCGAGCTGGGCCTTGACGGCCTCGACCACCCGGGGATGGCGATGGCCCAGGTTGAGCACGCCGATGCCGCCGGCGAAGTCGATCCAGCGGCGGCCGTCGGCGTCCCAGATCTCGGCGTTCTCGGCGCGATCGGCGAAGACGGTGGTGGGCGAGGCGGCGCCGCTGGCGACGTACTGGTCCTTCAGGGCGTTGAGTTCGGCATTGGTCATGCAGGCAGACTCCAGTGGTTGGCCGCCGTGAACGGCGGCCAGGGGTGGTTGATGATCCTGAGCGAGAGCGAATGGGGTCGAGAGCGTCGCACCCTGTCGATTGCCGTGGCGCGCCGTCGGGAATGAATTCCCTCCCACGAGGCCTATCGCGAATCGTTGGTGGAAACAAAAGCGCAGCCCGCTTTTGTCCCGGGGTTTGTCTGAAAAGTCGGCGAGCGACGATCAGGCAAGGCAAAAATCAGCGAAAAAGCGGAGTTTACGGAGTGTAAATGAGCATTTTGAGCTGATTTTTAACGCAGCATGATCGAGCGCAGCCAGTTTTCAGACAAAGCCTAGAGGCCGCCGAGGCAGGCGTACTTCATCTCGGTAAACTCCTCGAGGCCGTGATGCGAGCCCTCGCGGCCCAGCCCCGATTCCTTGATGCCACCGAAGGGGGCCAGCTCGGTGGAGATGAGCCCTTCGTTGACGCCCACCATGCCGTACTCCAGGGCTTCCAGGGTGTGGAAGATGCGCCGGTAGTCGCGGCTGTAGAAGTAGGCGGCCAGGCCGAAGGGGGTGTCGTTGGCCAGGGCGATGGCTTCCGCGTCGTTGTCGAAGCGGAACACCGGGGCCAGCGGGCCGAAGGTCTCTTCCTCGGCCACGGCCATGTCGCGGGTGGCGTCGGCGATCACCGTGGGCGTGAAGAACTGCGCGCCCGCGGGGTGGGGCTCGCCTCCGCACAGCAGGCGGGCGCCCTTTTCCAGCGCGTCGCCGACGTGACGCCGGACCTTGTCCACCGCGGCGGCGTTGATGAGCGGGCCGATCTGCACGCCCGGCTCGCGGCCGTCGCCGACCTTGAGGGTCTTCACCCGGGCGGTCAGCTTGTCGACGAAGGCGTCGTAGACCCCCGACTGCACCAGGAAGCGATTGGTGCACACGCAGGTCTGGCCGGCGTTGCGGAACTTGGCGGCGATCGCGCCCTCCACGGCGGCGTCCAGGTCGGCATCGTCGAAGACGATGAACGGCGCGTTGCCGCCCAGCTCCATGGCGGTCTTCTTGACCGTGCTCGCGCACTGGGCCAGCAGGGTCTTGCCGACTGGGGTGGAGCCGGTGAACGAGACCTTGCGCACGCGCGGGTCGGTGGTCAGCACCTCGCCGATCGCCGCGGGCTGCTCGCTGGTGACCACATTGAGCACGCCGGCCGGGAGGCCGGCCTGCTCGGCCAGGCGGGCCAGCGCCAGCGCGGTCAGCGGGGTCGCCTCGGCGGGCTTGATCACCACCGTGCAGCCGGCGGCGATCGCCGGCGCGCACTTGCGGGTGATCATCGCCAGCGGAAAGTTCCACGGCGTGATGGCCGCGACCACGCCGACCGGCTCGCGGGTGACCAGCATCCGCTTGTCCGCGCTCTGCATGGGCAGCGTCTCGCCGCTCAGCGTCTTGGCCTGTTCGGCGAAGAATTCGACGAACGAGGCGCCGTAGCTCACCTCGCCCCGGGATTCGGCGAGCGGCTTGCCCTGCTCGCGCGTCATCAGCTCGGCGAGCGTCTCGCCGGCCTCGACGATGGCATCGAACCAGGTCCGCAGCAGTCGGCTGCGTTCCTTCACCGGGGTGGCGCGCCAGGCCGGCAGCGCCCGGTGGGCGGCGGCCACGGCATCGCGGGCATCGGCGGCGTCGAGATCGGCGACCTGCGCCAGCGTCTCGCCGCTGGCAGGGTCGGTGACCGGGAAGCGGCGCCGCCCGGGGCGCCACTCGCCGCCGATGCAGGCATCGACGGGCTGACCTTGGGTGAACAGGTCGATCATGGAGCGTGTTTCCTCAGCGTACGTAGACGTCTTGCATGACTTGGTTGCTGTAGTCCCGCCCGTAGCGGTTCAGCGCGTAGCCGTACATCGCCAGCCCGGTCGCCATCCAGATACCGAAGATCAGCCATTCGGTGCCGGTCAGGGCGGAGGGGCTGCCCGGCAGGTAGAGGCAGGCCATGATGAAGGAGAAGGCCACCGCCAGGCTGCCTACCAGCTTGGCGTTGCCGACCCGGAAGGGACGCTCCATGTCCGGCTCGCGGACCCGCAGAACCATGAAGGACAGCGCCACGAACAGGTAGGCGATCACGATGCCCAGGCCGCCGGCATCGACCAGCCAGACCATCGCCGGACGGCCCAGCAAGGGGGCGAGCATCGACAGCAGGCCGATCATCAGGATGGCGTTGGTGGGCGTCTTGTGGGTGGGGTGCAGCTTGGCCAGGAAGGCCGGCAGCATGCCCGAGTGGGCCAGCGCGTAGATGGCGCGGGAGCCGCCGATGTAGAAGGCGTTCCAGCTGGTGATGATGCCCGCGATCCCCGCCAGCACCATGAGCTTGCTGCCCCACGGACTGCCCATGACGACGGCCATGGCGTCGGGCACGCTCAGCGTGCTCTCGACCAGGGTGTCGTGGCCGAGCATCAGGCTGGTGCCGAGGATGATCAGCGCGTACCAGGCCACCGCCATCATCACCGAGACGATCAGTACCTTGCCGATGTCGCGGAACGGCAGGTTGATCTCCTCGGCGGCCTGGGGGATCACGTCGAAGCCGACGAACAGGAAGGGCACCATCACCATCACCGCCATGATGCCGCCGGCCAGGCCGCCGTCGGCGCCGTGGTTGAACAGCGGGGTCATGTTGATGCCGTCGCCGGTGAACAGCGCGCCGGTGATGAACAGCACGCCGACCACCAGGATCAGGCCGGTGACCAGCTTCTGGATCAGCGCCGCCGTCGAGATGCCGAGGTAGTTGATGACCATCATGACCAGCGAGCCGATCACGCCGACCGCCACCCAGCTGGCCTTGACGTCCCAGCCGGCGACGGTCCACAGGTGACCGACGGCATAGCCGGGCAGCAGCTGCTCGACCACCGTCGGCAGGGCCACCGCCTCGAAGGAGACGACGCCGACGTAGCCGAGCACGATGCTCCAGGTGCAGATGAAGGAGGCGAAATGGCCGAGTGCGCGATAGCTGTAGACGTGCTCACCGCCGACCTTGGGCATGGCGGCGGCCAGCTCGGCGTAGGTCAGGCCGACCAGCAGCACGGCGATGCCGCCGACGATGAAGGCGAGAATCGCACCGAGACTGCCGGCGTCCAGGATGGCGGTACCGGTGAGCACGATCCAGCCCCAGCCGATCATGGCGCCGAAGGCCAGGGCGAGCACGTCGCCTCGGGCCAGCACGCGGACGAGCTTGTCCGTCTGATGGGAAGTGTCTTGCATCATTGTTGTCCAATCCAGGTTTCTTGATGTTGTCATGGTGAGGACCGACTTACCTTGCAGGCCCGGTCCTGAAGGCACGCTAGCAGCGTGCCGGTCGGCATTGAATAGACCAATTCGGCGTTCGACTGGACCAATTGCCGGTCCGCGCCGAGAATGGGCGCCTGGCAGGGAGGAAAAAGACACGATGGCAACGCAAGATGCCCGGCTGAGCGCGTTGTGGGCCGCCTATCAGCGACAGCCCGAGAGTCTCGGCAAGCAGGTGCGTGTCGAGCAGGCCCTGCGCGGCGTGATTCATTCGCACTGGCCCGGCGGGGTGCGCCTGCCCTCCCAGCGGCGCATCTGCGCCCGACTGGGGCTGGCGCGCGGCACTCTGGTCAAGGCCCTGCAGCGGCTCATCGACGAGGGCCTGCTGGTGACCGGGCAGGGCAGCGGGACCTGGGTGTGCCGGCCCTGTCAGGCGCCGGTGGCCCCGCTCGCCGAGGCCGCGCTGTCGCGTTCCGGCGAGGCGGCACTGTCGGCGCGGGCGAGGGCGGTGCTGGCCAGCCCCGGAGCCAGCTCGATCCAGAGCGGTGCCTTCATGCCCGGCATTCCCGATATCGCGCACTTTCCGATGCGCAAGTGGCGCTCGCTCTACGCCAGCGTCACCGTGCCGCAGAACACCCTGCTGCTGTCCTATTCCACCGGCGGGTACGGCCCGCTCAAGCGCGCGATTCGCGACTTCCTGCAGCGCTGGCGCGGCATCCGCTGCGACACCGACCAGATCATCATCACCGAAGGCGCGCATCACGGCATCGAGCTGTGCACGCTGGCGCTGGCCGATGCCGGCCAGCGGGTACTGCTCGACTCCCCCTGCTACTGGGGGGCGCGCAACGTCTTCATGGCGGCGGGGCTCGAGGTCGAGACCCTGGCCTGGCATCCCGAGTCGGGGTATGTGCCGCGCACCGCCTCGCAGCCGGTGCACCTGGCCTATTTCACCGGCAGCCATCACTACCCGCTGGGCGTGCCGACGCGGACCGCGGACAAGCGGGCGCTGTGTCGCGAGGTGGGGGCGTCGTTCGTCATCGAGGACGATTACGAGTTCGCCGACGACGGCGGCAGTGACCTGCTCTTCGATCCGCAGGGCAGCGCCGGCGTGCTGGTGGGCACGTTTTCCAAGCTGCTGTTTCCCGGGCTGCGGCTGGGCTACCTGGTGGTGCCGCGCGGGCTGGCGGACCCGCTCAACCGGCTGCGCAGCGAGGTCTTCCGCGAGGGGCGGATGATGGACCAGGCGGTGCTGGCGCAGTTCATCGACGACGGGGACCTGGATGCCTGGAACCGGCGCATTCGTCGGGACTACCTCGCCCGTCAGCAGGTCCTCCACGACCGGCTCTACGACCTGCCCGGCGTCAGGCGGCTATCCGCGCCCAGCGGCACCATCAGCCTGTGTCTCGAGCTCGATCCCGAGATCGATGATGTGGCGCTGACCCAGCGGCTGCTCGAGGCGCAGCTGGTGGTGCGCCCGTTGAGCCTGGCCTGCGGGCGGGACGACCCTCGCCGCGGGCTGGTGATGGGCATCGGCATGGTCTCCGGCGACGGGTTGCGCCACGAGGCCGATCGGCTGCGCCGTGCCCTGAAGCGTCATCTGAAGGCGTCGCGCCGTCGCGGTGCCCGGCACGCGGCACCGCGATGATCGCCTGCACGGCTGGCGACGCTCAGGCGTCCACCTGGGCCCTGACCTTCTCGACGATGTGCGCGCCGATCGGGATGGCCGAGGTCGCGGCGGGAGAGGGGGCGTTGCAGACGTTGACGGTGCGGGCCGTGTTGACGAACAGGAAGTCGTCGATCAGCTCCCCGTCGCGGGACACCGCCTGGGCACGGACGCCGGCCGGGTAGGGTGTCAGGTCGTCGGCCGTCAGGCTCGGGCAGTACTTGCGTACCTCCTCAAGATAGCCGCCCTTGAACAGCGAGTTCTTCATCTCGTGGAGCCCGGCGCGCCAGTGGCTGCGCAGCACCCGGCGAATGCCGGGGTTGGTGCCCATGGCGAGCAGGTCGCGCAGCGAGATGTCGCGCTTGCGATAGCCCTCGCGCTTGAAGGCCAGCACGGCGTTGGGGCCCACGGTCACCGTGCCGTCGATCATGCGGGTCAGGTGCACGCCGAGAAACGGCATCCCGGGATCGGGGATGGGGTAGATGAGGTGATTGACGATGGTGTTGTGCTGCGGGGGCAGAAGGTAGTACTCGCCGCGGAAGGGGCAGATGGTGAAGGCGGGCGTCAGGCCCAGCATGCGCACCGTGCGGTCGGCCATCAGGCCGGAGCAGGAGACCAGATGGCGGGTGGTGAAGGTGCCCTGCGAGCTGGTCACCACCACCTCGTCGCGGCGTTCCTCCAGGGCGGTCACTTCCGCGTCGTAGCGGATCTCGCCGCCGGCGCGGCGAAAGACGTCGGCCATCCGGGCGGTAACCTCGGCGTAGTCGACGATGCCGCTCGAGGGCACGAAGATGCCGCCGACACCGGTGATATCGGGTTCTCTCTCGCGCAGTGCCTCGGCGCTCAGCCACTCGCGCTCCAGTCCGTTGGCGCCGGTACGCTCCCAGATCGACTGCATGCGGGTCATTTCCACGTCGTTGGTGGCGACCAGCAGCTTGCCGCAGGTTTCGTAGGCGACGTCGTGGGTATCGCAGAAGGCCTTGGTGGCGCGGTTGCCGGCCAGGCAGAAGCGCGCCTTGAGGCTGCCCGGCGCGTAGTAGACGCCGGCATGGATGACGCCGCTGTTGTGGCCGGTCTGGTGATGCGCCGGCCCGCCTTCCTTCTCGAGGACCAGCATGCGCCGGTCGGGGTAGGCTTCGATGAGCTGCATGGCGGTCGACATGCCCAGAATGCCGCCGCCGATGATGATGAAATCGTACACCGGAATCTCGCAGGTTGAGGGAGTCAGGGGTATCGCCGTTAGGTGTTGTCGCCAGGGGCGGATCCGTCGACAGGTCTTCAAGGGGGTGCTGTGAACCCGTCCCTGGGCGCTACCGACGCCATCTGACCGCCATGGATGGCGGAAATGCCGGAAGGGAAGGGAACACTTTCCGGCCATGGCGTCGGACCCCCTCTATGACCTGTCCCCGGCGCCCCTTGCCGGAGCCAACGACGATTGCTCTATTGTGGGGGGTGGGGTGGCCTGGCGGATGGCTCACTCGGTCCGTGAGGTGGCCAGCGTCTTCTTGTGGGTGAAGTAGCCCCGCTGGCGCATCAGTTCCCGGCGCAGCTCCGGATGTGCAGTGAAACGGTCGCGGCCGTGCAGCCAGAAATGGTTGTTGATCAGCAGGAAGCTGCCGACCGGGACGGGCAGTGACAGGCGCGCGTCGCTGCTCTCCAGGGATTCCGAGAGGTCGGTGAGCCAGTTGCCCTCCTCGAAGTCCCGGGGCTGCACGAACTGGTCGATGTAGGCCATCACCGGTCGTCCCTCGGCATCGACGTCGAACACGCTGTGATGGATGTCGCGGGCGACCTTCTTGCTGGGCGGCGCCGACCAGCGCATCTCGCGGCGCGCCAGCGGATGGTGGTAGAAGCGCTCCAGATCCTCCCAGTCATCCAGGTGCAGCAGCAGCGAGTTGCCGCCCTCCATGTTCCGCTCGTCGATCTTCATCATCAGCACGTAGTCGGTGTCCTGCTCGACGAAGGTGCCGTCGTTGTGCAGTTCCATCACGCGGTGCGGCTGGCGCAGGTAGCTGTCCGACTCGTCGACATTCCTCACCACGAAACGCGCATAGTACTGGCCGCTCATGGCGTCGAAGTTGGAGCGCCCGAAGCAGTGCGCCACGGCGGTCGACAGCTTGATCATCGCGTCGACCTGCTCGACCTGATTCACCCCCTCGGCATCGATCAGCAGTGCCCCGTGAGCGCGGTCCACCAGCGTATCCACCAGCAGCGGCTGCAGCGTGTTGCGGCACAGGTCATCGAGCACCCTGGCGACGCGAAAGCGCAGCATGGACTTGTACTCGAGTGCCTGGACGGGCAGGTCGTCGACCGCATCGAGAAAGGCCGTCACCGTCTGTGCCTCGAGGGTCAGCCGAAGCAGGCGGGGGGACTGGGGCAGCGGGGCGAGCCGGAATCCATGGGTATCGATCTCGGCGAGTGATGGCAGGGCTGTCATGGCGAACCTCCTGGGTGTTCAAGGGCGTGCATCGTGGGTCAACGAGAGGAAAAATATCTACATTTTATTCATATGTCAAAATTATAAGTTTTTGGAGAAATTTCATCGTTTTTCCGGTCCCGCCGGAGTTGGGTATGATGGGTCCCTCTGCCGCAAGGAATGCTTCATGACCCAGCCCGCCCCGCGTCCCAACCTGGCCATCAGTGCCTACCGCCAGCTCAAGCGCGACATCATCCGCGGCGTCTACGCCCCCGGTGAAAAGCTGCTGATGAGCCGGCTCAAGGCGCGCTATGACCTGGGCGTGGGGCCGGTGCGCGAAGCGCTGTCGCAACTGGTCGGCGAGCATCTGGTGACGGCGGTCAGCCAGCGCGGCTATCGGGTCGCCGGCATGTCCGAGCAGGAACTCAACGACATCTACGATGCGCGGGCCCATCTCGAGGGGCTGATGCTCGAGCTGGCGATCGCCAGGGGCGGGGACGAGTGGGAGGCCGACATCCTCGCCAAGCTGCATACCCTGGCGAAGGTGGTGGAAGTGCATAATGCCGACGAGATGCTGGATGTCTGGGACGCCCGCCACAAGGCGTTTCACTACGCCATCGTCGCCGGCTGCCAGTCGCCGCTCCTGCTGCGTGTGCGCGAGTCGCTGTTCGACCAGGCGGAGCGCTATCGGCACCTGTGGCTGTGCGAGACGGTCTTTTCCGAGGCGGCGCTGGAAGCCAAGCGCCGCGAACACGCCGCCCTGGTCGACGCCATCCTGGCCCGCGACAGCGAGCGGGCCTGCGAACGCATGCGCGAGCACCTGATGACGCCGGTGCCCATCATTCGCGAGGCCCTTGTCGCACGCGGCCTCGTGTAGGCGTACCGGCTTGCCGGCGCTCGGCCAGTCGGCCAGCCTGTCGGTCCGACCGGACAACATCTCGGAGCGATGTCTTGCCGAACACCTCGCCACTCGCGTCATTGTCCCTGCGCCAGCAAGGCCTGCTGATGACCGCCGCGGGGCCGTTGATCATTTCCCCCGATGCCCTGCTGGTAAAGCTGATCGGCATGCCCGACAGCCAGGCACTGTTGTGGCGCGGGCTGCTGACCGCGCTGGGCTTTCTGGCGGTGCTGGCGCTGCGTCTGCGCGGGGCGATCGTCCCGGCCTTTCGGCGTTGCGGCCTGACGGGGCTCGGGGTGGCGCTGCTGTTCGGCGCGTCGAACATCGGTTTCGTGCTCGGCAATCACTACACCCGCGGCGGCAACGTGCTGATGATTCTCGCCGGGACGCCGCTGATCGCCGCGCTGCTGTCACGGCTTTTTCTCCATGAGCGGCAGCCGCGGCGCACCTGGCTGGCGATCGGGCTGTGCCTGACCGGTACCTCGCTGATCGTCCTGGACGATGCCGGGCCGGGGGCATGGCAGGGCAATGCCTGCGCCTTGATGTCGGCACTGTGCATGGCCGCCAACTTCACCCTGTGCCGGACGCGGCCCGGGATCGACATGAGCCCCATACTGGTGCTGTCGGGCGTGCTGGTGGCGGTGGCCGCCGGCATGGCCGGGGTGGTGCAGGGGGTGGCGCCGATGCTGCCCGCGCCGGCCCGGGCGGGCTATCTGGCGCTGCTCTGCCTGGTGCTGCTGCCGCTGGGCTTCACGCTGATCCAGCGTGGCCCGCTCTACCTGCCGGCCGCCGAGGTCAGCCTGCTGATGCTGCTGGAAACCGTCGTCGGCACCCTGTGGGTGTGGTGGATACTCGGCGAGCGCCCGTCCAGGCTGGCCTTTGCCGGCGGGGCGCTGGTGCTGGGCACGCTGCTCGGCAAGGCGCTGCTGGAGCGGCATCTGGAACGCTGCCGGGCGCGGTCGGTGCAGGCCGGTTCGGGGTGATATCACGCTCCCGGCCTGCTAGAATGCGCCGCTTCGCCATGCACCGCTTCGACGAAAGGATGAACTCGCCATGAGGTCGCGCGCGATCATCGCCAGTCCGCCCTAGTACCGGCCCCGCCTTGCGTGCCCGACACGCGCCCCGGCGACGCCCGGCGAGTCGACCGCCGGTGAGCGTCGCATGTCCGTTCGCCCGAACGGCTCCCGTTTTCGAAGACCGAACACCGCACGTACCGTCGCCCCGGAAGGTTCCCGGAGAGCGCGGCGAGGGTACGTCGCCCCTGACGATACCTGGACACCCGCATGATCCGATCCCTGAGACAGACCTGGTTCTTCAACCCCAAGAACGACATTCTCGCCGGCCTGGTGGTCGCCATGGCGCTGATCCCCGAGGCCATCGCCTTCTCGATCATCGCCGGCGTCGATCCCAAGGTGGGGCTCTATGCCTCCTTCTCGATGGCCGTGGTGATCGCCTTCGCCGGCGGCCGCCCGGGCATGATCTCGGCCGCCACCGGGGCCATGGCCCTGCTGATGGTCAGCCTGGTCAAGGAGCACGGCCTGCAGTACCTGCTGGTCGCGACCCTGCTCACCGGGGTGTTCCAGATCATCGCCGGCTACCTGCGGCTCGGCGAGCTGATGCGTTTCGTCTCGCGCTCGGTGGTCACCGGCTTCGTCAATGCGCTGGCGATCCTGATCTTCATGGCCCAGCTGCCCGAGCTGACCAACGTCACCTGGCACGTCTATGCCATGACGGCGGCGGGGCTGGCGATCATCTATCTGTTTCCGCTGCTGCCGAAGATCGGCAAGTCGGTGCCTTCGCCGCTGGTGTGCATCGTCACCCTGACGATCGTCTACATGCTCACCGGCATGGATATCCGTACCGTGGGCGACATGGGCGAGCTGCCCGACAGCCTGCCGGTATTCCTGTGGCCGGATGTGCCGCTCAACCTGGAGACGCTGCTGATCGTCCTGCCCTATTCGCTGGGCCTGGCCGTGGTGGGGCTGCTCGAGTCGCTGATGACATCGACCATCGTCGACGAGCTCACCGATACCGGCAGCGACAAGAACCGCGAGTGTCGTGGCCAGGGCATCGCCAACATCGCCACCGGGCTGCTCGGCGGCATGGCGGGCTGCGCGATGATCGGCCAGTCGGTGATCAACGTGAAGTCCGGCGGGCGCGGGCGGCTGTCGACGCTGGTCGCCGGGGTGTTCCTGCTGATCCTGGTGGTGTTCCTCGGCCCCTGGGTGTCGCAGATTCCCATGGCCGCGCTGGTGGCGGTGATGATCATGGTCTCGATCGGTACCTTCAGCTGGGAGTCGCTGCGCGACCTGCGCAAGCATCCCATGAGCACCAACATCGTCATGCTGGCCACGGTAGTGGTGGTGGTGGCGACCCACAATCTGGCGATCGGCGTGTTCGTCGGCGTGCTGCTGGCCTCGCTGTTCTTCGCCAACAAGGTCGGCCGGGTGCTCTACATCGACAGCCAGGCCAGCGACGATGGCCAGGCCCGCGAGTATCGGGTGATCGGTCAGGTATTCTTCACCTCGGCGGATCGCTTCACCGACGCCTTCGACTTCAAGGAGTCGCTGGAGCGGGTGCGCATCGACCTGTCGCGGGCACACTTCTGGGACATCACGGCGGTGGATGCCCTCGACAAGGTGGTGATTCGCTTCCGGCGCGAGGGCACCGAAGTCGAGGTGGAGGGTCTCAATGAGGCGAGCGCCACGCTCGTGGATCGCTTCGCGGTGCACGACAAGCCCGAGGCGGTCGAGAAACTGATGAGCGGCCATTGAGTCGACGCCGCGCTGCGCCGACGATGAAGCGAACAATGGACAACCTGGGAGTGAGTGCCCGATGAAAGAACACGTCATGGCCTGCATCGACGGCTCCGGCTATGCCACGGCGGTATGCGACTGTGCCGCCTGGGCGAGCCTGCGCCTCGAGGCGCCGCTGACCTTCCTGCACGTGATCGACAACCATGCGCCGCCCGAGGCCGGCAACCTGTCGGGCAACATCGGCCTGGGTAGCCGCGAGCACCTGCTCGAGGAGCTGGCCTCGCTGGACGAACGCCGCGCCAAGCTCTCCCGGGAGCAGGGTCGGGTGATGCTGGAGGCGGCCTGCCAGCGGGCCGTCGAGGATGGCGTGGAAGACCCCCACAGCCGCCAGCGCAACGGCGAGCTGGTCGAGACCCTGCATGACCTGGAAGGCGAGACGCGGCTGCTGGTGATGGGCAAGCGCGGCGAGTCCGCCCATCGGGCGTCCGAGCACCTGGGCTCCAACCTGGAGCGGGTGGTGCGCGCCGTGCACCGGCCGATCCTGATGGTGCCCGAGAGCTTCCGCGCGCCCCAGCGGGTCATGATCGCCTTCGACGGCAGCCGCACCACGCGCAAGGGCATCGAGATGATCGCCGCCAGCCCGCTGTTCGCCGGCCTGACCTGCCATGTGGTGACGATCGGCGCGGATATCGCCGACATCCAGGCCCAGCTCGACTGGGCGATCGACACCCTCAACGATGCCGGGATCAAGGCCCACAAGGCGGTCCGCGCCGGCGACGTGGAAGCCACCCTGCGCGACTACCAGCGCGAACAGGCCATCGACCTGCTGGTCATGGGCGCCTACGGCCATTCGCGCATCCGACACCTGCTGGTCGGCAGCACCACCACGGCCATGCTGCGCAGCGCCGAGGTGCCGTTGCTCCTGCTGCGTTGACCCCAACCCCCACGAGGAAAGAGCGATGATCCAGCGTCATGACACCAAGGCCCGCATGAGCCGGGCAGTGATTCACAACGGCGTGGCGTACCTGTGCGGCCAGGTGGCCGGCCCGGAGGCGCGCCACGGCGACGTCACCGAACAGACCGAAAGCATGCTGGCACGTCTCGATGCGCTGCTCTCCGAGATCGGCTCGGATCGCGAGCACCTGCTCGCGGCGACGATCTACCTGAAGGACGGCGCCGACGCCGCGGCGATGAACGCCGTCTGGGATGCCTGGGTCCCGGACGGGCACGCCCCGGCGCGTACCTGCATCACCGCACCGATGCCCGCCGACGAGCTGCGTGTCGAGATCACGGTGACGGCGGCGGTCAGGCAGGGAGATACCGGCAACCGCCTCTACTGAAGGCGATCAGGCCTCGATGCGCTCGGCCTCGGGCCGGGCCTGCGGCTGGAAGCGCAGGAAGGGCTCCAGCCGCGTCGGGTCGGCCTCGCCCACGTGGCAAAGCTGATCGGCGATTTCCGCATACTGGCGCAGCACGGGCTCCATCAGGCGTTGCCGGACCGGGTCCTGACCGGCCGCCTCGGCCTCCTGCGCCAGCCACTCGAACAGCCGCGCCAGGCGATGGTAGTTGGGATCGCCGCGGCCGGTATTGCCGCGCAGTGCATCGATGGACAGGCAGCGCAGCACGCTGCGCTTGTTGGGGTCGAGGCTTTCCCGCTCCAGCAGCAGTTCCGCCTGATGCACGAAGCGCTCCATGAGCTGCGTGGTTTCCAGGCCGCGCTGCTGGGCCTGCTGGAGTTCCAGGCTCCGGGTCAGGGCGCGCTGTTGAAGGCGCTGCTGATGGGCCAGCATCACCAGCAGGATCAGCACCCCCATGGCCGCGACCAGGGCCAGGGCATAGCCGCCATAGGCGGCCAGCGCCTCGGCCGGCAGGGGCCAGCGCGGAGCGCTGGCCATGACGCCCAGGCCGGCGAGCGCCAGCGTGGCCAGCACGATGATGACAACGACTGCGATCACACCACCTCTCCCTCGATCCGTGAGCCGGAGCAGAAATCCGGTATTCCCCGGTGTTATCGGCCGACGGGCGCAAAAACTTAGGGCGCGGGGCTACCGCCGCACCCGGTGCCTGGCGGGCCGGGGAGCTCTCGGCAGATGGTTCATCCGGAGCCTGGCCGTGGGAGATTCTATGTTGCCCGTCAAGCCTTGATGGGGCTTGGAGGGCGATATCCCGTCTCATGCTTCATCAGT